>NZ_JAFLMY010000098.1:0-243 GCF_017313375.1 Agrobacterium sp. Ap1
GCTTGTCGCCCACCATCGGGAAGTCGCGTTCTGGCAGGATGACGGCAATCTGAGCCGCGCGTCCGAGCGCGCCCGTGGCAACTTCCTCGTCGCGCGTCAGGCGTTCGATGGCTATCGCGACAGACTGCGTACTATCGAGGGCGGCGAGGTGCTGCCCGGCATCACAGCGATGCCGCTTCCGGGCCACACCGCCGGGCACACCGGCTATTGGCTCGATTCAGGTGACAAAAGCCTGCTGGTCTG
>NZ_JAFLMY010000060.1:0-2271 GCF_017313375.1 Agrobacterium sp. Ap1
GTAAGCGGGGCTGATTTGGTGGCAGTGCCCGATAACGGGCAGTGCGGATGGCGAGATTGCGTCCGTGTGCTGCCCTTGGCATGGTGTTTTCGGCAACAACAAAGGGGCGCAGACCATGCGGCGGATCGACATTGATAACCTGGACGAGGCGGCGCTGGTCGAACTCAATGCGCGCATCGTCGAACGGCTGCAGTTCCTGCATCATCAGCGGACTGCAGCTGCGTTGCAGGACATTCGGGTCGGAAGCGGCGTGACGTTCGAAGGTCCTGGTGGAGCAACGATCCGGGGCATCGTTATTCGCCGCAACAAGAAAACGGTGACGGTGCATACCGACGATGAGCGACAGTGGAACGTGTCGCCGACGCTGCTGAAGCTCACCGGCTCCCATGTGCTCGATACGCTGGATGAGGTCATGGCGGGCAAGGCCAGGTCAGATGGGCCCAAGTCAGAAGGGGGCACATCAGGTGGGACCGGTACGAGGGCTTCGGATAAGATCGTTGCTTTCCCCAAGCCTGATCGCCGTTGATGTGCTCAGGCTCTGGCGGCGATCATCGTGGCCAGTGGAGGAATGGACCGTTCCAGTCCGCCCATGCCCAACCGATCGCCAAGATAGTGCCAGAACGACAGGCCGAGCTTCTGGCAGGTCTTCATCAGACCAAGCATGCTGTCGCGCGCCTGCCGACCATTGCGACTGACCGTGCCGCCCGAAATCTTTCGCTTGGTGACGAAGCTGCGCAGATCTCTTTCCGACGCGTTCGTATTAAGCGGCGTTTCAGGTCGCTCGAGAACCCGCAGCAGCTCGGCCTTGCGGCGCTTCAGCCGAGACAGCAGTTTGTCGAGATCGCCATATCCGGTGCGGATGGAGAATATTCGATCGAACCGGATCTGGAGTCCGCGGGCCGCACGTCGGCTGGGACTTCGCGAAAAATCCTTCAGAAGCTTATAAAAGAGCCAGATCAGCTCGCGCTGGGTCTCGACATGTTTTATCTGGCGCGGCGTCGCCGGCATCAGTTTTTGCAGCAATCGCTCCGCGTGAACCCAACACAGGGCATGGGTGCCGACGCGAAACTGTCCGGCATCGTCGGAGACGATCACCGTATTGCCGACAAGACCATGATGGCGGATGGAACCCCAAATGCCCGCCTCGGCAAACGGGCGGATGATGTCCCTGTCAAAGATGTCGATACCCTTCTCCGCCAGATGGCCAAGAAATGGAACCTGGTTGGCAAACCGCCGAGGCTCGCCCGTGTTCAAGCGCGCCAGAAGGGCGGGGTCCACCTGTCGGTCTTCCAGAAGGGCGAAGGCGGCGTCGTTGAGGACATAGTCCTGATAGTTGCCACGCAGCAGAGCCAGGAAGTTCAGCCGCGACTTGGATGGCGCCGTGCGAAAGGCGCTGAAATGCTCGCTTCCGATATGCGTCGTATGAAAATTGCGGTTGGCATGGCGGGCACCGGTGTCGTCAACGGTCACGTAAGGGGCCGAGACCAGACCGGCATGCAGCACGGCAGCATCCTCGGCATGAAAGCCATCCATCCGTTGCGTCAAAAACCGGATGACCTGGCGTTTGGAAATCTCGACACCGATATCGTTGAGCAGGGTCGTCAGTCGCTGCGTCGTGACCTGTCCATGGCTATGAAGCATCAGGCAGAAGCGCCGCAGGTTGGGCCCAAAGCCACCCTGGACGCCTGCTGGCAGCGGCGCGGTGATCGTGTGCCCATCCGGTGTCAGCCAGCATTCGCGGCGATAGCGCACGACGTCGGCGCGCACAACCAGATCCCGCACCAGGCAATCCTTGTAGCCTTTGAAGCGCGATCCAGGTGGAACGCTGGCGGCCAGTACCTCTTCGCGCGTGACGCGCTTCGTATCGTTCTTCGGCCCCCGCGGCCGAGTAGCCGTCTCCTTGCCGATGATCGTCTTGTCGCTGGTCGCCTGTTCCATGCCCGATGGTCTGAACGGTGGGCGTGGCGGCAGGTTCTTCAGCCGCGCGATCTCGTCGCGCAGGAGCTGGTTGTCGACTTTCAACCGCGTGTTCTCGATCTTGAGCTGGTCGTTCTCGTCGCGAAGCCTTTGGTTTTCGGCCTCGAGCTTTCCGATCCGGGTGTCTGCCCGCTCCGCCCGCTCCACCAGACCCGTCACAAGCTCCCGCAGCGCCTTCAGCGACAACGTATCGGCATGCTCGACCATGGGCAGGCGGCGCTTCGTCATGAAAGAAGAATCTCATGATTTGCAGAAAACGGGAATCCCTCCTGCCACCGGATTTGCTCCAGTTAC
>NZ_JAFLMY010000099.1:0-243 GCF_017313375.1 Agrobacterium sp. Ap1
GTCCGGGCAAGATCAGGTATGCCTCAATAGGTGAAGACGGTGCCAAGGTCGGCCAGCGACGGCTGCTTCCTGTCCTTCTCGGAAAGGGCTACCTTGTCCGCATCGACCGGCCAATCGATGCCGAGCGCCGGATCGTTCCACAACAGGCCACGATCATGTTCGGCGTTGTAATAGTTGGTCACCTTGTAGCTGATCTCGGTATTGGGTGCGAGCGTGCAGAAACCGTGGGCAAAACCGGGCGGT
>NZ_JAFLMY010000061.1:0-2023 GCF_017313375.1 Agrobacterium sp. Ap1
AGCATAGATGGGCTAATCGGCTTCGTGCCCCATCTCATCCGCCCGGAGGAGGGAGCTTCACCGCACTGCCGATGATACAATTGCCTGTCAGAACCAGGCACAACCATCATGCAGAGGAGCGCAACCATGAAACACTATGCCGGCCTCGATGTCTCGGTCAAAGAAACGAGCGTCTGTATTGTCGATGAAAGCGGGAAGCTGTGCCGGGAACGAAAGGTGGTTTCTCATCCGGAGGACCTTGTAGCCATCCTGAGCGATCCGGCATTCAGCTTGGAGAGGGTGGGCGTTGAGGCAGGACCGTTGTCGCAATGGCTTTTTGAAGGACTGGCAAAAGCCGGCTTCCCCGTCTTCTGCATCGAGACGCGCCACACCAAAGCTTTCCTGGATGCCCTTCAACAGAATAAAAGCGATCGGAACGATGCACGCGGCATTGCCCATATGATGCGGGTCGGCCTGTTCAAGGACGTGCACGTGAAGACGCTCACCAGCCAGAAGCGCCGCGCCTTGCTAACAGCCCGATCGTTACTGCAGGAAAAGGCGATCGACCTGGAGAACGAGATGCGCGGGCTTCTGCGCAACTTCGGATTGAAGGTCGGTCATGCCTCGGGCGGTACGTTCGAGAGAAGAATACTCGAGCTTGTCGAACACGACGTTGAGCTTGCGGAAATCATGAAGCCACTGCTCGCCGGACGGCGCAAGTTGCGAGAAGGTCTTGCCAAACTGGACAAGAGGGTTCGAGCCGAGGCGAAGCATGACGATGTTTGCAGGCGATTGATGACGGTGCCTGGCGTTGGACCGATCGTCTCGCTCGCCTATGTCTCGACGATCGATATCCCCAGCAGGTTTCGTCATTCTCGATCAGTCGGAGCGATATTGGGTCTTACGCCCGTACTGAAACAATCCGGCGAAGTGAGCCGGGTCGGCCACGTCTCTCTGCGCGGCGATGCCATGATGCGAAGGCTGCTCTACGAGGCCGCTCAGTCGATGATGACGCGCGTGGTGAAATGGTGCTGGCTCAAGGCATGGGCCATGAATATTGCAAAGAGGCATGGCAGCAAGAAAGCCAAGGTGGCATTGGCACGACGGCTCGCGGTCGTCATGCATCGCATGTGGGTCAACGGCTCGGAGTTCCGTTGGACTAGGGAGGACACCATCTCAACCACAGCGGCATGATTGCCAGCGCTAGCGGCTAACCCGAGATACAAATTCGAAGTTCCGCGGAGCGGCGGAAGACGTCCTTCGCGGACGATGGTGATGTGAGTTCGTGGCGGCGTTTATTCCGATGATCCGTCATCAGGATGCAGCATAGATTGGGCCACATCATCTACTGGACCCCATCATGGGAGGGCTGAGTGCCGACCCCGGAGAGAAGCAAGGGCCGCGAAAAGACGTTGAACACTGCACAAGCCGATGCAAACAGGGACTGGCTCCATTGCGGAGAAGCGCTTCCGGCTGGAAAATGCCAATCGGAGACATTGCGAGACTGAAATGAATAGCTCTATCTTGGGAAGGACAGCATGACCGCGGAGGCCCATTTTGAAAGACACCATCGTTTATGCCGCTGGGCCGTTCGTCGTTCTGTTTATCGTGTTTTTGGTAACAAGCCCGCTTGCTTTGGTCGTTCACGCTCTCATCGCTCTGATCAAGCGTAGGATCGGTAGTTTCGCCGCCGTTGTCGCGTACGGTGTCGAGGTACTTGCAGTATTTCTTTGGTTCAGATGGGTTCTGGACCCAATTTCTGCGGGCTTTGATGCAGGTCTCTATGACGGCCCTGTCGGCTTCGGTGCAGGTATGTTTGGCGGGTTCATCATATTCTTTGCCGGAATGCTCGTGATACTTAACGGTGTTGGGCTGTACCGATTGTTGCGCGAAACCCCGCAGCGCCGATGATACGAAAACCTTTGTCCCTTTCGGCGGAGAGGCGTCTGCCGCCCAGCGCCTACTTCGGACAAAAGCCCTGATCGCGCTGCCGTGGAATAGCTTTGAACAGAGCTTGACCTTACCCCGCCGATTAGAGAAGCGC
>NZ_JAFLMY010000062.1:0-1813 GCF_017313375.1 Agrobacterium sp. Ap1
GATACCGTTGAAAAACACCCTCGATGTGAGGTGGCTCAACGTTGGCGAGATATCAAGTAATGAGTTGCAGAAGTAACGAAGGCGAACTCAGGAAGCCACCAACCACGAGGCCAACGAATCCAAGAGCAACCGCTCCGACAACGCCATGGTTCTCCCAACCAATCAAGGCTCCCACCGCAGTCGCTGCGACGATGATCGACACTGACCATACGATCTTGATGAGCGAGACTATGCACCGCATGGCTGTGGTTTTTTCTTGCGTCATGGCAAAACCAGTTCGTTTCGAAGCCTTTGTTGATTGAATATAATATCGAATTCTCTTTTCACGATAGGCATGATTCAATCGTCTCATTGATTTGGGGAGGATTGAGCGATGATGGGATGTCAGGCAGCTCCAGCGCAGCTCTTCTACGACTTCAGCCTTGATGATCACGTTCCTACCGACCACCTGCTGCGCGGTATCGACCGTCATCTCGAACTCGACAGTGTGCGAGCACAGTTGAAGCCCTTTTACAGCAATACCGGCCGCCCCTCGATTGATCCTGAGCTGATGATGCGGATGCTAATCATCGGCTACTCCATGGGCATACGGTCTGAACGGCGGCTATGTGAGGAGGTCCATCTCAACCTCGCCTATCGCTGGTTCTGCCACCTTGGACTGGATGGCAAAGTTCCGGATCACTCCACTTTCTCGAAGAATCGTCATGGCCGGTTCCGGCAAAGCGACATCCTGCGTCTTATGTTCGAGACGGTGGTGGAACGCTGTCTTGCCCAGGGACTGGTTAGTGCGGAAGGATTTGCGGTTGATGCCAGCCTGATCGCGGCCGACGCCAACAAGCAGCGGTCGGTGCCCGGTTCGGAATGGGAGGCCAAAGAAGATGCTGGCCGCTCGGTACAGGAATATCTGGCCGTTCTCGACGATGCTGCTTTCGGCGCGGCCTCACCAGTGACGCCGAAGTTTATTTCCCCGTCCGATCCGGCCGCCCAATGGACCGGTGCCCACAAAGGCCATGCCTTCTTCGCCTATGCCACCAATTATCTGATCGATACCGATCACGGCGTCATTGTGGATGTGGAGGCGACACGGGCAATCCGTCAGGCGGAGGTTGGGGCATCACGTACGATGCTCGACAGGACCGAGAACCGCTTCGGCTTGCGGCCCGACTACCTCGCGGCCGACAGTGCCTACGGTTCTGCCGACAACCTTGCTTGGCTGGTCAAAGAGAAGGAGATCGCACCGCACATTCCGGTCTTCGATAAGTCAAAGCGGACGGACGGCACCTTCTCGCGTTCCGACTTCACCTGGGACGCTGAGAAAGAGCAGTACCTTTGCCCTGCAGGAAAGGAACTGAAGCAATTCCACCGCACCTACGATCCACCCAGATCGGGAATCACGGCCGAGGGGACCCGGCTTTTCCGTGCCAGCAAGAAGGATTGTAATCAGTGTGAACTGAAGCCTCGATGCTGCCCGAACATGCCTATGCGCAAAGTACCGCGCGATCTCAACGAGGATGCACGCGATGTAGCCAGAGCGATTGCCAAGACACCTGAATATGAGCAGTCACGGCATCGTCGAAAGAAGGTCGAAATGCTCTTCGCTCACCTCAAACGCATTTTGCGGATGGCACGGTTGCGGCTTAGAGGACCATGTGGCGCGAGAGACGAATTCCTGCTCGCGGCAACGGCACAGAACTTGAGGAGGCTGGCCAAACTCAGGCCTCAGATGCCGCCATGCGGTGCCATTGCCGCCTAAGGGCGGCATCGACCTGTACCCTCCCGCCAAGGCGCGGGGCAGATCGCAGCATAGTTCAGC
>NZ_JAFLMY010000063.1:0-1782 GCF_017313375.1 Agrobacterium sp. Ap1
AAGGACAGGAAGCAGCCGTCGCTGGCCGACCTTGGCACCGTCTTCACCTATTGAGGCATACCTGATCTTGCCCGGACGGCAGCTTTTCAGTTGCCTTCCTCTACTTTCCTGCCGCGGCCATGATCCGCGATGATGTACGGAGAATTGTTCAGATGCGCGTAGTGGTGACAGGTGGAGCAGGTTTCATCGGATCGGCAGTCGTCAGGCATCTCGTCCTTAACAAGGGCTATGAGGTCCTCAACATCGACAAGCTGACCTATGCGGGCACCGAAACCTCTGTGAAGGCCATCGGCAACCGTCCCGGCTATCGGTTCCTGCAGGCGGATATCTGTGATCGTGCTGCGATCGAACAGGCGCTTGTAGACTTCCGGCCCGACCGGATCATGCATCTCGCCGCCGAAAGCCATGTCGACCGCTCGATCACCGGCGCCAAGGACTTTATCGATACCAACGTCATCGGCACCTTCACCATGCTCGAATGTGCCCGCCAGTATTGGCTGACGCTGGATGCATCTGAGAAAGAAGCTTTCCGCTTCCTGCATGTCTCGACCGACGAGGTTTACGGTTCGCTCGGCGATGAGGGGCTGTTTACCGAGGAAACGCCCTACGATCCGAGCTCTCCCTATTCGGCTTCGAAAGCGGCATCCGACCATCTGGCCAAGGCCTGGGCACGGACCTACGGTTTTCCGGTCGTCGTGTCGAACTGCTCGAACAATTACGGCCCGTATCATTTCCCGGAAAAGCTGATCCCGCTGATCATCCTCAACGCGCTCGATGGCAAGCCGCTGCCGGTTTACGGGAATGGCGCCAACATCCGTGACTGGCTCTATGTCGAGGATCACGCCCGTGCCCTCGATATCATCGCCGAACGGGGCCGGATCGGCGAGACCTACAATGTCGGCGGCCGCAACGAGCGCCGTAATATCGATGTCGTCACCCGCATCTGCGAGTTGATGGATGGCTTGCGTCCGCAGGCCAAATCCCATGCCAGCCTGATCACCTATGTCACCGACCGTCCGGGCCATGATGCCCGCTACGCGATCGACGCGACCAAGCTGGAAACCGAACTTGGCTGGAAGGCTGATGAGAATTTCGACACCGGCATCGAAAAGACGGTGCGCTGGTATCTGGAAAACGAGTGGTGGTGGGCGCCGCTGCGCAAAGGCTATGAAGGCAACCGTCTCGGCCTGCTCGATGTCGGCAAGCAGGCTGCCGCCAAGGAAGCCTCCGCATGAGCACTCTCAAACGCATGGTCGTCACAGGCCGGGAAGGGCAGGTCGTTCTGTCCCTGCTGGAGCGTGGCGCAAAGGACGGACGTTTCGAGGTGATCGCACTCGGTCGCCCGGAACTCGACCTTTCCGCACCGGAGACGATCGAGGCTGCATTGCAAAAGGCCCGGCCGGACTTGATCGTCTCGGCTGCGGCCTATACGGCCGTTGATCAGGCGGAAGGCGATGAGGAGGCGGCAACCGTCATCAACGGTGTCGCCGCCGGCAAGATCGCTGAAGCGGCGGCTGCACTTGGCGTACCGGTCATCCACATCTCTACCGACTATGTTTTCGACGGCTCCAAGGCCGCCCCCTATGTCGAAAACGATCCGGTGGCGCCGATCGGTGCCTATGGCCGCTCCAAACTGGCCGGTGAGAACGCCGTCATGGCTGCAACCCCGAACCACGCCATCCTGCGCACCGCCTGGGTCTACAGCCCGTTCGGCAAGAATTTCCTGAAGACCATGCTCAAGCTCGCCGAAACGCGCGACAGTCTGAATGTGGTCGACGATCA
>NZ_JAFLMY010000064.1:0-1632 GCF_017313375.1 Agrobacterium sp. Ap1
TGTAGCCGCAAAGTTAGAATGTCCTAATTCAGCAAAGTTAGACTGTCACACTCCCCGCGTTTGATAACGCGGAGACAAGCAGATGGGATTGATAGCGATGAGCGAGCGCGATCTGCAGCGGATCGAAGTTTTGTCGAAGGTAGCGGCTGGCCGTATGACGATGGTGACGGCGGCGCATGTGCTTGACGTGAGCACGCGCCAGGTGCGTCGGCTGTTGAAGCGGATGGGCACTGGTGGTGCGGCATCGATCCGGCACAAGGCGATCGGCCGGCCGTCAAACAACCGCATCTGCGAGGGCGTTCGAGATTACGCGGTGACGCTGGTCCGGGAATCTTATGCGGACTTCGGTCCGACCCTGGCCTCCGAGATGCTGGCTGAGCGGGATGGATTGTGTGTGTCGCGCGAGACGCTGCGACGCTGGATGATCGATGCCGGCATCTGGTTGTCGCGCAAGCAACGTCGGACGTTTCATCAGCCAAGATTGCGTCGCGAGGCTTATGGCGAACTGGTGCAGATTGATGGCTCTGACCATCGCTGGTTCGAAGCCCGTGGCGATCCCTGTTCGTTATTGGTTTTCATTGACGATGCGACCGGCAAGTTGATGCAATTGCGGTTTGTGCGATCGGAAAGTGCGTTTTCGTACTTTGAAGCACTGGCGCTGTATCTTCGCGAACATGGCGCCCCGATTGCGTTCTATTCAGACAAACATTCGGTGTTCCGAGTGGCAAAGAAGGATGCCAAAGGCGGTCAGGCCATGACCCAGTTCGGGCGTGCGCTTTGCGAGCTAAACATCGAGATTCTCTGCGCAAATTCGAGCCAAGCCAAGGGTCGTGTCGAACGGATGAACCGGACATTGCAGGATCGCCTGGTCAAGGCACTGCGACTGGCCAGGATCGATAACATGGAGGCTGGCAACGCGTTTTTGGCGAGTTTCATGAGCCGGTATAATGCTCGATTTTCCATCGTCCCTGCCCGTTCCGATGATTTGCACCGGCCGCTGAATCTGGCGCCGGATCGATTGACCGAGATCCTATGTAAACGCGAGCAGCGTTACGTCGGAACACAGCTGACATTTTCATTTGAACGCAAGCGGATCATGCTGGCGGAGACCGACGTGACGCGTGGTCTGGTTGGCCGCTATGTCGAGACCTACGCCTATGCGGATGGTCGCCTCGATGTGCGCTGGAAAGGATATTCCCTACCCTATACGGTGTTCGACAAGGACCAGCGGGTGACGCATGCGGCCATTACCGAGAACAAGCGGCTCGGTGATATTCTGGCTTACGTCAAGGAGCGTCAGGACCAGCATGTGCCGCCGGTCGTCAAGACCAACAGCGAGAAGATCGGTTACCAGCCACGGGGTCGAAAGCCGGGACGGAGCACGGATTTCATGAATGATCCCGCGGTGATTGCGCGGCGCAAAAAGGCACTGTTGAAGCAGCAAGCTGCGGAGTGAACTGAACGTCGAATAGCCTCAAAGCTAAAGCCGAAGAGGTGTGTATACCACCCGCCCCGATCTGATCTTGCAAGCGGGATCAGCCGCTCAGATCGGGGCTGGTCGGTGTGCCGTATGGCGATCAGTTGGACATTTCTATTTTGCAAATCGTCGGACATTTCAACCTTGCCGCCACA
>NZ_JAFLMY010000066.1:0-1388 GCF_017313375.1 Agrobacterium sp. Ap1
CATATGTGGACGGCCCCTGACCCGCAAGATATTTCGAGACAATTTGATCTGATCGCTTGCGTTCATATGTCCGGCCTTTCGTGGCGTTCGCACATGAACGCTGGCCAAGATGGTTTCCGCAACACAGGTGCCAAACATCAAGACGGCCTTGAGGGGCCAATGGGATCTTCGGAGTATTCTGTGTCTCGGATCGATCGATCACACCATCTGCTATTATCTTGCAAGTTGTAGTATCGCAAACACGTGGCGAAGATCAGGACGGCTTGGCTGCTTGCGTCCCCATCTTCATGCAGCGAATCCCGGTATGGCCGGTCCTGATTTTGCGCTGTATGTCTCTCCCGAGACCATGAGTTTCCAAGCTATGCGCGCCATCTTGTTGGCGAGTGCGACAGCTGCCAATTTGGGCGGCTTTCGCGTGAGCAGTTCCGCTAGCCATCGAGAAGCCCTGCCAGACCGCCGCGCGTGATGAATGACAGCTGTTGCTCCAGCCACCAAGACGGCACGCAGAGCTTCGTCGCCGGCTCGCGTGATACCACCGAGCCGCAGCTTGCCGCCGGTCGAGTGATCTTTTGGCGTCAACCCTATCCAGGCTGCGAACTGACGGCCGGATTGAAAGAGCTCCGGAGCGGGTGTCTTCATGATCAAGAGAGCCGAACCAATTGGGCCAATACCGGGAATGGTGTTGAGGCGTATGCTGCGTTCGTCGTTGCGCTGCCATGCCTTGACCTTGGCCTCCACATCCGCAATCTTTTTCTCCAGTTCAGCGTATTCCTCGGCCTGGCTTATGAACAATTCCTGCGCGAGCTCTGGCACGGTTTTCTCACCTTTTATCCTTTCGAGCAGCATCGGAATATGTGCTAGCCCCTTAGCCGCGGAAATGCCGAATTCATTGGCGTAGCCTCGGATCGCGTTGGCGAGTTGGGTGCGGTTGGCTATCAGACGGGTGCGGACGCTGATCAGCATGAGTGCTGCTTGGTCATCAACTGTCTTGACCGGAACAAACCGCATCGTTGGACGGGCCATCGCCTCGCAGAGCCCTTCGGCGTCGGCAGCGTCATTCTTGTTCCGCTTAACGTAAGGCTTGGCGAGTTGTGGTGCGATCATCTTTACCTCATGTCCAAATGAGGCGAGTAACCGCGCCCAATGATGAGAACCACCACAGGCCTCGATCGCGACCGAAGTTGGCGGGCAGGTCGTGAAGAAGTCGATCATCTCTTTGCGTCGCATTTTCTTACGCAAGACCGGCTTCTCTCCAGCATTCACGCCATGCAGCTGAAAGACATGCTTTGACGTATCCATGCCAATACGAATAATCTTGTCCATGGGCGGCCCCTTCGATTGAGATCTTAACAGCTCATTCTGGCACATTTCGATGCCGTTCAGGGGCC
>NZ_JAFLMY010000067.1:0-1186 GCF_017313375.1 Agrobacterium sp. Ap1
CTGGGGTGAAGTCGTAACAAGGTAGCCGTAGGGGAACCTGCGGCTGGATCACCTCCTTTCTAAGGAAGCTGTGGAACCGGTAAGACGCCAGGCCTGATCTTCGGATCAACCCTGGATGAACCTTCCCGTGCTTTTTAGAACATAGATGGCGCCAGTCAGGCGACCATCGCAACGTAATACGCTGCGGAATGCCTTTGGCATCGGACAGTATGGCGAAAACCGCCGACTACGTTTCTCTTTCTTCATTAGGATATGAACCATTGAGTGCGCTCACGGGCTGTTCGCACCTTCGGTGCTGCCCTCCGCGAGGGCGCCGGCCAACTTTTAGGGTTGATGGCGGCGACGGCCTCTGGCCTGTATTGGCGAGCGTTACTTAACGTAGAGTTTGTCGAGATCGGGCCTGTAGCTCAGTTGGTTAGAGCACACGCTTGATAAGCGTGGGGTCGGAAGTTCAAGTCTTCCCAGGCCCACCATTCTCCTTTTTAAGGTGTTTGGTTTGTTCGATCTTGACCCTCCTGATGGCATTGTCATCGGGTGTTGCGATGGTTGGGGCTGTAGCTCAGCTGGGAGAGCACCTGCTTTGCAAGCAGGGGGTCAGCGGTTCGATCCCGCTCAGCTCCACCAATTCGCTTTTGGTGTCGAGATGACGGGTACATATCCTTTGAAGAAGTAAAAGTTTGCATCGCTTCGATGAAGCGCATGCCTGTTCTGCAAAAATCGTGAAGAGAAGATTGATCTGGAGGCTTCCAGGTCTGGGTTTTACCGCAAGGTGAGCCTGGGTTTGAAGCTGATCCTTATGATGTCGTTGATGGCCTAGCCGGCCGGACACGAAAGAGGGATCGGTGGAGATAGGAAGCTTGTCACTCTGGTCGGTCATTGTTGGTGTTTTGGGCTTTTGTCGAATGCATCTCTGATGACTTATTGATGTCCGGTTGCTAACCGCACGGACCCGGATTTAATCTCGAGAAGCTGGTCTTAAGATCAGACGTAAAGAGGCCGCTCGGCGTGGCCTCGTCAAAAGCGATCTGATCGACAAAGAACACGTCGATGTCATCATGAGAAGGATGGGTTGTAAAAGGTAGCCCTTCCGCTTCACCGGTCACGGTGAGGCTATATTGATGAGCATTGGCAATGAGAACGATTAAGTGTCGTAAGGGCATTTGGTGGATGCCTTGGCATGCACAGG
>NZ_JAFLMY010000068.1:0-1171 GCF_017313375.1 Agrobacterium sp. Ap1
AAACACGAAGGCCAGCTTTCCGCCCGCCGCCGCACGCAATCTGTCGCGATACGCTTTCTTCAGTGACGAGCATGTCAGGACGATACCGCTTGTCGCGTGATCGGCCAGAATCTCGCCGATGCGATCGAGCCAGGGCCAGCGGTCATCGTCGTTGAGCGGCGTGCCCTTCGACATCTTGGCGATGTTGGCCTGAGGATGAAGATCGTCGCCTTCCTGATAGGGGAGGGACAGCGCTTCTGCCAGACGCATACCGACCGAACTCTTGCCGCAGCCGGCGACGCCCATCACGATGATGGGCCGCCGGAAGGCCTGTGCCTCAGAGGCTGATGGTGATGCCGCCGTCGACATAAAGCGTGTGTCCATTCACGAAAGAGGAACCCTTGCCCGACAGGAAGACGGCCGCGCCGACCAGTTCATCGACATTGCCCCAGCGGGCAGCCGGCGTGCGCTTTTCCAGCCATGCGGAAAATTCCGGATTGTCGACCAGTGCCTGATTGAGCGGTGTCTTGAAATAGCCGGGCGCAATGGCATTGACCTGCAGGCCGTGCTTGGCCCAGTCGGTGGACATGCCTTTGGTGAGGTTTTTGACCGCGCCCTTGGTGGCCGTGTAAGGCGCGATGCCGGGACGGGCAAGTTCGCTCTGCACCGAGGCGATGTTGATGATCTTGCCGTGACCGCGGGCGATCATGTGGCGGGCGACAGCCTGACCGACATAAAACACGCTGGAAATATTGGTTGTCAGAAGCTGCTGCCACTTGTCGGCCGGAAAGTCTTCCAGCGGCGAACGATACTGCATGCCGGCATTGTTGATGAGAATGTCTATCGCGCAGATCTCCGCTTCGATGCGAGCGACACCTGCCGCAACCGAGGCCTGGTCGGTCGCATCGAATGCGACGGCGTGAACGGTAAAGCCATCGGCGGAAAGCTGTTTTTGTGCGTCAGCCAGTTTCGCCTCATCGCGGCCGTTGAGAATGACTGTAGCGCCGTGTTCGGCAAGGCCGCGAGCGAGTGCCAGGCCGATGCCCTGGCTGGAGCCGGTGATCAGCGCGGTTTTACCCGTCAGATCGAACAGCGGAAATGACATCAGAAATTCCTCCCGGTTCATAAGCGTCTTTGAAGTTGACATAGATGTTATCGATAACATATGCAATCGAAAACAAAACGCGGGAGT
>NZ_JAFLMY010000069.1:0-1145 GCF_017313375.1 Agrobacterium sp. Ap1
GTCGGCAACCCGACCTCGGCGCTCGATATCGCCGATGCAGTCTTGGTCATCGCGGCCAATCTTCTCGAAAGCGACGATCCGACCCTGCGCGGCACCTTCCACATGACCGGAACGGGTGAGGGCAGCTGGGCGGATTTCGCCATCGAGATTTTCGCACGATCCGCCGACATGGGAGGCCCGACCGCTGAAGTCGGCCGCATCCCGTCGAGCGCCTATCCGACGCCGGCGAAACGGCCTGCCAATTCGCGGCTCGACTGCAGCCTGCTTGAGGCCCGCCACGGCACACGACTTCCCGACTGGAAACAGTCCACTTCCATCATCGTCGAGCGACTGGCTCGAACTTAAGGATCAGGGGCGATACATATGAAGGGCATTATTCTCGCCGGCGGCAGCGGCACGCGGCTTCACCCGATGACCCGGGTCGTCTCCAAGCAACTCATGCCGATCTACGATAAGCCGATGATCTTCTATCCGCTGTCGACACTGATGCTGGCCGGGATCCGCGAAGTCCTGATCATCTCGACCCCGGCCGACATGCCTTTGTTCGAACGCCTCCTCGGTGACGGTTCGCAATGGGGGATCTCGCTCAGCTACGCGGTCCAGCCATCGCCGGATGGTCTGGCGCAGGCTTATATCATCGGCGCCGACTTCATCGGTGACAGCCCGTCCTGCCTGATCCTTGGCGACAACATCTTCTACGGCCACGGCATCACCGATCTTCTGACAAACGCGATGAAGCGGCCCGACGGAGCAACCGTCTTCGCCTATCACGTCAACGATCCGGAACGGTATGGCGTCGTTGAATTCGACAAGTCGATGCGGGCCGTCTCGATCGAGGAAAAGCCGGCAGCTCCGCGCTCCAGCTGGGCCGTGACCGGGCTCTACTTCTACGACAAGGACGTGGTCGAAATCGCTGCCAACCTCAAGCCTTCGCCGCGCGGCGAACTCGAGATCACCGACGTCAACCGCGCCTATCTCGAGCGCGGTGCTCTCAATGTCGAACAGATGGGCCGCGGTTACGCATGGCTCGACACCGGAACGCCGGACAGTCTGCTCGAAGCCTCCGAATTCGTCGCGACACTCGAACGCCGCCAGGGCTTCAAGATCTGCTGCCCCGAGGAAATCGCATACAGAATGGGATTCAT
>NZ_JAFLMY010000006.1:0-344627 GCF_017313375.1 Agrobacterium sp. Ap1
CAGGTTCTCTCCGAAATGCAGAAATACGCACCGGCAGTGGCCGATGCTGCGACAGCCTCCGTTGCCAAGGCGCAGAAGGATCTCGACTTCGTGCGGCTCGATGCCGAGGCCTTTGGCAAGGCGACCGACATTTCCATCGACTACGCAATCATGGAAAAGACGGCCAATGCTGCGGTCGTCCCCTCCTCCTTCTCCTGGTCGGACATGGGAAGCTGGGATGCCGTATGGAAGCTCGGCAAGCAGGATACCGACGGCAATGTCGCGCTTGGCAATGCAACGGTGGTCAACACCCGCAATTCGCTCGTGATGTCGCGCACCAGCCATCTCGCAGTTCAGGGATTGGATGGCGTTGCCGTTATCGCCAGCGAGGACGCCGTTTATGTCGGCAAGCTGGACGAGAGCCAGAGTGTCGGCTCGCTGGTCAAGCTTCTGGGATCGACCAAGGGCACCGCAGCACTGACCCAGACCCATCCGACCTCCTATCGCCCCTGGGGTGGATATACGTCGATCCTCAACGGTGACCGGTTCCAGGTGAAGCGGCTGTTCGTCACACCGGGCAAGAAGCTGTCGCTGCAGAAGCATCATCATCGGTCCGAACACTGGATCTGCGTCAAGGGTACGGCGGAAGTCACGGTCGGCGACGAGATCAAAATCGTGCGCGAAAACGAGTCGGTCTACATTCCACAGGGCGAAGTCCATCGTCTCGCCAATCCCGGCAAGATCATGCTCGAAATGATCGAGGTTCAGACCGGTTCCTATCTCGGGGAAGACGACATCATCCGCATTGTCGATGAGTTCGGACGCGGGTAATAGCTGCTCTAACAAGAAGCCTAGCCGGCACTTATGTTGCCGGCTGCGGTGTCATCGATCTGTCGGCGAAAAGTCTTATCGATCGATTGGCATGATTTGATAGGAAGGCAGCTTTATGCGCATCGTCATGGTTGGCTCGGGTTATGTCGGGCTTGTGTCTGGGGCCTGCTTTGCCGATTTCGGTCACAAGGTGATCTGCGTCGACAAGGCAGAAGAGAAGATCGAGGCGCTGAGGCAAGGCATCATCCCGATCTTCGAGCCGGGCCTCGATGCGCTGGTCGAAACCAACGTCAAGGCAGGCCGTCTCTCCTTTACTACCGAGCTTGCGCCGGCTGTTGCCGAAGCTGATGTCGTGTTCATCGCTGTCGGCACTCCTTCCCGCCGTGGCGACGGCCATGCCGACCTTGGTTATGTCTATGCCGCTTCGAAGGAAATCGCCGAGGCGATGAAGGGCTTTACGGTTGTCGTCACCAAATCGACCGTACCGGTCGGCACCGGCGACGAGGTCGAGCGGATCATTCGCGAAAGCAATCCGGAGGCCGATTTTGCTGTCGTCTCCAATCCGGAATTCCTGCGCGAAGGTGCAGCAATCGAAGACTTCAAGCGGCCGGACCGTATCGTCGTCGGTATTTCCGACGAGCGTGCCCGTCCGGTGATGAACGAAGTCTACCGGCCGCTCTATCTCAACCAGGCACCGATCCTTTACACCAGCCGCCGCACGTCCGAGCTGATCAAGTACGCAGCCAATGCCTTCCTCGCGATGAAGATCACCTTCATCAACGAGATTGCAGATCTGTGCGAGCGGGTTGGTGCGGATGTACAGGATGTCTCGCGCGGCATCGGGCTTGATGGCCGTATCGGTTCGAAATTCCTGCATGCCGGTCCGGGTTATGGCGGCTCCTGCTTTCCGAAGGATACGCTGGCGCTTGCCAAGACCGCGCAGGATTATGAAAGCCCGGTTCGCCTGATCGAGACGACGATTGCGATCAACGACAACCGCAAACGGGCCATGGGTCGCAAGGTGATTGCAGCCGCAGGCGGCGATGTGCGCGGCAAGAAGGTTGCGATCTTCGGCCTGACCTTCAAGCCGAATACAGACGACATGCGCGACAGTCCGGCGATTGCCATCGTCCAGACGCTGAAGGATGCCGGTGCGATCGTTGCCGGCTACGATCCGGAGGGCATGGACAACGCACGTCAGATGATGGAGATCGATTTCGCCACCGATCCTTACGAGGCGGCCGAAGGCGCGGATGTCGCGGTTCTCGTGACTGAATGGAACGAGTTCCGGGCGCTCGATCTCGACCGGCTGAAAACGATCATGGCGACACCGGTGTTCGTCGACCTGCGCAATGTCTATCGCGCTCATGAGGTCGAGCCGCATGGGTTTACCTATCACAGCATAGGCAAGAACAACGGCTGAGAAGGCCCATATCGGCCCAAATTATAACGGTCAGAATGCGGTTTCCTGAAATTGTCGGCATTTTGGTTGGCTATTGCTAACCATTTCGGTTCACGTCGCGCAAACTTTCAAATGGCACATTGAGCCTTCATTCAAGAGGTTCAGATGTCGTCTCGTCTTCGCAATATGATCGTGGTGTTCGCCGTCTCGATTCTGATGTGGGCGGGCATGCTGCATGGAACTCTGGCGCTTTATGCCGGCCTGACCGGCGCGTCGACTGATGGCATGACGACCGCAAGCGTCCGCTAGGAGTTCTCAGCCTAGAAACCTTGGGCGCTCGGGTGAGCGAAAACGCCGGGCGAGAAATCCCGCCCGGCGCTAATGTTATGATCAGACCAGATCGAAACGGTCTGCGTTCATGACCTTGACCCAAGCGCTCACGAAGTCTCTGACGAACTTCTCCTTGGCGTCCGACTGAGCGTAGACTTCGGCGATAGCGCGAAGCTGCGAATGCGAACCGAAGATGAGATCGACGCGCGTGCCGGTCCATTTCAGTTCGTTCGAATGACGATCGCGCCCTTCGTAAACGCCGGTCTCGCCAGCCTTTGGAGTCCAGACTGTCGCCATATCCAGAAGATTGACGAAGAAATCATTCGTCAGTGCTTCCGGCTTGTCGGTGAAGACACCATGGGTTGGTGCACCGGCGTTCAATACGCGCAGACCACCGAGCAGGACGGTCATCTGCGGCGCTGTCAGGGTCAGCAACTGCGCCCGGTCGACGAGAGCTTCTTCAGCCTTGAGGAACTGAATGCGCCCGGTGTTGACGTAGTTGCGGAACCCGTCAGCACGCGGCTCCAATGCGGCGAAGGACGCAACGTCGGTCTGCTCTTGCGAGGCATCCGCGCGACCAGGCGTGACCGGAACGACGATGCTGTGACCTGCTGCCTTGGCGGCCTTTTCCACGCCGGCAGCACCAGCCAGCACGATCAAGTCAGCCATAGAGATCTTCTTGCCCGCCGTATTGGCGGAATTGAAGCTCTGCTGGATGCCTTCGAGCACACCAAGTACCTTGGCGAGCTGTTCTGGCTGGTTGGCTTCCCAGTTCTTCTGCGGCTCCAGACGGATACGAGCACCGTTTGCGCCGCCGCGCTTATCGGAGCCACGGAAGCTCGAAGCAGAGGCCCAGGCTGTCGAGACCAGTTCCTGAACGGAAAGCCCGGTCGCCAGAACCTTTTCCTTCAGGCTGGCTATATCGGCATCATCGACCAGTGGATGGTCGACGGCCGGAATGACATCCTGCCAGATCAGATCTTCGGCCGGCACTTCCGGACCGAGATACCGGACCTTCGGTCCCATGTCACGATGGGTCAGCTTGAACCAGGCGCGGGCAAAGGCGTCAGCGAACTCGGCCGGATTTTCGAAGAACCGGCGCGAGATCTTTTCGTAGATCGGGTCGAAACGCAACGAGAGGTCGGAGGTCAGCATGGTCGGGCGATGCTTCTTTGCACCGTCGAACGCGTCCGGCACGGAGGCATCCGCATCCTTGGCGACCCACTGATGCGCGCCGGCTGGGCTCTTTGTCAGCTCCCACTCGAAACCGAAAAGGTTTTCGAAGAAGTAGTTGCTCCACTGCGTCGGCGTCTGGGACCAGGTAACTTCAAGACCGCTGCCGATGGCATCGCGGCCAACGCCACTGTTGAACTTGCTCGACCAGCCGAGGCCCTGGGCCTCCAGTTCGCCGCCCTCGGGATCGATGCCGACAAAGGACGCGTCACCGGCACCATGCGTCTTGCCGAAAGTGTGACCGCCGGCGATCAACGCGACCGTTTCCTCGTCATTCATCGCCATGCGGGCGAAGGTATCGCGGATATCGCGCGCCGATGCGAGCGGATCAGGATTGCCGTTCGGGCCTTCCGGATTGACATAGATGAGACCCATCTGCACGGCGCCGAGAGGCTCTGCCAGTTCACGCTCGCCGCTATAACGCTCGTCGCCCAGCCAGGTGCCTTCCGGCCCCCAATATAGTTCTTCCGGCTCCCAGACGTCGGCGCGGCCGCCGGCAAAACCGAAGGTCTTGAAGCCCATCGATTCCAGCGCGACATTGCCGGTCAGGATCATCAGGTCGGCCCAAGATATGCTGTTGCCGTATTTCTGCTTGATCGGCCACAGGAGACGGCGAGCCTTATCGAGGTTGACGTTATCGGGCCAGCTGTTGAGCGGTGCAAAACGCTGCTGCCCCATGCCGGCGCCACCACGGCCATCGGTGATGCGGTAGGTGCCGGCCGAGTGCCAGGCCATGCGGATGAACAGGCCGCCGTAGTGACCAAAGTCAGCCGGCCACCAGTCCTGGCTATCGGTCATCAGCGCGTGGAGATCCTGCTTCAGCGCGTCGAGATCGAGCTTCTTGAACTCCTCGGCATAATCGAAGGACTTGCCCATCGGATCGGCAAGCGACGAGTGGGTGTGAAGGATCTGTACGTTCAGATGGCTGGGCCACCAGTCACGGTTCGAACGTCCACGCGGCGTGCTGCCGTGGGCGACGGGACACTTACCACTGTTTTCGCTAGACTTGGCATCCATGACGATCTCCTTCCGGTCATTGTTATATCTTGGCGAAGGACGGGATCGGGTGAGATCGCCCTCGCGCTCCATTGTGTTGCATGAGGTTAAGCTGGTGCAGATCCTCTCTTCGGCAAATCAAATAAACGGATTTCCCGATAGTTTTAAGTTGGATTTAAATATAATATCGATAGGAAAAAGATATCGAAATAAAGGATTGCCGATATGCGAGAGGAACGCATGGCGCACTTTGAACTTACTGAAATTCAATGATATAAGTATGGCGAGGAGATTTTCGTGGCAAACGTTTCGGCCGCGTCGGATCCGAACCCGCAACTTCACCCCGAGCCATGGATCCAATGGCCCCTCGTCCTTACTCCCGGATGGCCGCTTCACCACCTAGACCGGCGAAACGCTGGCCCCTGATCGTGTTGATGCTTGCGGTTATCGGCGGGGTAGCCGCAACCGTGTTGTTTGCCAACGATCAACGAAACCTCAAGACGCTTTCTCTGTTTCTCGGCATTCCCCTTCCGGTACCGGCAACAAGCGTAGCGACGGTATCAACCTCGAGTGAGGTGGCGAGGATTTCGAAACCCATCTCCCGGTGGCCTTGGCCCGGGTTTACTACGGCGCCCGGCCTTATAGAGGCCAACCCTACCCCGGCGGATATGTGCAGCAGACAGGCGGCAGGCGCGCAGGAAATACCGGCTTTTGCCGAATCGGAGCAACGCGGCTGGGAATGTTCTATGCTGCGGGATGGTCTCGGAGCGAACCGCTCTGCCTCACTTTTCCTGCAGGCCCGTGGCCTTATGCATGAACCAGCAGATAATATTCGCGTGAAGTTCAATCTCGCCAGCGGCAAACTGGATGGTGAGCTTGCGACGCAGGCTCTCGCCTTTTTCCGTCTGGCTGCCGCCATGCCGCGCGACCTGGCTCTTTCCGAAACCCTGACGAAAATGCTCACGACCCAGGCGGACTTCTACTTCTACGCAGGCTATCAAGGCCTGACGTTTCGACAGGAACTCGGCAACCCGGGTCGATATAATCTGATCGGCACAGACCGGGCATCGAAAATCCCGGCGGATCATCCAAGACTTTGGCCGACAAAACAAGAAACGGGCATGCCCACACAGGCAACGAAGACGGCAAGGGTCCCGCGTCTCTTAACCCTGCCTGCAGTAAACGATTGAAGACAGCCTGATTTGCGAATATCGACAGTATGTTAACCCTCCTTTAGGGGCGGGTTCCCATTGTCTATGGGACTTACCTGTCTGTGATTGGCGGCACTAAATGCGCAAACTTATTGGCTGGATGAAGGGTCGCCCGATGGGCCAGCCTTCTCCGCCTTCCCGACGCCGGATAGATCTGGGTGACGAACCCGCAAGCTATCCGATCTACGCGATCGGCGATGTGCATGGCTGTCTGAAAGAACTCCAGGAAGCCGAAGCCCGCATCGCAGCAGACATAGGCAGAACCGGCCGCCCCGGCCTGATCGTATTGCTTGGTGACTATGTGGACCGTGGACCAAGCTCCTATCAGGTGATCGAACATCTGCAGAAACCCAGTAATCTGGGCCTGCGCAGGCTTGCGCTCTGCGGCAATCACGACGACATTTTCAGCAAGTTCATCGAAGAACCCGAGCTTTATACCGACTGGCTCAGCCTTGGCGGCGAACAGACATTGATCTCCTACGGTATCGATATCCATCATCTTACCGCCAGGAGAAAAGGGCGATTGACCGATCTTAAAGGGGTACTTGCCGAGGCCATTCCGGCAAACCACAGACAGTTCCTGGCTAACCTGCCCATATGCCTGAAGATCGGCAATATCGTTTTCGTCCATGCGGGTCTGCGGCCAAGAGTGGCAATGGAAAAACAGAGTGACGAAGACCTGATGTGGATCCGGGAACCGTTTCTGAGCCAAGGCCCGGGTCAGCCGTTGCTGATCGTTCACGGACACACGCCGCAACCGACGCCGGATATCGGCATGGGCCGCATCGGCATCGACACGGGCGCCTATTACTCAGGCAAACTGACCGTGCTCAAGATAGATGGCAGCCAAAAGGCTTTCGTCTGAGGGTGACGGCTCTTTGTCCTATCTGCCCAATCTCAGCCGATACCAGATCTCGACAAATGGTCTTGCGAGAGGACCAAACAGGGCAAGCGCTGAGATCGACGCCGTGAAATAAACATGAGCACTGCGTCGGTCGATGCCGGAAACGAGTCTTTCCGCAATCTCTTGCGCTTGTCTCGGCTTGATACGACCCATCAGCAACTCAGCCTCCTTCGGCCGGCTTTCAAGCTCACGGGAAAGCTGAGGCGTGTCGGTATCGGGAGGGAAACAGACGCCGACCGTTACACCCTTCGGCACTGCTTCCAGTCTGAGGGAATCCGCAAACCCCACCAGGGCTGATTTTGAGCTGCAATAGGCGGCGTAGGCAGGGATGCCGATAAAGGCAGCAGCTGAGGAAACGATCATGATGCGCCCTGCTCCGCGGCTTCTCATGCCCGCATAAACGGCCCTCACGGCGTTGACCACCCCCACGAAGTTGGTCTGCCATTGGCTCTCGAACAGGTCAGGCGCCAGCTCGTGGAACCAGCCCGGCTCCACCACGCCGGCCGAGGCGACAAGAATATCGCATGGCCCATTGGCTGCCTCGCAGGCCATGATTGCAGACGACATCTCAGTGCAGACAGCTGCGTCGGCGGCCGCAACAAAGACCTTTGCCCTTCCGCCGGAAGATTTCTCTATCTCGCTGCGCGCAGTTTCCAGACGATCGAGGTTGCGGGCGATCAATGAAACGGACGCACCACGCCGGGCGTATACCTTCGCAACTTCAAGTCCGATGCCGCTCGATCCCCCGGTTACGACGACATGCATGGCCGTGCCCCCGAAGTCAGCTGTTGGGCGATTGAAGCAGTGGTGAAAGCTGCATCATCTGCTCCATGTTCAGCGATGCCAGACCGAAATTACGTTCCTGCAAGGCCTTCAGCCGACGCGCAGTTGCTTCAACGGCGTGTCTAATCTGATCGTCAGTGTGGTTGCAGGTAATGAAGAAACGCAGGCGCGCCTGCCCTTCCGGTACAGCCGGATGGATGATCGGCAGTGCGTTGACGCCATCTTCCAGAAGCTCGTTAGACAACTGCACTGCCCTAAGCGAGTCGCCCACGAGAACCGGAACAACCGAAAATCCGACGCTGAGACCTGTGTCGAGGCCAGCCTTCCTGGCTTCTTGCAGAAACAGCGCGCCGTTGCGGTGAAGCTTTTCAGTCCGCTCCGGCTCGCTGCGCAGAATGTCGAGACCAGCCTTTGCTGCTGCTGCCAAGACAGGTGCGAGCCCGACGCTGTAGACGAATCCTCCTGCCTCGGCCTTGAGGATATCCGCAAGTGCCTGCGAGCCGGCAATATAGCCGCCGCAGCTGGACGTCGTCTTGGACAGCGTTCCCATCCAGATATCGACTTCCTGCGGATCGACGTCGAAATGCTCGAACGTGCCCCTGCCCGTCTTGCCCAGAACGCCTAGCGCATGAGCCTCGTCCACCATCAGCCAGAAACCGTAACGACTGCGCAATTCCAACAGTCTCGGCAGGTCAGCAATATCGCCGTCCATCGAATAGACGCCCTCGACGATGACGAGGACCCGGCGGAACTCCGAAGACAGCGTCTTCAGCACGGTTTCGAGATTATCGACATCGTTGTGACGGAAGAGCCGGCGCGTTGCACCCGACTGCTTAATGCCTGCAAGCGCGCTATTATGGATGAACTCGTCATGCACTACGAGATCCTGCGGGCCAACGATGCAGCTGATGGCTGCAACATTGGTCAGATAGCCGCTGACGAAGCAAACTGCCGCCTCGACGCCATAAACCTCGGCCAGTGTTGCCTCAAGTTCTGTGTGGACGGGACGCTCGCCGGCAACGAGACGGCTGGCGGAAGCGGAAATGCCGTAACGATCGATCGCTTCCTTGGCTCGGCTCGTGACCTTCGGATCCGTATTCGTCCCGAGATAGTCGTAAGAGGCGAAGTTGGCAAAGTTCCTGCCAGCCATGACGGTGGTGGCACCAGCCGCCACGTCGTGGGACCGATAGAAGGGATTGTCCACCCCGATCACTTCCCCGACCTTCCGTTGGGTCAATACCCGCTGGTATTCGGGAAGCTGATCGAATTTCAGGCTCTGGCGAAGCGGAGCCTGTGGTTGACGGTTAAGGCGCGCTTCGCGATTGCGGCCGGACACTTCACTGGTCTGCCGCATTTTTTCCAGAAAACCAAGCTTCGCGCCCCCCGCGGGAGGCACTGTCGTTTCCGGCTTGTCTTTCTCTGTCACTGAGCAGCTGCTTTCTGGCTTTGGGTCGAGTGGCTCTTGACCAGACGGTCGAGCACCTCGTCCTGCGGAGCCTCCTCCTCCCCGCCACTACGTTTCGAAACCCTTTCGCGCAGGCGCGTGACAACGTCACTTACCGTCGTGTCCTCACCAACACCGCTCAAGGGAATATCAAATCCGGTCTTCTGCTGGAAGCTCATACCGAGTTCCATCGCCATCAGGCTGTCGAGGCCGACATCCTTGAGGACCTTTTCCGGCGTGATACTGTCTTCGGTAACACGAAGGATCGCGGCGATCTCCGCAGCCACGATCTTGTGCAGGATAGACTGAGCCTCATCGGCGGACTTGCCGTGGATCAGCGCTTCGAGATCTATCTGATCGCCATCGGCAGATGATTGCGCATTGCCAGCGGCCCGCATTGCGGTCTCAAACACGCTTGCCGTCGCGATCGGCAGCATGCGGACTGCGTTCCAGTCCACTTCCGCGATCATTACCGCCGCACCATCGATGCTCCCAGTCTCGCTCACCAGATAGTTCTCGACCTGCTCGAGCGCATCGCGCGCCTTCATTGCGGTCTTGCCTATCCTCTTCGAAAGAAGCTCGTTGACCTCAGCGTTGCGAGCGAGGAAACCAGTATCGGCAATCGCACCGAAACCGACTGCCAGAGCCGGACGGCCGGCCGCGCGGCGCATGCGTGCAAGCCCTTCGAGGTAGCCGTTTGCGATAACATAGTTGGCCTGTCCGGGGTTACCGAGCATGGTCGTGGCAGACGAGAACAACAGGAAAAGCTCAAGATCATCGTCACGGGTCAGCTTGTCCAGCAGTTCAGCACCGCGAACCTTGACGTCCACAACCGGTCGATTGCGGTCATCGGTCAGGTTCGACAGCAAGGCATCGTCCAGCACCATGGCGGCGTGGATGATACCCTTGATCGGAGCCGCGGCGCGCAATTCGGACAGAAGAGCGGAGAGAGCCTGCTCGTTGGTGATGTCGCAGGCATGCAGTGTCGCGACGACGCCGAGGGCAGCCCACTTCTCAATCGCCTTGATCGTCGCCTCATCGGCGATACCACGGCGGGAGCAGAGCGCAATGCGGCGCGCGCCCCTGTTGACGAGCCAATCGGCTGCAACGAGGCCGAAACCACCGATGCCACCAGCAACGAGAAAGCCACCCTCGCCACTGAAGCGCAATGTCCGGTCGCTGGCAACAACCACCCGATCCTTGCCACGAACTGGCGGACGAATGACGATCTTGCCGATCTGGCCGGCATTCTGCATCAGCCGGAAGGCACTGCCGATCTCGTCGTAACCGAAGGCACGATAAGGCAGAGGCACAAGTTCGCCGCTCTGGAACAGTTCACCGATCTCGGCGAAGATCCGCTTCGTGATCTTCGGCAAATTGACCAGAAGCTGATCGGCATCGATGCCGAAATAGCTGATGTTGCGGCGGAACGGACGCAGGCCGATCTTGCGGTCGGAATAATAGTCGCGCTTGCCGAGTTCAAGGAAGCGGCCGAAGGGCTTTACCAGCTCGAGGCTTCGCTCCATCGCTTCGGAGAAGAGCGAGTTCAAGACGAGATCGACACCTTCGCCATTCGTGACCGCACGAACGCGAGATACGAAATCCAGCGAGCGGCTGTCGAAGATATGATCTGCGCCGAGCGCTTCAAGAAAGCGGCGTTTTTCGACCGTACCGGCCGTGGCGATGACCTTTGCACCTTTCAGCTTAGCGATCTGCAGCGCGGCAAGACCGACACCGCCGGCAGCACCGTGAATGAGGATCGTCTCGCCCGGTTCGATATGGCCGAGCTGGACCATGGCATAATAGGCTGTCAGGAACGCGACGGGTACAGTTGCGGCGGCGGCAAAATCGAGCCTATCCGGGAATTTCGTAACCCCATCGCGGCGGACACGAACATGGGTCGAGAAAGCGGCCGGGCCGATGCCCATTACGCGATCGCCGGGCTTCAAGTCCGCGACGGCTGAGCCGACGCGCTCGACGCGACCGGCCATTTCCATCCCGATCGTCGCTCCGGCAAAACCGTCTTCAAGCGCTTCTTCAGGCAACAGGCCCATGGACCACATGACATCTCGGAAGTTGAGACCAGCAGCCTCAACAGTGATGATGACCTCGTCCGCACCAGGTTCCTGAAGCGCGCAGCTTTGCCAGATAATGCTATCGACGCGACCGTTGGTGAGCTGGTGGATGGTCGCAGCCTCGAAATCGAACGTGGTTCCATCGCGGCCAGCGGACGGGCCGGAGGCCGCGCGGATTTCCAGGAGGCCATTTTCACCCAGAAGCCACTCGCGATTGGCGCTTGTGAGCGTGGCGATCCGATCAACAAGGGCAACCGCTTCATCGCCTTCGGCATCGATCATGTGAATGTCGACGGCATCATACTCGTTCTGCAGAACACGCGCGAATGTCCACAAACCGGCGTTAGCCGCATCACTGTTTTCTCCCGCAAGCGGAGAGCCACCCGGTGCAAGCACGATAAGCCGTGGCCTGCCCGTAGAACCATTCGCCTGTCGCGTCATACCCTCGGCAAGAGCCTTGAAGCGCGATAGTCTTGCAATCTCAAGTGCCGAAACGGCCTGCTCGATGCCGCGATCGGCAAGATAAACCATGCAAACGGGTGATTTAGAGTCTTCCGGCACCAGTTCCAGCGCACGTTCAGCCTCGGTCGCCTGAACGATAGCGGCATCGACAAAGGAAGACGCCAGCATCTGTTCGGATGCCTGTTCGGCAACAACGATCAGCCTGCCCCTATCCGCTTCCGCCAGCACAGCCTCGGTTTTGGCGCGGGATTGGGCAATGGCGAGGACAAGAGCCCCCTCGTCCACCTGCATATCCTTCACCGACGCAGCCTCAAAGCCGAGATCAGACAGAAGTGTCTCGACCTGCGCTGCGGTGGCAAGTTGACCAACGGGGAAATCCGCAGACTGACTTGCCGCGAACCATCCGTCCGACAACCCGAATGCGAAGTCGTTGAACGCCGAGGGAGCGCGATCGGCGAAAACGATCGCTGCTCCTTTTGCTGCAGCGGAACGAAGAGCCTGGCGAACATCTTCGTCACCGGTCAACATAAGCTGGCTGGACAAGCCGCCGGCAACGATCAGATCAACGCGCTCAAGGCTGGCGAGAGCCCTAGGTTCCACAACGGAAACATGCACATTCCGCTCGAACGCCAGTTCGAGCATGCGACGCGAATTTTCCTTCGGTTCAGCGATCACCAGCGTCGCGCCGATGGATGCCGCCAGACCGGCAAGCCGTGTGCTGGCAGACTGGCTGGTTGTGCCGAGTTCGACGATAAAGCTGATTTTCCCGTGGTTCTCTTCACAGAAACGCTGCGTCAGATCGAAGCCGGTTTCAGCACGGCGATGACCGAGCGGAGAGTGGACGAGAACGTGATCCAATGTTGCTTCGCTGACATTGTGCGCATGTTCGTCTTCAGCATCGACTGATTTTCCGGACAGGGAAAGACGTTCGAGCGCATCACGGTAGACGTCGTTGACCAGGACGACCTCAGCGACACGCGAGGAGTCCTCCCGGTAGATTTCCTGGATCAGTTCTTGGATGCTCGGGAAAGAGAACTCCCTGGGCACCGTCCAGCCTTCTCCGGAGGAGACCGCGATACCCGCATCCTCCAATGTGAACAGGCAGGATGTCAGGAATGCACGGAAATCCGTGTCTCCCGGCAAAGTGGCAGAAAGGAGCGTCCCATTGTCACCGGCGAGCGACAAGGCAATCTCGTGGCATGCCCGATAGATGGCTGCATCGATCATCAACGATGCATTGTCCTTCGCATCCGAGGATGCAAAATCGGTCAGGGCCGGCAATTTTGTAGCTGGCGGTTCGGATATTGCAAGAAGCGCGCTCGGGACGGCGTCGAAATGGAAAGCGACGGTATCCAAAGTATGATGACGACGCAGAGACGTGCGGCGGAAACGGCAATCCGAGAGGATGGCAATCTGTTGACCGGCAGCGTCGAACAAGCGGAAATTCACCTTGATCGAGAAGCTGCTGAACCGTTCAATCTCTATCCTTGCCCTGGCAATCGCTCGTCCCTTGCCCGTGACCCGGATCGAGCCGAAGCGAACCGGAATATAGGGAGAGCCAGTCTCCGTGCCGGAAAGCCGGTCAAACAGTGCAACAAGGCCATGGAAGGCGGCATCGACAGAGAACGGATTGAGGTTGTAGCCGATATATGGATGCGCAGGTTCTGCTGCTTCTCTGAGTTCAACGTCGACAACGTTATCGCCCAAAGCCACAGCTCTCGACAGAAGCTGGAAGCGAGGCCCATATTGCAGGCCGAAGCGTTCGGCTGTTTCATAAACCTGAACAGACGAGAGGCGATCACCGCCTTCGGCAGATGTCGCGATTTCAACCTGATGGATTTCTTCATCCACCGGCCGCCGACAACGGCCGACAGCATGAATGGTCCAGTCATCACTGCTCAACCGTTCGCGGGAGCGGATCTCGATATTACCGGTTTCCGGAGAAAGAAGCGTCGAAAGCTCCAGCATCCGATCTGGGCGTAGCTCCAATGGCCGAACGATTTCCATATTGGAAACCTCGACCTCGTCGGTGCCGAAATGGGCTTGGGCAGCGGTAACCGCAATCTCCAGGAACCCGGCTCCCGGAAGGATCGCACGGCCATCGACCACATGTTCCGCCAGATCCGGGAAGAGCAAGGCGTCGACATGGTTCTTCCAATGCGAACCGTTCGGATCATTCCGCCAGCCGAGCAGCGTGTAGCTGTTCTTGAAATCCCGACCGAAAATGTCGATCTCATCCGTGGTGGCCGGCACTTTCAGCTCGGTCGGTTCGAATGGCAACGGCGGCAGATCGATGATGGGGCTGCGTTTCCCCGAATGTCTGGATTGTGCAGGAACCGCGCCGTGGGCGATGGCGCGGGCGAACGCCCGAGCGATCGGATCCCGCCCCTCGACAAGCGTTTCGCGCTGGAGCGAACCGATTACCGTGGCGGGCTGAGCCCTACTCTTGGCGATTTCCGAGACGTAGTTCGACAGGATCGTGCGCGGTGAAATCTCGATGAACAGATTACAGCCGAGATCGAGCGCAGCTTCTGTCGCCGAGCGGAAGAGCACCGGTTCGCGCACATTGTGCCACCAGTATTCGGCATCAAGGCCACGGCCATCATATATTCCACCTGTAACGGTGGAAATGAATGTGCAACCGGCCGCCTGCGGCTCAATCGCCGGCAGTTCCGAAAGGAAACCTTCACGGGCGCTGTCGATGATCGGATGGTGAAACGGATAATTGATATCAAGAATATGAACGACAGTCTGAGACTTGCGAGCAGCATCCCGAAAGGCCTGAATTTCCGTGGCCGGCCCAGAAATCGTGACCGAATTCGGCGCATTTATCGCCGCCACATGAATGCCGTCCAAGCCGTGATTCTTGGCGAAGGCCACAGCCGCCTCTTCGCCCATTACGGCCGCAGCCATCTTGCCTTGCCCGGCAAACAGATGCTGTGAGTGTGAACGCTTGGCGACGATCGCAACGGCTTCGGCAGCCGTCAACGCCTTGGACGCATAGGCCGCAGCAATCTCGCCGACGGAGTGACCGAACACAACATCGGGCCTGATACCGTAGGCGCTGAGGCTGTCCGAAAGCGAAGCCTGCACGGCAAACAGCAGCGGCTGCGCAATCGTCGCATCAGCCAAACGAACCCCGAGATTGTCCGCGACGATGAGGTCCGTCAGCTTTTCACCGAGGTGGTATTCGAACAAGGCGCTAAAGGACTGGAAATACTGGCGGAAATGAGGGTTTGCGCGGTAGGCCTCCACACCCATACCGGCCCATTGCGCACCGTTTCCGGAAAACACGAAGGCAATTTTGCCAAGCAGGGACGGAGCTTCGCCACGTTCCCCATCGGAAGCATCGCCGGCAAGATGCGTCTTGATCGCATCGAGAACGCCACGCTCGCCTCGAGTATCGACTGCAAACCGATATTTCAACGCATCACGGTTCGTCGTCGTCGCGGCGATGATGCGGCGTGCTTTTTCGGGCGTGGCGGCGGAAAGACGTGCCTGGTAGTCCTTTAACAGGCTTTCGAGCGCACCTGCGCTGTGCGCGCTCGCCAAGAACAGGAGATTGTCGCCCTTGGCCGGCGAATCCGCCTGTGTTGCAGGCTCTGGATCACCGATAACGACGTGTGCATTGGTACCACCGAAACCGAAGGAATTAATCCCCACGAGCCGCGCTTCCTTTGCCGGAAGCAGTTTGATGGCGGATGTGTTGACCCTTACGTTGAGTGCATCGAAATCGATGTCCTCATTCGCCGTTTCAATATGCAGCGTCGCAGGAAGATAATCGTTCTCCAGAGCCAGCATGGCCTTGAACAGACCAAACAAACCGGAAACCGGCTCAGTGTGACCGATATTCGACTTGATCGAGCCGATCGGAAGCGGAGCGCGGCGTTTCTGGCCGATGACATTACCGATTGCCCAGACCTCGGCGGGATCGCCGACCCGCGTTCCGGTTCCGTGACCTTCGATGAAGGCCACGCGGTTCACGTCAATGCCGTGGCCCTTGTAGATGGAATTGAGCAGGTCGGCCTGTGCCTCACGCGACGGAAGACTGATGCCGTTGGTGCGGCCGGAAGAATTGACGCCGGTCGCGTGGATTCTGGCATAACTGCGATCATGCTGCTGACGCGCGACATCGCTGCGGCGAAGAACGATGGCAGCGCCGCCTTCGGCACGTACATAACCTTGACCGTTGGTGTCGTAAGCACGGCAGAGGCCTTCCGGCGACAACATGCGTGCCTGAGCGAAGCCGACGAAGGAAAGCGGATGGACGAGAAGGTTAACGCCGCCAACAATTGCCGTGTCGATATCGCCACGTTCCAGCGCACGTGCCGCCTGGTCCAACGCGACCAGCGAGGAGGAACAGGCCGTATCGATCGTCATGCTCGGGCCGTTCAAGCCAAAAACGTGAGAGATGCGGTTGGAAACAATCGAAAGCGTATTGCCCGTCATGAAATACGGGCTGCCGGAAGCGGGATCTTCCGCCGAAAGGTTACCACTGTCCAGGCTTGAGGCTCCGATATAGACCCCAACCTTCTGCTTCGAGAGCGTGCTTACCGGCAGGTTAGCATCCTCAAGTGCCTTCCAAACAAGCGTCAGCAGGATGCGCTGCTGAGGATCCATCTGCATGGCCTCACGCTGCGAAAGACCAAAGACAGCGGGATCGAAATCATAGACCGCGTCGATGACACCAGCTGCAAAGGTGTAGGTCTTCCCGGGTGTCCCTTGAGTAGGATGCCAGAAACGAGCCAGTTCCCACCGATCAGCTGGGATTTGCGTGACGGTGCAACGACCGGTTCGGAGAACTTGCTGCAACTCTTCGATGGAGTTGGCACCGGGCGCAACGCAGGCTCGGCCAATTACTTCTATCGTCATCGTCACTCTTACGTTCGTCATAGCTATAATAGCTATTGCAGATTAAGCCGACACCGACTTTAACAACATACTTGCCCGCGCTTGTCACCAAAAAAGCAGAACAAACCACTACTTCTAGATGACAATCCGGACTTGTTACAATCAACAATCTCGGCGCGTATACGCCCGGCTTTACACTTAGTCACTCAGATTGGTGGAAATCGCTGCCCCCTGAACGGCAATCCCGACAGGGGCGCCGATGACTCGCAGGAACTTCGTCAAGTCGACCGCTGGATGGCGAGACGCGTAAATCACGTCACGACTTTTCACCGGGAAGGTCTGGCCGACAAGCATGCTGTCAGCATGGCTCATATCGAACCGGTAGACGATCGGATAGCGGCCATTCTTATCAGGCTGCATGCCCTTTCGTGTGAGCTCGTCGAACCGGCGCTTGCCTAGAAGCCCCACAACCACTTCCGGATCTTCGTAGCGAAACAGGAAGTAGCCCTTCGCATTGACGGCCTCGTCATTGCCGCCACGGCCGAGCGCGACCGCTTCGAGAAGGTTCAGGTCGTTGGCGCCGAATTCGATGCGCGAATTACTATTGACGGCTCCAAGCAGCGTAAAGGTCCGCGGATCCTGGGTTACGAAAATCTGGTCGCCGGGCTGGACATAGATGTTTTCCGACGGGTTCTCGATGATAGACTTCATGAGCGCCGTGCCCGTGCGCTGGCCGCGAACGAGTGTGACATAGGTCTCGTAAGGCTGCGCGGTCGGGCCGCCTGCCTTGGCGATCACATCGGAAATCTGCTCGCCATTCAGATTGAGCGGGATTTGCGCCGACTTGCCGACCGCGCCGGCAACGGTGACCGAACGGGATGGCGTATCGCCCATGGCAATGATGACATCCGGCTCGACAGCCTTGCTCTTCAAAGAAGACAGGATTTCCTGACGTGCCTGTTCGAGAGTACGACCGGCGAATCGCACTGTACCGACATAGGGTATCGCGGCAGTACCGTCCGGCTGCACGACGACATCTATTCCGGTCTGCTTTCTTTCGGTGGTCGAGAAGAGGCCATCCGCACCGGCTTCAAAGATCGTGACCTTCAACTGATCACCGATACCGATCACCGCCCTGCCCGGACCACCACCGATGCCGAAGCGACGCTTCAATGCCGTCGAAACATAATCCGAGACCAGTCTTGCCGTATGATTGTCGACCTCGACAATATCGAAAACAGCGGCATTTACACGGCCGATCTCGACCGGAGACCGACCTGCATCCTTGTTGATCGCGGAGGCCAGAGGCCCTTCCCCCGGAACCGCCTGACATCCAGCCAGGGCAGCACAGATAACGATCGCAGTTACTCGAACCAAATCTCGATACTCCAGTCAGGACCGCACGAGGCCAGAGCCGCCCCAGTTTGATCCGAAATTTGATGCCCTTGAAAGCACACCGGACGACGAACGACAAGCTGCATGGCTCGGGCTTCCCGGAAAATAAAATCCGGTGCGGTTTTAAAGCCATAGTCACCAGCGAACTGATATTCAAAAGCGAAACTAAAAAAGTTGACTTAAATGCTTACTAATTAATGTGGTTAACGGCGCTTCCGAATTTGCGTGACTGATGTGAGGAGGGCGCTTCCCGTTCACCATTGTCGCGAATCATACTTGGACACGAACCTGTCCAATATGCCAAAGCTTGTCGGCATATCGACTTGAAACGGAGCTATTTCCTTGGCGGACAAGGCGGAACTCTTAACGCCTCTGATGCGCCTTCGAAGACGGCATCGAGCAGCAAAGGCATTCGGCACCTTGCTGGCCGTCGGCCTTGCGCTGCTGTTTGGTATCGTTCTTTCCGTCAATGACGGACGCAACTACCAACGGCTGGTGACATGGCTTGGAATGGACAAATACCTCGCGCGGCCTTTTGCCGCTTCACCGCCGCCTGCTTTGCGCGCGCGCCGCACGACGCTGCTCATCGATGCGCCGCCGCGACTCATCCGGCCCGTTGCCGGCCTGCGCGACCGGCTGCGTATACTCCCGCATCGGACAGCCCACGAGCGATGCGAGCGTCTGGGTGAGGATGGCTTGGCCTCCAGTTTCCAGGCAGCCGGAGGTGATTGGGAATGCCTGTTTTCGACGCAACGCGGCACAACGCCGGAGCCTTCGGTGCTATTCATCCAGGTCAAGGGAGCATCGTCCAGCACATTCCGCACGTTTCGTCTCAAGCTCAGCCTACTCGACCCAGGAAAGGACGATGAAATGTTCAAGCTGGTGGCCCGATCAATCGATCGTTTCGGGCTCGAAATGGCGCCCGAAAACCTACATTACCTCTATGACCGGATCAGAACGGGTCTCAGCTTTTCGTCGCGATTCGACGGCTACCGTGTCAGCTACGAGCGTGAGAGAGACGATGATCGACGTTTCAACCTTTTGATCACGCAGTTGCCCGAGACCTCGACATGTGGCCAATCGGCAGTGTCGTCGAATGGTGCGTCGATGCACTCCTCGATCGTGCACTTTCCGATCGAATGCCTGCCTTTGCAGCAACGGACCTTGTCACGCCCGATCCAGCCTAACTAGATCAACATCATCGCCCAGTTCACGCCGCGCGGTATCCATCAAACTCGTCTGGTGGGTGAATAGGATCGACTGGAACGCGCCACTCGATTCTGCCAGCGTCCGAAGGCCAGCTGCCGTACGTTCATCATCGAATGTCTGGAAGATGTCATCCAGCACGAGCGGCGCCGGTTCATTGCGAGCGCAATAGTCCTGGAGGAACGCAAGACGAAGCGCCAGATACAGTTGATCGCCGGTTCCCTCACTCAATCCGGAAAGCGGCACCTGCTCGCCGGTCTTGCGCTCGACAACCAGTTGCAGCTCATCGTTATCATCATAGACCTGAATGAGGCGAGCGAACCGGCCGCCCGTCAAATCGGAAAACACCTCACCGGCGCGTGTCATGACAGGATCGGCCTGCTGCTGGCGGTAGGTTTCCATCGAATGGGAAAGCAGTGACCCTGCGAGCTTCAGCACCACCCAGCGACGGGCGAGCTCCTTGGCTTCCTGCTCGGCTGCCAGTTTTTCGAAGACGGCGCGTTCGGCGCCGGTGCCCTTTTCCAGCTCCTGCCTGCGCCGCAGGTTGTCCGCCTCGCCGGCGCGTAGGTCGGCAAGGCGATTGACCTGCCTGCTGTCCTCGGCCTCCAGCCGCTCGATTTCGACAACGGCGGATATCCTGTCAAAATCGACCAACGCGGCTCTCACCGCCTCTTCGTCCAGACCATCCGCCTGCTCGATAAAACGATTGCGGCAGAGTTCCTCGCTGGCGAGAAGCTTTCTGCGCTCCACAAGGTCCACAAGCACCGCAGTGAGTTGATCCGGCTGAACGGAAGCGGCACCTGCCAAGTTCTGCCGTTGGGCATCCAGCCCGACTGCCTCGGTGATGTAACGGGCATGGGCAAGCTCGTTGCGCTCCAGAGCAGTCGTCAGCGTCTTGCGCTGGTTATCGGCAGCGCGCGCCTTCGTCACACGGTCATTCAGCATGCCAGCCGCAACATCTGCCGGGATGGAGCAGAGATCCGGCGCAAGCGAGCCCGACAGGGTGGCTACCTCTCCCTCGAAGGCTTCCATGTCGCGGGCCATGCCGCGCACACGCCGATTGCGGTTCTGTCTCTCGGAAAGAAGGTCCGGCAGCGTGCGCCAGATATCCAACGCAGCATTGGCCATATCGATCGTCGCATCTTCGGCAAGCCCGGCTGATGCGGCAGCGGCAGCGGCAGCGAAACCGGATCGCCAGAGATCGACCTTTTTGCGCAGATCCGTCTTGTCGGCTTCCAGTCGTGCCAGCGTCTGGCTTGCCGTATCGCGCATCCGCTCGATGGTGCGTCCCTCGCTCCACTGACGGCTGATTTCCTCCAGGCGAGTCGAAATTTCCCGTGCAAGGCTACGCGGTGGCAGGACACCGGAGGATGCGCCCGTAGCGTCAGCCAAAGCGTCCAATGCCGGCCGCAACGCCTCTTCCCGTGAACGCAGGATCTCGTAGTCGTCTTCCGCGGCATTCAGGGTGGAGGAAAGCGCCAGCAATCCATCGACCATACGGCGCCATTCGATCATGCGCTCGGGCGCGCCGGGCGTCACCGGAACGGCGTGGAAAAGATCTTCGAATTCGGTGACCACATCGGAGGCAGCAATTGCTGCCTCTTTGGCCACGCGTTCGGCTGCGGCAATCGCATCGGCGACTTTACGCTGTTGAAGTGTCAGTTGTGCATGACGCGAAACGCGCTCGGCATCAGAAAGCGCCATATCGGCTAGCCGATCCGCGTCCTGCACGGAAGACTTTGCTGCCTGCAAAGCCACGTCTGAAGGGTTGGAGGCCAGAGCCTCGATGAGGCCATCGCGTTCCTGTCGTGCAAGCTCAATCGTGTCGCGCGAAACGATCCTGCCCTCGCCTTCGAGAAGCGCAAGCTGGGCCTGAAGCTCATCCGCGTCACCCTTCAGACTTAAGAGCTTTTGCACTGCCTGCGCATTTTCCTGCCTTGCAGCTTCGATCAGGCGGCGATGATGAACAAGCGTCTCCATGTCCGGCAGCGGAACGGATAGAAGAAGGCCCAGATCCCGCACAGGAGGATCAAGGCGTGCTGACGCTGTATCGAGATCGCTCCTGGCGCGGGCGGCGCGTACTTTCAGCGTTTCGAGATTGGCGAGTTCCTCGATCTCGGGACGCAGGGCGGCAAGCTGGTCGCTCAGCGGCTTGGGGTCGACAATGCGGGCGAGCGGCGCATCGGCTTCGAGCTTGCGGAGCGCATCGGCTTCCTCGTCGATGCGCTTGCGGAGCTGCCGCATCTCGCGATCGAGTTCGCCGCCCTCTTCCACCAGTTGGCGAAGGCGGACAAGATCGGCATCGGCCGGCTGCATGCGCTCAAGATCGGAAAATTCCCTGAAGCCGAGACGGCGCGAAGCCTGCAGCAGTTTCTGGTCAAAATCGTCCACTTCGGCACGAACCCGCGCGATGTCCTCCCTCGCCTTGAGATAGACGCCGCTGCGGCCATAGGCTGCCAGAATGTCCGGTGCAGCGACGAGTAGCGCGTCATCCACCTTGATGGCGTCGATCTCTTCACGAAGCCTTGTCAGCTCGTTTTCGGAGGCAACAAGCGCGTCGGCATTTTCCTGCCCGGCTTTAAGCGTCGTCGCTAGCTTTTCCTCGAAACCATCCGGCAGGCTGGCCAGCTCCTCGTGCTGCGCCAGAAGCGCACGTTCGCGGTCCAGTTCGCGTAATAGAGGTTCAAGCGCGATTTGCCGGCGCAGACGGTCGAGCGCGCGCCTGGTCTCTTCGCGCCCGTGCTGGAGCGTGTGGATCTCGGAGCCGAGTTCCGCCTCCTCCTTCAGCAGCGCCTTCCAGTCGCCAGCCTTCAGCTCATTGTCGCGTTCAGCCTTGCGGGCCACATCATGGGCATCGAGAGCCTGATAAAAGCTGCGGTCCTTCGACCGGCGCTGAGAATAGATGGCGTCCGCATCCGCATCCAGCGACTTGCGCAGGCTGGACAGGCCGGTCAGGCCCGAGGCGGCGGAGAACAGCAGGCTGCCGATCTCGCCGCCGCTTTTAAGCATGGCCTCGCCACCGGCGCGAAGCGAATCCGAATTGAGGCCGAAAGCCCGTTCGAACACGTCGTGGGAGAGATTTCCGAGATAGGGTGCGAGCGCATCGTCAGCGAGGTTCTCTTCCGCATCGGAATGTCCGAGCAGCGTGTTCTTGCGCCCCTTGCGGCGGCGGAAGGAGAGCTCCTGCCCGTCGCGTGCAGTCAGCTGCGCTCCGATGCGCAAGGAACCGACATCATGCAAGAAACCGTAAGTCGAGCGTTCGGGAAAACCGAAGAGCAGATCGGAGATGGCCGAGAGCGCGGAGGATTTGCCCGCTTCGTTCGGTCCGTAGACGATATGCAGCTTGGCGCCGGGGCGGAAGACGAGCTGGCGGTCAGTGAGCGCGCCATAGCGCAGGATGTCGAGACGATCGAAACGCATGGTCAGCCGGCCTCCGCCGCGCGGGAAACGAGAAGGTCACGCGCCTCGGCAAGAAGCACATCGATATCATCGCCAAGCGGCAGATCCCCTGCCCCGCTGCCACCCGGCAGTCTGGCGGCGATTTCGGCTATGCGGGCAGACGCCTCCTCCAGAAGTTCCGGCGGGAAGCCTTCCATGGTCAGAAGGCCATCGAGGCCAAGCGTGCCGGTGTTGCGCTCGGATGTTCGGTCATCGGGCTCAAGACGCAGGTCGAGCTTTTCGAGCCAGATATCGGCATGGCCGCGATGGCAGGCGGCCTGCACTTCATCGCGAAAATCCTCGGCCTTCGACAGGAGCTGCTTTCGAACACGGCTCTTGCCGGTGATGCGGACACGCAGCGCCAGCGGCCGGCCTTCCATGGCATCGGCGATAGGCTCGATTGCATCCTCGATACGGCGCAGCAGGGCTGCAGCCGTGTCGTCGCTTTCCACTGCGATCGTCAGTTCGGCAAAGCGGGCGCTGTCGGTGATCAGGCGCTCATAGGCAATGCGGCCATCCTCGACCGTCACGAGCACGGCGCCCTTGGCTCCGGTCTCGCGGATCGAGCGGCCCTGCAGGTTGCCCGGAAAGACCACGAGCGGGTCTTCCGCGACGATTTCGAAATCATGGACATGGCCGAGCGCCCAGTAGTCGTAACCGCGCGAGCGCAGGTCTTCCACGGAACATGGCGCATAGGGCGCGTGCGGCTCACGGCCGGTCAGCGACGTGTGCAGCACGCCGATATTGAACCATCCGGCCTCGGGCCTTGGATAGGCGAGCGCAAGATTTTCATTCGCCGAGCGTTCGGCGAAGCCTTGTCCGTGCAGCGCGACCTTCAAATGCTCCAGCCGGAAGGTGCCGGGCTTGCCGGTCGGGAACTCGCTAACATTCTTCGGCAGCGTGATGGTTCTGGTGATCACACTCTCGGCGTCGTGATTGCCCTTGAGCAGAAAGACCGGGATGCCGGCGCGTTCCAGCCGCGCCACTTCGCGGTTGAAGAACAGGCCGATCTTGTTGTCCTTCCAGTCGCCGTCATAAACGTCGCCGGCGACGATAAAGAAATCAACCTTGCGTTCAACCGCCTCATCGACAAGCGCCGAAAAAGCTTTGCGGCTTGCCTCGACAAAAAGCTCGGCGAGATCGGCATCCTTGAGGGCCAGTCCCTGGAAAGGGCTGCCGAGATGCAGGTCTGCGGCATGGATGAAGCGGAAGGAACTCATCGAATCGTCTCATGCGAACACATCAGGAACGCCAGACTTAGGATATGCACTTCAAATAAAAAAGGCCGGGTGCGCAAACACCTGGCCTTTTCTGTTGAATACGGCGGACCGTTTAGTTGGTGACCTTGAGGTTGACCGGCAGGAACAGGGTTTCGCCGGATGAATCGTCGACACCGTCATTGTCGGTGACCATGAAGGCCTTGCCGGACTTGTCGAAGGCAAAGCCTTCCAGCTTGTCGAGAACATAGCCGTTGGTGGCGTTCTTCAGGTCCGGAAGGAAGTCATGGACCTCTTCCTTGGCAACGAGCTGCAGTTCACCGCCGATCTTGGCAGGCTTCATGTCCTTGAGCGAAACGCGGTAGAGCTTCTTCAGCTTGGCGGCGTCGCCGATCAAGTTGTCGCGTTCGACGATATAGAGATGGTCGCCATTGGCGGTGATTTCCGAGAGACCGACCCAGCCCTTTTCAGCCTTTTCGAGCGGATAACGGACGGCGGCCCATTCCTTCGACTTCGGCTTGTAGGAGAGAAGCTTTACCTGGCCCTTCGGATCATCCTTCCATTCGCGCTGGATTGCCATCCAGAGCGTCAGGTCGTCGCCCGAACCGGTCGTGGTGATGCCTTCGAGGCCGTAACGGCTTTCGCCGGCCAGAAGTTCGGCAGGCAGGCCGATCTCTGCCTTGATCTCGCCCTTGGCATTGACGTTGCAGATGCCGTGGCCGACCAGCTTGGCGCTATCGCCTTCCGATGCCAGCCAGAAGCCGCCCTTGCCATCGAGCGCGATGCCTTCGATATCGAGCTTCTGGGCCGGCTGACCGTTGCGGGTGATGCGGACGACATTGGTGATCTCGGCCGGCTTGCTTGTCGTGTCGATGGTGAAGATCGACGGCTGCATGGCATACACGGAATCGTTCACCGCATAGAGGATGCCGTCCTTCTCGGCGTCACCAACGAGACCCGACAGCGCGCCCCAACCGATCAGCTTCCCATCGACATCCTTGGAAACGATGGTCGGATAGGCCTTCTTGCCTTCGGCAAGCTCATAGATCATCACATGCGAGCGGGGGCCGCCGTCTTCGCCGAGATCGGCTTCATTTGCGGATGCAAGCAGGTTGCGGCCCGGAATGGCGACAGCGCCTTCAGGCGATACGCCCGACGGCAGAAGCTGCACGAGCTCCGGCTCGCCACCGGTATCCTTGTAGACCGCAATCATCGAACCGCGCTCCGAGAGCACGAAGAAATACTGCTGGCCATTGAAGATCGCGGCTTCCATGCCTTCCGGCTCGATGCCCTTGTTCTTGGCGCGCTTTTCCGGGAAATGACCGTGGCGGGCAATCTCGTGCTCGAGCGTCATGCCCGCATCGTAGAGAACCTTCCCGGTACGGTCGAAGATGGTGAAGCCGCGCGAACCGCCCTTGTAATCGCCTTCATTGGCGATGACGAGGCGATCGGTGCCGAGCCACTTGACGGCGTCAGGCTCGCGCGGAACAGCGGTCAGCTTGCCCGAAAAATTCAGCGAACCATCGGTCTTGGCATCGACGCCTTCGAGATCAACCGTGCCGGCGGAGAAGTGGCTGGTGACCTTGGCTGTCTTGCTGTCGATGATGATGACGTGGTTGTTTTCCTGCAACGTCAGGGCGATCTCGCCATTGGCGTTGATGTTGACAAATTCCGGCTCCGGATCTTCCGGAGCGACTGTTGCAAGGCCGGTCACGTCAACACGCTTGATGCTGTCGCAGGCAGGAACGCCGTTTTTCAGCGATACGATCAGCAGTTCGCCGGCCGGAAGCTGTGGCAGCGCGCCATCGTTCAGGTCTTCATCGCGCTGGTTTTCAATGGCGATGGCAGCGAAGGAGCCATCGGGAGCCACAACAACGCTGTCGGGCTGGCCACCAAGATCACAGCTCGCCTCAAGCTTCTTCGAGACGATGTCGATAACGCCGAGCTGACCCGCCGGCTTGGTCAGGTCTTCTGTTTTGTCGATGGTGATCAGAACCTTCGAGCCTGCAGCGGCAACCGAGTTCGGTTCGCCGTCAATGGCGATCGAGCCGCCCGCCTTCGGGGCCTTGGCGTCAGTGATGTCGATGAAACCGATCGTGCCGCCCGGCGCGTCGGAATAGATCAGTGTATTGCCGTCAGCGGTCGCAGTGATGATTTCCGACGACGTTGCCTTATCCTTGCCCTTGGGCAGGTTCTGGGCGACCGGGAAAGAAGCGATGCGATTGAAGACCTGCTCGGCGCTGGCCGGTACGGCGACCGAGGCCAGAAGGATTGCCGTCAAGGCGGCGCGTGTCGAGAATGTCATGGGGGAGCCCTCCGTAAAACCACAAGTGGGCTTTTGAGGCAGTGGCGTGACAAGCAGATGACAGTTCCGCCATCCGGAACGCATCTCGAGTTGCATTGACTGCGGATGATCAAAAACAAAAAACCCCGGAGACGATCCGGGGTTTTGAGACCATGGCAGGGATACTGCCCGGTGAAGTCTTACTTGCCGTTTACGGCGTCCTTCAGGCCCTTGCCGGCCGAGAACTTCGGAACGTTGCGAGCCGGAATATCGACTTCTGCGCCGGTCGACGGGTTGCGGCCCTTGGAGGCTTCGCGGCGGGATACGGAGAAGCTGCCGAAGCCAGCGAGGCGAATGTCGCCGCCGTTCTTCAGTTCGCCCTGTACGGTTTCGAATACTGCGTCCACGGCGGATGCGGCGTCAGCCTTGGAGAGACCAGCCTTTTCGGCAACTGCGGAAACCAGCTCGTTCTTGTTCATGTTTCCATCCCTTTCTACGGTTTTGGAACGACTCGATTAGTCGGCGCCGACAATAGTTTTGCGTCGGTGCTTGGCAACCCAAAAGCTCTGAGATCGCCTGAAAAACAAGGGGTTTCATGCATTTTTCACAAAAAAAGCCGGCTTTCGCCGGCTTTCTCCACAATTCAAACTCGGTTGACCCGAGGGATCGCTCAATGGGCGATGCCTGTCACACCGTCCTCGGCCCCCTCGACCGTTGCGATAACGGGTGTCTCAACCGTACCATCCCACTCGATCGGTTCAGGACGACGAACCAGAGCATGCTTGATCACCTCGCCCATGCGGGACACGGGGATGATCTCCATGTTGTTCTTCACGTTGTCCGGAATGTCGGCCAGGTCCTTGGCGTTTTCTTCCGGGATCAGAACCGTCTTGATGTTCCCGCGAAGGGCTGCAAGCAGCTTTTCCTTCAGGCCACCGATCGGCAGGACGCGACCGCGCAGGGTAATTTCGCCTGTCATGGCGACATCCTTGCGAACCGGAATGCCGGTCATGATCGAAACGATCGCCGTTGCCATACCGACGCCGGCAGACGGGCCGTCCTTCGGGGTGGCGCCTTCCGGCACGTGAACGTGAATGTCCGACTTGTCGAAACGCGGCGGCTCGATGCCGAAATCGACGGCACGGGAGCGGACATAGGATGCCGCAGCCGAGATCGATTCCTTCATCACGTCCTTCAGGTTGCCGGTAACGGTCATGCGACCCTTGCCCGGCATCATGACGCCTTCGATGGTCAGGAGCTCGCCGCCGACTTCCGTCCACGCGAGACCGGTGACAACACCGACCTGATCCTCACCTTCCGCTTCGCCATGGCGATAACGCGGAACACCGAGGTAATCCGAAATGTTGGCAGCCGTGATGGCGACCGACTTCGTCTTGCCCTTTATGATCTCGGTCACGGCCTTGCGGGCGAGCTTCATCAGCTCGCGCTCGAAGGAGCGAACACCGGCTTCGCGGGTGTACTGCTGGCTAATCGCCATCAGGGCATCGTCGGAAACCGAGAATTCGTTCGGCTGCAGTGCATGTTCCTTGATCGCCTTCGGCAGAAGGTGACGCTTGGCGATCTCGCGCTTTTCATCTTCGGTGTAACCGGCGATGCGGATGATCTCCATGCGGTCCATCAGCGGACCCGGGATGTTGAGCGTGTTCGCCGTGGTGATGAACATCACGTCGGACAGGTCGTATTCGACTTCAAGATAGTGATCCATGAAAGTCGAGTTCTGTGCCGGATCCAGGACTTCGAGCAGTGCCGCCGACGGATCGCCGCGGAAATCCGAGCCCATCTTGTCGATTTCATCGAGCAGGAAGAGCGGGTTGGACTTCTTGGCCTTCTTCATCGACTGGATGATCTTGCCAGGCATCGAGCCGATATAAGTGCGGCGGTGACCGCGGATTTCGGCTTCGTCACGAACGCCACCGAGCGCCATGCGCACGTATTCGCGGCCGGTCGCCTTGGCGATCGACTGGGCGAGCGACGTTTTACCGACACCCGGAGGGCCAACGAGGCAGAGGATCGGGCCCTTGATCTTGGTGGCACGCGCCTGAACCGCCAGATATTCGACGATACGCTCCTTGACCTTGTCCAGACCGAAGTGATCCTGCTCGAGGATTTTTTCGGCGTTGTTGAGGTCGGCCTTGATCTTCGACTTCTTGGCCCACGGAATACCCAGCAGCCAGTCGAGATAGTTGCGCACGACGGTGGCTTCCGCCGACATCGGGCTCATCTGGCGCAGCTTCTTCAGTTCGGCATCCGCCTTTTCGCGGGCTTCCTTGGAGAGCTTGGTCTTGCCGATGCGTTCTTCCAGTTCGGCCATCTCGTCACGGCCTTCTTCGCCGTCACCGAGTTCCTTCTGGATCGCCTTCATCTGTTCGTTCAGGTAATATTCGCGCTGGGTCTTCTCCATCTGGCGTTTTACACGCGAGCGAATGCGCTTCTCGACCTGAAGGACGGAAATCTCACCTTCCATGAAGCCGAGCGCCTTTTCCAGACGCAACTTGATCGACACCGTTTCCAGCATTTCCTGCTTTTCGGTGATCTTGATCGACAGGTGCGAGGCGACCGTGTCAGCAAGCTTCGAGTAGTCCTCGATCTGGCTGGCGGCGCCGACGACTTCCGGCGAGATTTTCTTGTTCAGCTTGACGTAGTTCTCGAACTCGGAAACGACCGAGCGAGACAGGGCTTCAACCTCGACGGCGTCCTCTTCAGGCTCGTCGAGAATGTCGGCCTTGGCCTCGTAAAACTCCTCGCGGTCCGTATAATTGCTGATCTCGGCACGTGCTCGACCTTCGACCAGAACCTTGACCGTGCCGTCGGGCAGTTTCAGGAGCTGCAGAACATTGGCGACCGTGCCGATTTTGTAGATCGCGTCCGGCTCCGGATCGTCGTCGCTGGCATTGATCTGGGTGACGAGCATGATCTGCTTGTCGGAGCCCATAACCTCCTCAAGCGCGCGGATGGATTTCTCACGTCCGACGAACAGGGGAACGATCATATGCGGGAAGACCACAATGTCGCGCAATGGCAGGACCGGATAGGTCGCAGAGCCGGATGCTGCAGACGTTGAACTTGTCATCTTGTTTCCTTTCCATCGTCCCGTTTCCGGGATGGCTTGAGCAATTACCCAAGCACTTCACTCCCGCTCAAGGTGGAGTTTTCCTATGTCATTTTCAAGCCTTGCAGCAGCCCAGTCGTCGCCAACATGACAGGGATATTACAAAGCACTCGCATAAATGTTTGACGTTGCCATTATCCGCCGGACCAGCCCCGGCCATCGACGGAAACGTGAATCGCATTCAACTTCGCACAGAAGCCGAAAAACCGAAGCAGCGAGAACAACCATGATCTGCGTGCTTCACGTCTAAAGCAAGCTGAATATCGCGCAACCGTCCGCATTGGGAATTTCCCCAGAACGCAGCGAGCACCACAGCTTACCTACGAAAAGAGGCCCCAATACGGGGCCTCGATCAAATCTATACTACTTGTCCCGGATCAGGCCGAAACATTGGCTTTCTCGTCCTGGCGATCCGCATAGATGTAAAGCGGACGGGCATTGCCCTTCACCACATCGTCGGAGATGACGACTTCGCGGACGCCATCGAGTGCCGGAAGCTCGAACATCGTGTCGAGCAGGATCTTTTCCATGATCGAACGGAGGCCGCGGGCGCCGGTCTTACGCACGATCGCCTTGCGGGCGATCTCGCGAAGGGCGTCCTCGTGGAAGGTCAGTTCCACGTCTTCCATCTCGAACAGGCGCTGATACTGCTTGATCAGTGCGTTCTTCGGCTCGGACAGGATCTGGATCAGCGCATCCTCATCGAGATCCTCGAGCGTTGCCAGAACCGGCAGACGACCGATGAATTCCGGGATGAGGCCGAACTTGACCAGATCTTCCGGTTCCAGTTCGCGCAGCACTTCGCCGACGCGGCGGTCGTCAGCAGCCTTGACGGATGCACCGAAGCCGATCGAGGTCTTCTCGCCACGGGCCGAAATGATCTTGTCCAGACCAGCGAATGCACCGCCGCAGATGAACAGGATGTTCGTCGTGTCGACCTGCAGGAATTCCTGCTGCGGATGCTTGCGGCCGCCCTGCGGCGGAACCGAGGCAACCGTGCCTTCCATGATCTTCAGAAGCGCCTGCTGCACGCCTTCGCCAGATACGTCGCGGGTGATAGACGGGTTGTCCGACTTGCGCGAGATCTTGTCGACTTCGTCGATATAGACGATGCCGCGCTGGGCGCGTTCGACATTGTAGTCGGCGGCCTGCAGAAGCTTCAGGATGATGTTTTCGACGTCTTCACCAACGTAACCGGCTTCGGTCAGCGTCGTTGCATCAGCCATGGTGAAGGGAACGTCGATGATGCGGGCGAGCGTCTGGGCAAGATAGGTCTTGCCGCAGCCGGTCGGGCCGACGAGCATGATGTTCGACTTCGCAAGCTCTACGTCACCGCCCTTGGAGGCATGCGCGAGGCGCTTGTAATGGTTGTGAACGGCGACCGACAGGATGCGCTTGGCCTGCTGCTGGCCAATGACGTACTCGTCGAGAACCTTGATGATGTCCTGGGGCGTGGGAACGCCGTCGCGGGACTTGACCATCGAGGTCTTGTTCTCTTCGCGAATGATGTCCATGCACAGTTCGACGCATTCATCGCAGATGAATACTGTCGGTCCTGCAATCAGCTTGCGGACCTCGTGCTGGCTCTTTCCGCAGAAGGAGCAGTATAGGGTATTCTTGGAGTCGCCGCCGTTGCCGCTGCTGACTTTGCTCATATCACTTTCCTTCCAGCACTCTGCGCTCACGTAAAGACGGGCGCAGTCCACTCAACCGCTGCCGGCACGTGACACCGACGGGCTTCACGTGCCTGCCCTGTTCCGGGGGTACTCTACCGGTCCAGATAACGGTCCGGCGGCAACGAAACCCCTAAGAAACGAATGCTATGTCATAAAAGTTCAACACAGCATTAATAGTTACTAATAGCGCTTTCCGGTCGACTTGAAACCCCTTTTTGCTCACAACAGGGTTACAGTGACCGAAAGGCTACAACCCGATCAGCCTTCCGAGCCGCCTTCGAGTTCCTGGCGCGAGGTCAGGATCTTGTCGATGACACCCCATTCCAGGGATTCGTCGGAGGTCATGAAGTGGTCGCGATCGAGGGTCTTTTCGACTTCCTCGAGGGTGCGGCCGGTATGCTTCACATAAACTTCGTTCAGGCGGCGCTTCATCTTGAGGATGTCGCGGGCATGACGCTCGATGTCGGACGCCTGACCCTGGAAGCCGCCGGACGGCTGATGCACCATGATGCGGGCATTCGGCGTTGCAAACCGCATGCCCTTTTCACCTGCGCAAAGGAGCAGCGAACCCATCGAGGCTGCCTGGCCGATGCAAAGCGTCGAAACGGCTGGCTTGATGAACTGCATCGTGTCGTAGATGGCCATGCCGGCGGTGACCACGCCACCCGGAGAATTGATGTAAAGCGCGATTTCCTTCTTCGGATTTTCGGCTTCGAGGAAAAGCAGCTGGGCGCAGACGAGCGACGCCATGTGATCTTCCACCGGACCGGTCAGGAAAATGATGCGCTCCTTCAACAGGCGCGAATAGATATCGTAAGAGCGCTCACCGCGATTGGTCTGTTCGACGACCATAGGCACCAGGGCCATTGCGGTATCAACTGGATTTTTCATGTCCGTCCTTTGTCAAATGCCTTGCCGAAGGCAACGTGGCGCTCCGGAATCATTGGAATGGGTCAATCCCTACATAGAGTGTCAATGCCCGGTACTTCAAGACGGAGAGCCCGATATCCTTAACTCACGATCGTCCTGCCACCCATGCCGGGCTGATCGCATCTGCGCTGTCGCGAATAAATCGCTTCGGCTCAATGATACGGCGGCCCTGCCCACCGCCTTTTTTACCGCCAAGGTAAAGCGAAGGTAAATCACACCGGACAATATCGCCCCACGCCAACTATAACGCCAAAAGCGAGCGCCTGGCGCAAACCCGACCTTAAACTTTCGAGGTTATACACACGCCAAGCCGAGGTTCGGCGGGGAGTATTGCGTTGGATATTGTAACGGGTTTCATGATCTGGGCCGCAGAGGCTAGTACGATCGGTGTGCTTTTATGGACACGCTGGTTTTACGAACGCCAGCCGTTTTACTTCACCTGGGGAACCGGCTTCCTCTTTCACGGCATCGGCGTCGGCATGGTCGCGCTGCGCGGCACCCTGCCCGATTTCGTCTCGATCGAGATTGCCAATGTCATGGCGCTTAGCGGCATCGGGCTTTGGGTTGCCGGAATGCTGCAATTCGACAAGCGGCGTGTGGAAGCGTTTATCGCCATTCCATCACTGATCTTCGTCGCCGGCATGCTGCTCGAGCCGGTGCGGACCAACTTCAGCTATCGTGTCGCCCTGTTCCATGGCGCTGCATCGGTAGGATATCTGATGCTGATCGCCACCGTTCTTTGGGGCGAGAACGGCCGCTCGCAGACCCGCAGGGTTTTCGCCGCATGTGTCGGCGTCCAGGTTCTGTCGAGCACGGTAGTCGCGATATTTGCCCTGATCAGCAAGCCGCAATCCTTTGCGGCAGGCAACAATTCCTTCCTGCTGCTTCTCGTCGCCGCCTTGTGCTTCATCGCCGCTATCATGAGCGGCAGCAAGCTCATCAACGAGCGCAATGAAGCCAAGCTGAAACTGCTCGCCGTCACCGATCCACTGACCAACCTTCTCAATCGCCGCGGATTGATCGACCAGTTCCACACGCTGAAGCGAATCCACTCGGGCGAAGGCGGATTACTGGCTCTGATCCATCTGGACCTAGACGGTTTCAAGCAGATCAATGATCTATACGGCCATCAGGCTGGCGACGAGGTGCTGGTCGCCTTCGCAAAAATCGGCACGGCCGCGCAGCGGGGACGCGGATCATTCGGTCGCATGGGCGGCGAGGAATTCGCATCAATCATGTATGTCGCCAACATGATAGAGGCCGCAAGCGTCGCAGAGGCGATCAGGACTACGCTGAAACAGCAGCCGATCAACGTCGGAGACCATCAGATACCCGTCACCGTCAGTATCGGCATTGCGCTGGCGGAAATCCGATCGGCCAACCTGGACACGCTTCTCAGCACGGCAGACCGCGCACTCTATGTTGCCAAGACAAACGGCCGCGACCGCACGGCGATCGGCACCGAGAGTGATGTATCGATCGTTCCCGCGATCGACCACGCTGATACGCAGGATGCCCCGGTCCAGGCCAGCATGACGCAACAGGTAGCTGCACTGAGACGGATCGTGGCGATCGGCAAGTAAGCGTTATGCATCGAAGGAGGCGGCTCCGTTTTTCGGCGCCGCCCTCTTGTCTTCGTCTACCCGATCACCCAAATCCCTCCCACACAAAGATGAGAGAGCGGGACATGGCGAAAACACTTTACGGGGCTGTGGTCATCAGCCTGCTATCGATTTCGTCCGCACCTGCGCAGCAGGCCTCCGACACGGTTGCCCCCGAGAAAGCCACCGGCACTGCAAGCGCCAGCCGCGTGGAAGCGCGAGACTTCATGGTCGCAGCCGCCAATCCGCTGGCAGCGCAGGCGGGTCGTGAAATTCTCGCCAATGGCGGCAACGCCATTGATGCGATGGTGGCGGTGCAGGCCGTGCTCGGCCTTGTCGAGCCGCAGAGTTCCGGCCTCGGCGGTGGCGCTTTCCTCGTCTATTACGACGCGGCCGCGAAACGGCTGACCACATTCGACGCCCGCGAAACGGCGCCGATGGAGGCGACGCCGAAGCTTTTTCTCGACGATGCAGGACAGCCGCTGAAGTTCATGGACGCCGTTGTCGGCGGCAGGTCGGTCGGCACGCCCGGCACGGTGCGGCTGCTGGAGGATGTCCAGATCCGCTACGGCAAGCAAAGCTGGCCGGCCCTCTGGAAACCCGCCGCCAAGCTGGCCCGCGAAGGCTTTGCAGTCTCCCCTCGCCTCGCTTCGCTGATTGCGACGGAAGGCGACGCGCTGAAACGTTACGAAGGTGCAAGGAACTATTTCTTCGATGAGACCGGTGCGCCGCTGAAGGCGGGGCACATCCTGAAAAACCCCGAATATGCGAAAGCGATTGAGGCGATTGCGACGGGCGGTGCCGATGCATTTTATCGCGGACCTATCGCCGAAGATATCGTCAAGACGGTGCGCGGTGCGCGCGACAATCCCGGTATTCTGTCCCAGACCGACCTTGCCATCTATCACATCAAGGAACGGGAGCCGGTCTGCTTTACCTATCGCGCTCTCGACATCTGCGGCATGGGACCACCGTCTTCGGGCGGAATTGCTATCGGTCAGATGCTGGGCATGGCAGAGAATTTCGACCTCAAGGGCCTTGGTCCGGAGAATGTCGAAAGCTGGCGGATCATCGGCGACGCACAGCGCCTCGCCTTTGCCGATCGCGAGCGTTACGTCGCGGATACGGATTTCCAGCCGCTGCCGATCAAGGGGCTTCTTGAGAAGACATATCTCGGCGAACGGGCAAAGCTTTTGGATGGCGACAAGGCGCTTGCCAAGGATGCCGTCAAGGCAGGCGAACCCGAATGGGATCACGCCATGCTGCTCGGCCGGGATGCCGCGATCGAACTGCCGTCCACCAGCCATTTCGTCATCGTCGACAAGGAAGGAAACGTCGTCTCGATGACGACGACGATCGAGAACGGCTTCGGTTCTCGGCTGATGACGCATGGCTTTCTGCTCAACAACGAGCTGACCGATTTTTCCTTCAAGACCCATGATGGTGCACTCGCGGTCGCCAACCGTGTCGAACCCGGCAAACGGCCACGCTCCTCCATGGCTCCGACGATCGTGATGAAGGACGGCAAGCCGCTGCTCGCCATCGGCTCGCCGGGCGGTAGCCAGATCATCGGCTATGTGGCGCAGGCGCTGATCGCCTATATCGACTGGGGCATGCCGGTGGAACAGATCGTCGCCCAGCCCCATCTGATCAACCGTTTCGGTACCTACGACATCGAAGCGGGTACGACAGCCGAGAGGTTCGCCGAGCCACTGAAGGCGCTTGGCTATGAAGTCAAACCGGGCCAGATGAATTCCGGGCTGCATGCCATCGAGATCACCGGCACCGGACTTGTAGGCAGTGCCGATCCGCGTCGCGAGGGCGTTGCTCTCGGCGAATAACGGCAACCAGCTTATCCCGATTGCGCAGTGCCAAAATTTTGCGCTACGCATCGGGAATGACATCGCTTCCTGATTTTCTCCGTATCGATACCGCCAGCCGGCATGTTTCGCTTGATGGCCGCAATCCGGCTTTCTACAGCAACCCGAACCAGGTCTATTCAGCCCTGCATCAGCATTGTCCCACCTTCTACTGGGAGGAACAGCGGCAATGGTTCTTTACCGGCTATGAGCATGTGAACGCACTGTTGCGTGACAGGCGTTTCGGGCGACAGATCCTGCATGTGGCAAGTCGCGAGGAAATGGGGCTGCCCGAGCCGCAGGCGCATCTTGTAAATTTCGATCTCGCAGAGCGCCATTCGCTGCTGGAAATCGAGCCGCCGGAACACACGCGGCTTCGAACGCTGATCAACCGCGCCTTCGTATCCCGTCATATCGAGAAGCTGAGGCCGGAGATTGCCGATCTGGCGGAACGGCTGATCGACGGTTTCGAGAAAGATGGAAAGACCGAGCTGCTTTCCTCCTTTGCCGACATCATTCCCGTCACGATGATAGCGCGGATGATCGGCATTCCCGACGAGATGGGGCCGCAACTTTTGAAATGGAGCCACGTCTATGCCGGCATGTATATGTTCAAGCGTTCAAGAGAGGACGAACATGCGGCCGACCGGGCGGCGAAGGAATTTGCCGAATACGTCAAGACGCTGATCGCCGAGCGCCGCAGGACACCTGCGAAGGACCTACTCAGCCACATGATCCACACCGAGCGAAAGTCTTCCGATTCAGGGCGGGGCCAGCACCTTACCGACGACGAGCTGGTTTCGACGACAATCGTGCTGCTCAATGCAGGCCATGAAGCGACGGTGCATCAAATCGGCAATTCGGTTCGGGTCATTCTCGAAAACGGCCTCACTCCGGCCGAGCTTTTTCGAGATGAAACAGCCACGGAACGGATCGTGGAAGAAACGCTGCGCATCTGCGCGCCCGTCCATATCTTTCAGCGCTGGGCCCTGGAGGACGTGGAGATCGATGGCGTCAGCCTGAAGCGCGGCGACAAGGTCAGCCTGATCCTCGCCGCCGCTAATCTCGACCCCAAGGTGTTCTCCGATCCCCTCACCTTCAAGCCGAAACGGAAGGAAGCGCAGAACCTCTCATTCGGCGCCGGTATCCATTTCTGCATCGGTGCGCCGCTGGCGCGGCTGGAACTCAACACGGTTCTGCCGATCCTGTTTCGACGCCTGCCCGACCTGCGGCTTAAGGACAAACCAACGGTCAAAGACGTCTATCATTTCCATGGGTTGGAGCGGCTGGATCTCGTCTGGTGATGCAAAATCAGGCATCGAGCGACAGTACGCCACATCGAAAACACATGGCTCTTATGCAATCTGTTCGATTGTTTAGCGGAAACAGTACCTTATAGTACGGCTGAGGGAGGATCGTTGAACAGGACCCCTTCCGTGACCAAGCGCAAGACCGCAATTTTCCTGCATAAAAGCCTCCACGGCAACCGTTTTGCACAGGTTGCGCTGATCGTGCTTCTTTGGCTTGCCGGTGAAGCCGTGTCGCGCAGTACAGGTCTGCCGATCCCCGGCAGCGTGCTTGGCCTGTTTGCACTCCTCTATCTGCTGATCACCGGCACTATCCGTCTTTCCACCATGCGGCGCGGTGCCAATGTCCTGCTGGCGGACATGCTGCTCTTCTTCGTGCCCGCCGTTCTTGCCGTCCTCGACCACTCCGAATTTCTCGGCCTTGTCGGGCTGAAGGTTCTTGCGGTCATCTTTGCCGGGACGCTGATGGTCATGTGCATGACCGCGTTGGCGGTCGATGTCGGCTACCGGTTGATGCTCCGCATGGAGAGCAGACATGCCGTCTCTTGAGACGATACTGATCACCGTCTTCTGGTCGGCAGCAACGATCGCTATCTATCTTCTGTCCAAGCGAACCTATCGCCGCTGGCCGGCAATCTGGTCGTCGCCGCTGGTCTTGACCCCGGTCCTTCTCGCTGCGCTGGCGCTGTCGCTGCACACGACCTATAGCGAATATATCGGCGCCACCCGCTGGCTGATGGCCATTCTCGGCCCGGTGACCGTCGCGTTCGCAATCCCGATCTACGAGCAGCGGGCGATGATCATGCGCTATTGGCCTGTGCTGGCATTCGGCATCGTGGTCGGCAGCGGCACCGCAATCCTTACCGCCTGGGCCCTGGCGAGCCTGCTTTCCATTGATGGCACGCTTCGCCTGAGCCTGCTTCCCCGCTCGGTCAGCTCGCCGTTTGCCATGGCGATTTCGGAGAAGGTTGGCGGAGTGCCGGACCTGACGGCATTGTTCGTCGTCATAACCGGCGTGGCGGGCGCTGCACTGGGTGAGAAGCTGTTGCGGATCCTGCCGCTGAAATCCTCGCTGGCGCGAGGCGCGCTGTTCGGCATGGGAGCGCATGGCGCAGGCGTGGCCAAGGCCAACCAGATCGGCGCCGAGGAAGGCTCGGTCGCCGGACTGGTGATGGTGCTGGTCGGCCTCGTCAACGTCCTTGCAGCACCGATCCTCGCCTATATCCTGCGATAGAGCATTTCCGCCTTTCTTCGAAACGCGAAGCTGCTCTATCCTTTTGGCTCAGCGCAATTCCGCACGCAAAGCCGGTTTCCACTTTTGCTGGAATTGCGTTAGCTCGAAACGCCGTAACGGGCAGCCGGCTTGCGCAGCGACAGATGCGGGCCGAGAGCACCGCGGGCGGCCAAATAGGCATTCCAGATGCCGTCATCCGCAAGTGCCGGTATCGTTACAATCTCGCCCTGATCGAAACCTGCGAGCGCGGCATCCACCAGATCGGTTACATCCATGACCATTCCCTGATCCAGATCGTCGAAGGAGCGGCCGACACGATCGAAGATTTCGGTGCGCGTCAGGCCCGGCAGGACGGCCTGGATGCGGACATTCTTGTCCTTGAGTTCGGCGGCTAGAGATTCAGTCAGGCTCAGGACGAACGCCTTAGTCGCGGCATAAGTGCCGTTGAATATCTGCGGAGCAAGAGCCACGACGGAGGCCGTGTTGATGATCGCCCCTGCCCGGCGCCTGGCAAATGTCTGGGCGGCAGCGACGGCAAGGCGATTGGCGGCCGTGACGTTGAGCGCCACCATCGTGTCCAGATAATCGACATCGCTTTCAAGCAATGACGTAACAGGCCCAATGCCGGCGTTATTGACGAAAAGCGTGATCGCCTCATCCCCCCTCAACCGATCCTCGACCTTGAGGACGTCGGCGCGATCGCTGAGATCGGCGCGCAGTACATCGGCCTTTATGCCGTAGGCCTTTGCCAGCTTGTCGGCCAGCTCCCCGAGGCGAGCAGCATCACGCGCGACGAGGATGAGATCGTAACCGCGGCGGGCAAGCCGATCGGCATAGGTTGCGCCGATCCCCGAAGATGCGCCGGTTACGAGTGCAGTTCCAAGTTTGGATGTCATGGCAATTCTCCTGTTTCGATGATGACTGGAATTTACTGGTATATGCCACTATATTTGAGCGAGGATTTTGCGAGTGCAAGTAGGCAGATGAAATTTTGTGGAGCGTCGGATGGAACAGAGCTTCTCAGGCGTTGCCTGAACCGACAAGGTCGGGAATGATCGGAACATGGAAAAGCAGGAAGACAGTATCTGGGCGCATTGCAGCAGCAGTTCCGTCCGCCGGGCATCGCGCCAGCTCGGGCAACTCTATGACGACGCGATGGGTCCGAGCGACCTGCGCGGCACGCAGTTCTCGCTCATCACCCAGATAGCCTACCTCAAAGAGCCAACCCAGAAGGAACTGGCGAAGGCGATGGTCATGGACCTGTCGGCGCTCGGTCACACGCTGAAGCCACTGATCCGCGACGATTTGGTGGAACTGGTGCCGGACGAGAAGGATCGTCGCGCCAAGCGGGTGCGGCTGACGCCAAGCGGTCGCGAAAGGCAGGCGGAAATGGTGGCAAACTGGCAGGAGGCCCAGAGGCGCTTCGACGCCGTGCTGGGTGCGGAAAAATCCGCCGAGCTTCGCCGAACGCTTGCCTTCATCGCTTCGGAGGATTTTGCGAAGGCCTATGCGGCTGCGGGCAAGAAGGGCGACTGAACTGTCGCCCAAAATCTCAGAGACTTAAAGCCAGCTGCGCCCATCGTCACCGGCCTGGCAGCCGTATGGCGGCAGGACATTGCCGAACGTGGCATGCAGCCTGTCGCAGCCCCACTTGCGCAATGGCGTCGGGAGGCGGCTGTTGATCTCGATGCCGACCTCGTCATAGGGGCTGTCGGTATTGCCGACATAACGGTACCAGCGGAAGCCGATGACGACCGAGATGGCGATGACGGCGGTCAGGAGAAGTCTCAAAATGCGCATTGCGATGTCCGGATTGTTATCGATGCCGGATGTCTATCGCGATCGATATCGGGACAAAACCCTTGGCCCAAGCTTTCCCCAGTTCGCGCCGAAGCACGATAATTCTAAAGCCGGATGACGTAATCCTTACGAGTCGTTTCAACGACTTGCCAGGTTCCCTTGAAGCCAGGCCTGAGCACCATGCGGTCGCCGGCGCGAAGATGGAGCGGCTTGCCTCCCTCCTCCGTCACGATGGAATGGCCGGAGAGAATGTGGAAATATTCCCACTCGTCATAGACGATCCGCCAGGTTCCCGGCGTTGCCTCCCAGACTCCCGCATAGATACCGCCTTCGGCCTCATCGACATTCCAGGTGCGGAACTGCGGGGCTCCCTCGATGAGCCGATCGGGTGCCGGAGCGCCGTCTTCCGGCTCTATTGCTGCGAGATCGAATGTCGTCCAGGCCTGCATCGTCGCTCCTTGTTTCCGCTATTGCTTCCGCCCAACGCGGCCCACGGTCAGGCGGCGCTTTCCAGATGGCTTTTGAGACCTTCCGCGGCTATCGCAGCCATGACACGCAGGCGCGCTGTCGGCATGCCGTTGCGGGCGCTGGCCGACAGGCCGGCAAGAGACATCATCACATAGTCGGAGGCAAGATCTGCATTGCCTGCATCGAGGCTTAAAATCCTCTGATGGATATAGGACCGGCTGGCCTCCATGCGTTCTCGCGCCTTTTCGCCGGCGGCCGCATCCGCCGTGCCCCTCGCCGCCTCGATCACCATGCAGCCGCAGGCGTCTCCGCTTGCATATGCATCCGCCGCGTAACGCAGGAGCTTTGCCACGCCATCGGAAAGCGGCGTACCTGGCGCAAGAGCCGTATCGACGTCCAGCCCCTCGGTCTTTTCGTAGCGCCGTAATGCTTCATCATAGAGTTCAAGCTTGCTGCCGAAAGCGGCGTAAAAGCTTGGAGGGTTGATGCCGAGCGCCTGCGTCAGGTCGGCGACGCTCAGCGCATCATATCCCTTCGCATGAAACAGGGCCTGAGCCTTGGCCAGCGCCTCTTCACGATCGAACGCGCGGGGTCTTCCTCGCCTCGCCGTTGCCTGGGTATTTATTTTTGTATCACTCACTACAAAATCCTTGACGCCATCAATCTGCAGATTTATGTAATGCCCACTACATTAAATCTCAAGCCTGATACAGGGAGAATGACAATGACAGACTTCCATGGAAAGAAGGTACTGGTTCTCGGCGGCAGCCGCGGCATCGGCGCCGCAATCGTTCGCCGCTTCGCAAATGACGGCGCCGAGGTGACGTTCACCTATGCCGGATCCAAGGATGCAGCCGACGCCCTTACAGCCGCGACCGGTGCCAAAGCAGTGAAATCCGATGCAGGTGATCGCAGCCAGACGATCGAGACGGTCAAGGCCGCTGGGCCAATCGATGTTCTCGTCGTCAATGCCGGGACGCTGGTTCTCGGCGATCCGCTCGAAACCGATCCCGATGCAGTCGACCGGATGATCGACATCAATGTGCGCGCGCCTTACCATGCCTCGGTGGAAGCCGCCCGCCTGATGCCGGAAGGTGGCCGCATCGTCATCATCGGATCGGTAAACGGCGACCGGATGCCTTTTGCAGGTGGTGCTGCCTATGCGCTGACCAAATCGGCAGTTCAGGGCATGGCGCGCGGTCTTTCCCGCGATTTCGGTCCGCGCAACATCACCGTCAACGTGATCCAGCCCGGTCCGATCGATACCGACATGAACCCGGCCGATGGCCCGATGAAGGATACGATGCACGGTTTCATGGCGCTGAAACGCCACGGCCGCCCGGAAGAAATCGCAGGCCTCGCCGCCTATCTCGCCGGCCCGGAAGCAGGCTTCATTACCGGCGCGATGCACACGATCGACGGCGGCATGGGAGCCTGACCCGACGCCTGATCTTCAACGATAACAGGGTGTTCGACTATGCGGGAACACCCTGCCGAACCTGTCTTCTCGAAAAAATGAACAATGTCCCGATGCAATTGTGGCGATAATCGGCTATAGCGCTTCGCCATGGACAGCCGATTGCGTGTGTCCGGCCTGACTGTCCAATCGAAATCGACAAGGACATCGGACCGGACGTTCCACATTCCAGGTCGAGAGACGACCGCGCCCCGACGAAAGCCGGGAGCGCCCAAACACGCCATCCCCTCTATTCATAGTCTGCTGCCGTCCCCGTTCTGGGGCGGCATTTTTTGTTTTCCCTTTCAACCACAGAAGGATTGGCCACCAGAAACGGTGCGCCGCTTGTCATCATGATATTCGAATGGATGTCCGACCCCGCCGCATGGGCGGGTCTCGCCACCCTTATTGTTCTAGAAATCGTCCTCGGCATCGACAATCTCGTCTTCATCGCGATCCTTGCCGACAAATTGCCCGAACACCAGCGCGAGAAGGCACGCCTTATCGGCCTCGGCCTGGCGCTCGGCATGCGCCTTATATTGCTTGCCTCCGTCGCCTGGATTGTGACGCTGACGGCACCGCTTTTCACCGTCGCCGGCCTCGAAATTTCCGGCCGTGACCTGATCCTTCTGTTCGGCGGTCTTTTCCTGCTGTTCAAGGGTACGATGGAACTGCATGAACGGCTGGAAGGTCATTCCGGCCACAAGGACGGCAAGGTCGAACACGCCGTGTTCTGGCAGGTTCTCGTTCAGATTGTCGTACTCGATGCGGTCTTTTCGCTCGACAGCGTGATTACCGCGGTCGGCATGGTCCAGCATCTTTCCGTCATGATGATTGCCGTGATCGTTGCCGTCGGTATCATGCTTTTGTGCTCAAAGCCGCTGATGGCCTTCGTGTCGAAACACCCAACCGTGGTCATTCTCTGCCTCGGCTTCCTGATGATGATCGGCTTCTCGCTGATCGTCGAAGGCCTCGGCTTCCATATCCCGAAGGGCTATCTCTACGCCGCGATCGGCTTCTCGGTGCTGATCGAGGCATTTAACCAGATCGGCCGCCGCAACCGCGAGCGATTCATGAGCACGGGTGACCTGCGCGAACGTACGGCCAGCGCCGTACTCTCACTGCTTGGCAGCCGACGGGGCGAGAGTTCACTGGGTGAGACTGCCGATGTGATTGCCGAACGCGCCTCGGAAAACGAGCTGTTCACGCCGGTCGAACACGAGATGATCGAAAGCGTCCTGACGCTTGCCGATCGTCCAGCGAAGTCGGTCATGACCCATCGCCTCGACATCGATTGGCTGGATATCGAGGATAGCGACGAGGAACTTCGCCGCAAGGTTCTGGAATCAGGCCATTCCCGCTTCCCGATCGCCCGCGGCAGTCTCGACGAATTCCTCGGCGTGGCACTTGCCAAGGACCTGCTGCGCGACTTGATCGAAACCGGCAAGATCGATTTCGAACGCTCGCTGCGTCAGCCGCTGGTCGTGCATGAAAGCGTCAATGCGCTGCGTCTGCTCGAACAGCTGCGTCAGTCGCCGCTGCAGGTGGCGATCGTGCTCGACGAATACGGCTCGGTCGAAGGCATGGTCACGGCAACCGACCTGCTCGAAGCCATTGCCGGTGATTTTGCCGATGACGACGAGGAACAGTTGACGGTGGAGCGCGGCGACGACGGCTCGCTTCTGGTCGATGGCTGGATCGACATCCGCCACGTATCGCGTCTTCTCGACAGCGATCTGGTGGACGACGCCGACCGCTACTCGACGCTGGCGGGCCTCATCCTCTGGCGCCTCGGCCATCTTCCGGAACAGGGCGAGACATTCACCTTCGGCGGCCTGACCTACGAAGTCGTTTCGCTCGACGGGCGCAATATCGACAAGGTGCGGATCAGAGCGGCATCGCCTGTCGGTGCAGTCGCCGAAACAGCTTAAACAAGCATCTGAAAACAGAAATGCCGCGGAACGATTTCCGCGGCATTTTCATTTGTCGAGACAAAGATCAGGCGCTCTGACGCTGCGCCTGCCCGGCGGCACGTTCCTTGGCCTTCAGCACACTTCCGACGGTGGAAAGCAGCAAGGCTGCGGTGCAGGGCTTTGCCAGCTTGTGCGCGACATCCGGCAGGCATTCCAGATCACGGTGGCTGCGGGCCGACGATACTATGATGCTGATTTTCGGCGCGCATTCGGCAACCATTTTCGCCAAATCGATGCCGTTCAGGCCACCCGGCATATCGATATCGGTGAGGACAAGATCGATATGTTCGTGCTGGCCGAGCTTGCCGACGGCCTCCAGAACAGTTCCCGCCTCCAGCACCGCATAACCCGCATCCTCAAGCGCATCCGCGATCGCAAAACGGATAAGCGCCTCATCCTCCACGACCAAAATCGTCTTCTGCCGGAAGCTATCCATATGCAATGCCCTCGCTCTAGGTTCTGCCTATCAACGCACATGGATGGGAAAGGATTACGGCAGAGCCTGTGCCAATTCGAAACATGTTTAATAAAATGCGAATGAACGGCTTCAGTCTCTGACCACGATCGGGCCTAATCTGCCCATTCCGGATCGCCGGTGAAGACGATGGTCAACCAGCGATCAGGCCCCTCGCCGCCGATCGCCTCGCCGATCTCGTCACGGATAGCATCCCACTCGGAGAGATGACGCGGCGGCCAATCTGACGGGGCGATGAAGAAGAGCTCAATCTGCCGGCCGCGGCCGACACGGGCGACATAGGCGCGATAGGAGAGAAACTCGTGGCGCTCGACAATGGCTTCTGCGACCGCATCGACATGCTGTTTGAGCTCGACCGGTGTGACCAGAAGGATGTCGGCAACCGCCTGGCGCACATTCGAAAACGGCACCGGCGCGATGATCAGGCAGATGAGCGCGAGCGCACCCGGATCGATATAGGGGCTGAGCCATTCGAACTCCGTCCCCTCGATTGCGTGGCCGACCGCAAAGGCGACCAGCAAAGCCGAGGTCAGTGCCGCGGTCATCGCCCATGCCTGACTGTCGAGCGCGACGAAGCTGGAATTCAGCGCCCGGTTGGCGCGGCGGCAGAACAGCCACATGGCGAAGGAGACAGTCACGGTGACGATCGTGAAGATAACCGCGGGGCCGAAATCGATCGGCCGTCCGCCAGAAAGCAGGCTGCCGACGGCGCTGATGAAAGCGTAGACCGCAGCGCCCATCAGAAGCGTACCGTTCAGGCCAAGCACCATCGGCTCGAGATGCCAGAAGCCGACGCTGAAGCGATCGATCAGCTTTCCTTTTGCCGTCGGCTCCGCCGACGTGACGATCAGCCTTGAGACCAGCAGGGCCAAGATCGTCATGAAGGCGTCGGTCAGGGAATAGAAGCCATCGAAGACGATGGCGAAAGAGCCGGACACGAGACCGACGGTAATGCCGAATGCAGCCAATAAGGCCGTGACGGCGATGGACAGCCGAAGAAGTGACTGCTCGCTCACGGGTATTCTCCATTGGAGCAGCGGCGCACGCCCCTGCCCTTTCTCTGATTTTTCCTCTGCAGTCTGCCAATTCCCCTCTGGCCTGCCGGCCATCTCCCCCACAAGGGAGGAGAAAACCGCCGCAGCCGCCTTGGCTCATTTGAGCCTCTGCGGCGCAACGGGGTTAGCCCTCCCCCTTGTGGGGAGGGTTGGGAGGGGACTTTCACAGAACCGCACAGTCAGCCGATAGCGGCCGACCATGTAGAAATGATAACATGAGCGGCTTCTATAGAAGCGTCAGCTCACTTTCGACAAGGCCTGTTCGATGTCGGCAATGATATCGGCGGCATCCTCGATGCCGATCGACAGGCGCACGACATCCGGTCCGGCACCCGCCGCAATCTGCTGCTCTTCGGTCAACTGGCGATGCGTCGTCGATGCCGGATGGATAACGAGAGAGCGCGTGTCGCCGATATTGGCAAGATGGGAGAAGAGCTGCAGTCCTTCGACAAAACTCTTGCCGGCCTCATAGCCGCCTTCGATGCCGAAGGTGAAGACCGAGCCTGCACCCTTGGGCGAATAATGCTGCTGCAGCAGATGGTTGGGATTGTCCTCAAGGCCCGCGTAATGGACCCAGGCGATTTTCGGATGCTGTTTCAGCCATCTGGCAACCGCCAGCGCATTGTCGCAGTGCTTCTGCATCCTGAGCGGCAGGGTCTCGATGCCGGTCTGGATCATGAAGGCGTTAAAGGGAGAGATTGCCGGTCCGAGATCGCGCAGGCCAAGCACACGGGCAGCGATCGCGAAGGCGATATTTCCGAAGGTCTCGTGCAGGACGATGCCGCCATATTCAGGCCGCGGCTCCGACATCATCGGATATTTGCCGGATTTCGACCAGTCGAAGGTTCCGCCATCGACCAGAATGCCGCCCATCGAATTGCCGTGGCCGCCGAGGAATTTCGTCAGCGAGTGGACGACGATATCGGCGCCGTGCTCAAGCGGCCGCAACAGATAGGGACTTGCCATCGTGTTGTCGACGATGAGCGGCAGGCCGCGGCGGTGAGCGATGTCGGCAATTGCCGAGATATCGACGAAGGTGCCGCCCGGATTGGCGAGGCTTTCGATGAAGATCGCACGGGTCTCCCCGTCGATCGCCGCTTCGAAACTTGCCGGGTCATCGGTATCGGCCCAGCGCACATGCCAGTCAAAATTCTTGAAGGCGTGGCCGAACTGGTTGATCGAACCACCATAAAGACGCCGTGCGGCAACGAAATTCGCGCCGGGCTGCATGATCGTATGGAAGATAAGCATCTGCGCCGCATGGCCGGATGCGACGGCAAGTGCCGCCGTGCCGCCTTCGAGCGCCGCCACCCTCTCCTCAAGGACGGCCTGAGTGGGGTTCATGATCCGTGTATAGATATTGCCGAACTGCTGCAGGCCGAAGAGTGCTGCCGCGTGCTCGGCATCGTTAAAGACGAAAGACGTCGTCTGGTAGATCGGCGTTGCCCGCGCGCCGGTGGTCGGATCAGGCGCCGCACCGGCATGGACGGCAAGCGTGGAAAATCCCGGATTGAATGGCGGCATTAGACCCTCCCCAAAATGTGACTTGTTTTATCTTGTCGCAGCAAAGCGCGGACGTTGACGGGGATCAAGGAATATAATTCCGCCGGGCGCATCTTTCTCGAAACGAAGGAGGACGTCATGGGAAGGATGGCATACGAGGAACATACCAGCATTTCGCGGCGGTTCCTGAGCTGGTGCGCGGAGGCATGGTCGGCTGCCGCGGAAGCAGAGGAAATCGCCATGCTGGACGAAGCTACAATCCGACAGATATCCAAGGATTGCGCGATCGCGCCGGATGATCTTCTGCAGCTGGTCAAGGCAGGGCCACATGCGGCAGACGAGATGATCGAGATGATGCGTGCCCTCAACATCGATCAAAGCGATGTCGCGGTTCTGCATCCGGCTCTATACCGGGAGATGCAGCTGACCTGCACCAAATGCAAATCCAAGAGCCGCTGTCGCCATGACCTTGAGGCCGAAATCGCCGGCCAGGAGTTCGTTGGTTACTGCGGCAATGCGGTCAACCTGAACACGATGCGCGCCGACCCGGAACTGCTGCAAGGCTGAAACATGCTGCGTTCAATGCGAGCCGTGAGGTTGAATTAAAGCGTGCCGACGATCCGAGGAATCCCGGCACGCCTCTAACTTGTCAGCCAACAAGTCTCGGATATTCGATCGCCGGGCAACGGTTCATCACAACCTTGATGCCTGCCGCTTCGGCCTTGGCGGCGGCTGCGTCGTCACGTACGCCGAGCTGCCCCCAGATCGCAGCCGGCTGCGTTTCCAGCGCCAGCGTTTCATCGACCACGCCATCCAGATATTCCGGCGCGCGAAAAACGTCGATCAGGTCGATCGGCTCCGGGATATCGGCAAGCGTCGCATAGGTCTTGCGGCCGAGAATGTCCTTGCCGGCCTGCCCCGGATTGACCGGATAGACATTGTAACCCCGTTCGAGCAGGAAACGCATGACGCCATAGCTCGGCCGATCCGGCTTGGGCGATGCCCCGAGCAGCGCAATCGTGCGGGCTTCCTTCAATATCCCGGCTATATAGTCGTCGTCATAACGGTCATGGTTCATACACGGCTCTCCCGGCGGTTCTCTCCGCCTATCTGGTCGTTTGTTTGCTCTATCTAGTCTTTTGACTGCGCCATCGCCAACATGTTGCGGCGCTTCACATAGTCGCGAGGACCAACCAAGGGATGCATTCAGGAATTTGCCTCATTTGTTGCGGGAACATTCCAGCTTTGTTCGCAACACTTTAGCGGAGCCTAACAGTCTAACGAAAGATTACCGACATGGATGGATTGCCGCCGCTCTCAGTCCCCTTACAAGGATGAAAGGCCGGCAATCTCAAGTCGACAAAATTGTGGTATTAAAATACCACATAATTAACTACATGTTTTTGTTGGATTTATTTTTTGAAGCCCTGGATCCCCAACATTGACCGTCTGCGCGCGTCACGCTATAAGCGCGCCAGATTGCGGACCTTAACGGGCCCGCTTTCTTTTTGGCGCCTGAAAGGCTGCCAATACAAGCAACAAGAAACGCCCCGGCGACCGGTTTCCGGCCTCGGGGATCAAACGAAAGAGAAAACCATGTCTACCTTCGTTCAAAAGCCTGCAGAGGTGGAGAAGAAGTGGGTGATCATCGACGCCGAAGGGCTCGTTGTCGGCCGCCTCGCCACCATCGTTGCCAACCGCCTGCGCGGCAAGCACAAGGCTACCTACACCCCGCACGTTGACGACGGCGACAACGTCATCATCATCAACGCTGAAAAGTGCGTCCTGACCGGCAAGAAGTACACCGACAAGAAGTACTACTGGCACACCGGTTACCCGGGCGGCATCAAGGAGCGTACCGCACGCGCCATCATCGAAGGCCGCTTCCCGGAGCGCGTTCTCGAGAAGGCTATCGAGCGCATGGTTCCGCGCGGCCCGCTCGGACGTCGCCAGATGAAGAACCTGCGCGTTTACGCCGGCTCGAACCATCCTCATGAAGCACAGCAGCCGGTCGTTCTCGACGTGGCATCGCTGAACAGCAAGAACACAAGGAGCGCCTGATAATGGCTGATCTTTCCTCTTTGAAGGACCTCGCTCCGGCTGAAGGCCAGGCAGCACCGGTTCACGTCCGCAAGGTCGATGCGCAGGGCCGCTCCTACGCAACCGGCAAGCGCAAGAACGCCGTCGCCCGCGTTTGGGTCAAGGCTGGCTCCGGCAAGATCATTGTCAACGGCAAGGATTTCACCGCCTATTTCGCACGTCCGGTTCTGCAGATGATCCTGCAGCAGCCGCTGGTTTCGGCTGCCCGCAGCGGTCAGTTCGACATCATCGCGACCGTTGCCGGTGGTGGTCTTTCCGGTCAGGCCGGCGCCGTTCGTCACGGCCTGTCCAAGGCCCTCACCTACTTCGAACCGGGCCTGCGCTCGGTCCTGAAGAAGGGTGGCTTCCTGACCCGCGACAGCCGTGTTGTTGAACGTAAGAAGTACGGTAAGGCCAAGGCTCGCCGTTCGTTCCAGTTCTCCAAGCGCTAATCGCTTCGGGATTTATGCTTATCGAAAGGCGGGGCTTCGGCTCCGCCTTTTTCTTTGGGCGTTAGACAGCGCCGCAAGCGAGATCCAAAAAAAGCCGCCGCCCTCCTTTCGGAAGGCGACGGCCAGAATAACAGGCACGAGATGACGTGGTCAGTTGATCAACCGCACGGCGCTCGAACCCGAACTTGAACCCGGCTGACTGGAGGACGAGCCGCCTTCATAAGGCTCGATATTCCAGTTGGACGAGTTCATGATCATCGTGTTGACGACCATGTTGATGCGGCTCGTCTGGTTCGTCTTCGAATTATAAGTGACGTTGCGGTTCGGCAGATAGATGATGCCGCTCAAAGTCTCGCTCACCGATCCGTTGAAAATATACTGCTGCTTGTTCGAATTGTTGGAGGCGCTGCTGGTTGCCTCGTACATCAGCACCCCGCCATAAGGCCCCGAGGTGGGAGCCGATGCATTGAAGGTCAGGCCGCCATTGGCGCGAATCTCGCTGTTGACGTCGGGGAAATAGAAGGTCACGCCCTCTGCATTCACCGTCGCACCGGAATTGATGATCATCCGGCCCTTGATGATGTGAAGGCCGGGCAGGAAGGTGATCTTCGGGCTGCCGTTAAAGGTCACGTCACAATGCATGCCGGGCTTCAGGGTGAAGGTCGAGCCGTTCGGCACGCCGGACGTCTCACATTTCGATGGTAGCGTCGGCTCCGCAAACCTGCCGGCGTAAGGGTCGGCGGCGGCAGCACAACCGGTCTTCAAGTTGGTGAGCGTGCCGCCATTCTTGATGTAGTTCGTGCCCTTGACGCAGAAGCGCGGCGTCTCGATCTTGGCTCCGGCATTCATGATGAAGGCCGGGTTGGAGGTGGAAAGAACATCCACTCCACAGTTCTCCGATTTCACGTTCGCACCGGAATTGATCAGCACGGCCTGAGACGTGTTGGCAAGCACGTGAATACATGCCGCCCCGTCATTAACGGTCTCCCCTCCAGATTTGCTGGTTGCCATGGCCGTCGCGGTGACAACCAGCTTGAAATTGTCGATGCCGACAATGCCGAGAAAGGAATTCGGCATCGTGTAGGTATAGGTGCCGGTTACACTGCCATCGCTGTTATTGGTGACGACAAGAGGGTTTTCGCCCGTGCCGGCCGATGCAGGCATGAAACCTGCAGCAGTGGACTGGCGCTTGGCACTGTCGCTCTGACCGGCCGCGGCCAGAACGGCTGCATCGAGTTGCCCCTGGATCCTGCTTCGCTCGAAGTAGGCGGAAGATGCATCAACAGCACCGCCACCGGCCACAATCAGGACCGGCAACATGACCGCAGTGGCGATTGCAAAGTTGCCGCTACGATCGCCACCCAATCTGCGCACACCGGTCAAGGCTACATTCAAAAACGCTAACATTATCAACACCCAACCCGAAATCATGATATGATGTCCGAATAAGCGGGAGGCTTTAAATGTGCCTGAATGAAATATTTCCGATTTTAAGCTTCACTACATTTTAACCATCAGACACGCCGGAAACCGATGAAAAGGTCTCGCTCCGATACAGAAATCGAGGCGAGCAAGGCGGCGGTTTGCCGCTTCCGATCCATCAAGATTTGAGATTTGCTTATCACGCCCCGATCGCCAACGTGACGGATTACGAAACGATGAAAGAGCGATACATGTCCAGCCTGCCGGCCACTTCTTTTGCCCAACTTCCCGCGCCGCCCTATTATGTCGTCGCCTTCTCGTCCTGTCGCACCGAAGGCGACAATGGATATGGCAATATGGCCGATGCCATGGTCGAGCTTGCCAGCCAGCAGCCGGGCTTTCTCGGCGTAGAGAGTGCGCGTGGCATTGACGGTTTCGGAATAACCAATTCCTATTGGAAGGACGAAGACAGTATCAGGGCATGGAAGGCCGTGGTCTCGCATGCCGCGGCCCAGAAACTGGGCAGGGAGCGCTGGTACGAGGATTACCAGGTGCGGATCGCACGGGTGGAACGGGCATACGGTTTCGAGAGATAGGATAGGGATGGCAAGCAAATCGATCGACAACGCCTTCACGGCGAAAGCTTTTCGGGGCGCTGCGACCGACCCGACCTATGCGGGCGCACTTTCCTTCATGCGGCGGCCTTATTCCAAGGATGTAGAGGGTGCCGACGCGGTAGTGCTCGGCATTCCCTTCGATGCCGCCGTCTCCAACAGGCCCGGCGCCCGTTTCGGGCCGCAGGCGATCCGTCGCGCATCGGCGATCTTCGACAATGATCCGCAATATCCCTTCGCACGCGACCTGTTCGAAGCCATGGCCGTGGTCGATTACGGTGATGTCCTGCTCGACTATGGCAATCACCAGAAGACGCCGGGACTGATCGAAGAGACGGCATCAGAGATCATCACTTCCGGTGCCTTTCTGTTGTCGCTGGGTGGCGATCATTTTATCACCTGGCCTCTTTTGAAGGCCCATGCCGAAAAGCATGGGCCCCTCGCCCTCGTTCACTTTGATGCGCATCAGGATACGTGGGATGACGATGGCGAGCGGATCGACCATGGCTCGTTTGTCGCGCGTGCGGTGCGCGAGGGCGTGATCGATGCAGCGCACTCGATCCAGATCGGCATCCGCACTCATGCGCCGGAGGATTTCGGCATCCGCATCCTGCATGGCTACGATGTCGAGGACATGGGCGCACAACAGATCGCCGATGCTATCCTCGCCCATGTCGGCAACCGGCCTGTCTACCTCACCTTCGATATCGATTGCCTCGACCCGGCCTGTGCGCCCGGCACCGGAACCCCGGTCGCCGGGGGGCCGTCCAGCGCGAAAATCCTGTCGGTTTTGCGCAAACTCGGCAGCCTCGATATCCGCGGTGCAGACGTGGTGGAGGTGGCGCCGGCCTATGACCATGCCGATATTACCGCCATTGCCGGGGCAACCGTTGCAATGTATATGCTCGGGCTCAGGGCCGAGCGTCTGTCCCGGCTTTAACAAACTGATTCAACGGGCTGGTAAAGTGATTCCGGCTCCTTCTCCAGGGCACTGATTTAACAGGATAAAGGCAATGACACCGAAGATCTTCATCGATGGCGAACACGGCACAACGGGACTGCAGATCCGCACCCGCATGGCCGGCCGCCGCGACGTCGAGCTTCTGTCCATCCCGGAATCCGAGCGGCGCAACGCCGCGATGCGCGAAGATCTGCTCAACAGCGCCGATATCGCCATCCTCTGCCTGCCGGACGATGCTTCGAAGGAAGCCGTCGGCATGCTGTCCGGCAACAACAGCGTTCGGATCATCGACACGTCGACCGCCTACCGGATCGCGCCTGACTGGGCCTATGGTTTTGCCGAGATGGACAAAGCTCAGGCAGACAAGATCAAGGCCGCCCGGCATGTCGCCAACCCCGGCTGCTATCCGACCGGCGCGATCGGCCTCATCCGCCCCTTGCGCGCTGCCGGCATCCTGCCGGACGGCTATCCAGTCTCCGTCAATGCGGTCTCCGGTTACACCGGCGGCGGCAAGCAGATGATTGCACAGATGGAAGACCAGTCCCGCGAGGATGCGATTTCTGCCAACAATTTCGTCTACGGCCTGCCGCTCAAGCACAAGCATGTACCGGAAATGAAGACCCACGGCCTGCTCGACCGCGCACCGCTGTTTTCGCCTTCGGTCGGCCGCTTCGCGCAGGGCATGATCGTGCAGGTGCCGTTTTTCCTCGACGATCTTAAGGACGGCACGACGATCGAAAGCATCCATGCGGCGCTCGTTGCACATTATGCCGGCCAGGATATCGTCACCGTCGTGCCGCTTGCGGAAAGTACCAAGCTCGGCCGCGTCGATGCGGAAGAACTGGCCAATACCGATCGCATGAAGCTCTTCGTGTTCGGCACTCCGGGCGGCGCGCATGTGAACCTCGTCGCCCTGCTCGACAATCTCGGCAAGGGCGCGTCGGGTGCAGCCGTGCAGAACATGGATCTGATGCTGTCCGCCTGATGACAATTGCGGCCCCATCCCTCCCCGCAGATCTTGTGGAGCGATGGGGCATCCGGTTTTCTGAACTGATTGCGGATACGCGCACGAGCCTCGTCCATCGCGTTCTTCGACGCGATGGCTCTCGGGCGATCACCAAGCAACTGAAACCCGAAGGACTGCACGAACTCTCCGGCATCGACTTTCTCGACTAGCGTAAGAGGTGCGGCAGCGTGCTGGTTCTGGATCGCCGGAACACGGCCTGCCTGCTTGAAGACGCCGGAACGCTGATGCTGAAGGATTACAGGCTTCAGCATGGCGAGGATGCCGCCAACAACATCATTCTGTCGGTTCTGGGAGAGCTGCATTCGGCATCAGTCGACGCGCCGCCTGACAGCCTCATTCCGCTGCGGTCGCATTTCCAGCCCTTGTTCGAGCGGACCTCCAGGGAAGATAAACCCGATCTTTCGGCAGCTCTTGCCTATAGTGCATCGATTGCCGATGACCTGCTCTCGTCGCAGAGCGACATCCGCCCGTTGCATGGTGACCTGCATCACGAGAATATTGTCAGCGGATCGGAGCGAGGCTGGCTTGCCATCGACCCTCAGGGGCTTCTCGGTGATCCGGCCTATGATGTCGCCAATGTCTTCGGCAATCCGGACGGCGCTTTTGCGGATATCATCGACCCGCAGCGGATCACCCGACTGGTCGACCTGTTCGCGCCGGCCATCGGCTGCGAGCGGGAGAAAATCCTGCGTTACGCCATCGCGCATGCTGGTCTTTCGATCTGCTGGTCTCTGGAGGGTGGCGACAGGATTTCGGGAGACGGCAATGCGATGGAGCGCCTTGCCTTCCTGAACGTCGCAAACAGACTGCTCGACGAGCGCGCCTTTAGCCTCTGACTTCGATCGCTGCTTCCCGCTGATACTCGCCGAAGAAGGCGCGGAAATGCGCGACGGCGAAGCCGAGGACGATCAGCGCCATGCCCTGATGTGCAAGCGCCATGTCGAGCGGGACTTGAAAGATGAGTGTCGAGATGCCGATTACCGCCTGAATGAGGACAAGGATGAACAACAACACGGCACGACGGGCATGGGTCGTCGCCGGGGCCTTCGACAGCGAAATGATCATGTGCAGGAAGACGGCTGCGAGGAGAACGTAGGCGCCGCAACGATGCACAAACTGCACCGTCTTGGGGTTCTCGAAGAGATTGATCCACCAAGGGTTCTGGGTGAACAGGTCGCCGGGAATGACGGCGCCATCCATCAGCGGCCAGGTATTGTAGCTCAGGCCGGCATCGAGACCGGCGACGAGTGCGCCGAGATAGATCTGGAAGAGCACAAGGAAGGCGATCGCGCCGGTAGCCCATTTCGACCGGTCCGTCGGCGCGCGGTCCTTCGCATGGGGCGCTAGCCCCCGCATGATCCAGACACAGGCGGAAAAGATCAGACAGGCGATCACGAGATGGGTGGCAAGACGGTATTGCGAGACGCTGACCAGCTTGGTGAGGCCGGACGAGACCATCCACCAGCCGATGAAACCCTGAAAGCCGCCAAGCGCCAGCGTGCCGAGCAGCGGCAGGCGCACCCGCCTTTCGATACGGCCGGTCAGCCAGAAAAAGGCAAGCGGAAGAGCGAAGATGAGACCGATGGACCGGGCGAGGAAGCGGTGTGCCCATTCCCACCAGAAGATCGACTTGAATTCATCGACCGTCATATGGCTGTTGAGCAGCTGATATTGCGGAATGCGCTGGTAGAGTTCGAACTCTTCCTGCCACTCGGCAGCATTGAGCGGCGGGATGACGCCGTGGATCGGCTTCCATTCGGTAATCGACAGGCCGCTGTCGGTGAGCCGCGTGGCGCCGCCGACCAGGACGAGACAGAAAAGCGTGAAGATGACGAGACCCAGCCAGATGCGGACCGCCTTGCGGTTCCGGTCCAGCCGTCCGGTTTCGCGCGTCGCTTCGATGATGATCGTGTCCGTTGCCGACATGGTGACGACTCCTGCCATTCATGGCTTCATTCGGGCCGCAATCGGGGGTGCTCATCGGCCCGTTTTCATGGGACGCCGTGAGACAACGCGCCACAGCGGCAGATCGTCTCCGGTTTCCACGTTGCTTTGCCCCATGGACCCGTGCAAAACAAGCCCCAAGGCTTTGCGGCATCCGGTCGCGGCATGCACAAGAACGGGAGGGGCGTAGGTGCCGCGTTGGAGAAATTTTGTCGGTACCATCCTGATCATCATCCTGGTGATTACCTATGCGCTTGCGGCAACGACGATTGCAACGCTGACACTCGCCACTTCCCCGTGGTGGGTGCATTTCCTTTATTTTCTTCTGTCCGGCCTGCTATGGATTCTGCCTGCGATGCTGATCATCAAGTGGATGGCCGGTCCGAGACCGAAGCGATAGACGTATACCGCAGGTTAACCAGACCCGACGCTTCCGAGCGGCCTGTCAGGGACATAAACCCATTCTTCTTGCTCACCGCCCAATATAGCAGCGATCATATGGGTGATGGATGACCGCAAGGGCAAATCATAACGAGACGCATACTCCAGTGGCTCTCTCCGGGACGGCGGAGAAGCCGGTGGCGCATTTCGATGAACTCGACATCACCCTAGTACGCGACATCTCTTTCATCGAAAACGAATGGCGGCGCCTCGAAAACCGCGAATGGAATTCACTCAATCAGGGCATCGACTGGTGCCGTGCCTGGACTTCGGCGCATCAGAGTGCGCTTTTGGCCGTCACTGGCTCGGTCGGCTCCCGCATCCTGTTCCTGCTGCCGCTGGAGATCGCCCAAGGCAGGTTCGGGCGCATCGCGCGGCTACCGGGCGGGCGGTTCAACAATCTCAACACGGGGCTTTTCGACGAGGCGCTTACCTCTCCGGATGCGAATGTGCTGCGACGGTTCAGGGCCGATATTACAAGATGCCTGCGTGGTGTTGCCGATCTTCTGGTGATCGATGAAGTGCCACTGCACTGGATGGGCATCAAGCATCCTCTCGGTGATCTGGCCTCGATCGAAAACCAGAACCATTCGTTTCAATTGTCGCTTCTCGACACGATGGAGGCAACGCTTGCGCAGATCAACGCCAAGACACGGCGCAAGAAGTATCGCGTTCAGGTACGCCGGCTGGAAGCGATCGGCGGCTTCGATTATGTCGTGGCCACTACGCCGGACGAACAGCACACGCTTCTTGAGCGGTTCTTTTCCCAGAAAGGCGAACGGCTGAAAGCTTTCGGCCTACCGGATGTGTTTGCCCCTGCCCCGACACGTGATTTCCTGCACCGGCTGCTCGATACACCGGCGCAAGGCAATCACAAGCCGCTATCCATGCATGCGATACGCCTGAAGGGACAACATGACGGCCATATCGCGGCCGTGACCGGCCTTTCGCGAAAGGGCGGTCACGTGCTTTGCCAGTTCAGCTCCATCGACGACAGCATCGGAGCCGAGGCAAGCCCGGGGGAGCTGCTTTTCTGGCTGGCGATAGAACGCTGCATCGAAGACGGGGCGACGCTTTTCGATTTCGGCATCGGCGACCAACCTTACAAGCACAGCTGGTGCAATCAGGAAACCCTGCTGCACGATATGCTGCTGCCAATCAGCACCAAGGGCTCTGTGCTTGCTGGCTTGTATCTGGCGCAGACCGGCATAAAGACTGCGATCAAACGGAACCACAGGCTCTATGCGCTGGCCCAGCGCTGGCGTTCCCGCCGCGACGGTCAGGATTGACAGAGTTTCAAGCGGCGCTGCGGCGGCGTGATGACGGCGACTGGCTGTCGTCCGGCTGAGCCATGACGAGCAGGTTGCGGAAACCGGCATCGGCATAGGTGACGACAAGCTCGGCAATGGCATCTTCGGTAAAGCCCGGAACAGAAAGAATGATCTCCGTTCCATCGGCGCGCACAAGACGCTTCAGGCTGCCTGTATCGGCAGGACCACATTCGATCAACACAAGGTCATAGGCGTCGGAAAGCGCATCGATGATCATCGTCAGGCGATCTGCGGCACGCATCGCACGAACAGGATCGGAGATGCCCTGCGGCACGATATGGGCCTCTGAGAGGCGATCGGGATGGATGGCCTCGCCGAAGGCGGTTTCTCCGCAGAGAAGATCAGTGATCCCCGGTAGCCGGTCATGCTCGGCCATCAGACGCGTCGGGCAGGCCGATCCGGTCAGATCGATAAGGATCACGTTTCGGCCGGCTTCAGCCACTGCGCGCGCCAGCATGACGCTGGCCGTTGAGCCACCATCACCATTCGGAGATACGGCGACAGCAACAGGGACAGCGTGACGCTGTAGGTAATGGGCAACGGAGCCGATCGTGAAGCCGGTATCGACGACGGGAGCGACTTCAGTCTCGTCGGATCCGACAGATTGCGGGCTGGCTACATTGATCGCTTTTGCCGGTGGAGCGGCAGCCGGTGCGGGAGGCAGGACGGCGGTGCGAACCTCCTCCTTCCGTTCAATCACGGCTTTCTGTTCCGGCAGCGCCGTGGTTTCGACCCGCGTTTCGCGCGAGACGATGGCGGCGGCTGGCGCAGCGGCCGGCAACGGCGCTTCTGCAATCTTCTCCCGTTCCTGAACCGACGCAGGCTCCAACGAGACCTCGCGATTGATCGGCCGGAGTGCCCGACCACTGAACAGTTCGGAAATCATCACGATCAGGCAGCTGACGATCAGTGCAGCGAGCGTCACGACGGTGACGATCGGGATAACCTTGGGGAAATAGGGCTCGGATGGCTCAACTGCTTTCGAGACGACGCGGGCGTCGGCTGGCGAAGCATTGCCATCAAGCCGGGAAGTCGCCTCACGATAACGAGCAAGATAGGTCTCAAGTAATTGCCGCTGGGCGGCGGCCTCGCGCTCCAGCGCGCGAAGCCCCACCTCTTCCTCTCCGGCGCGAGCGGAATCTGCCTTCAACGTATCGAGCTGCGCCATCAACTGCTGCTCGCGCAGGCGAGAAACCTCGGCCTCGCTGTCGAGACTCGCCAGAACCTTACGGGTTTCGCTGGCAATCTGCTGTCGGATTTGCGCCAGCTGTGCCCGCAGGCCCTTGATCCGGGGATGGCCGTCGAGAAGCGATGTCGCCTGATCCGAAATCTGCGCCTGAAGATTTGTCTCAGCTTCCTTGAGCCGCTGGATGACCTGCGATCCTGCAACATCCGCGATTGTGTCGGGTGCGCGTCCCGCACCCAGCGCGGTGCGAACATTTTCCACTCTCGCCTCGGCATTGGCCCGCTCTCCACGCACACGGGTGAGTTCGGTCGAGATATCGTTCAATTGCTGACTGGAGAAGCTGTTGGTTTCATTCGTCCGAAACAGGCCATTTCTGGATCGATATTCAGCAACCTTGCTTTCGGCCTCCCTGACCTTCTGCGTCAGATTGGCGATCTCCGGCTCGAGCCACTTGGCCGTTTCCGAATGCGTATCGAGCTTGGCGCCACTCTGGAGCTGAAGATAGACCTCTGCCATCTTGTTCGGAATGGTCGAGGCAAGGATCGGATCGTGCGAGGAGAATTCGACGCCGATGACGCGGGAATTCTCAACCGCGTAGACTTCCAGCCTCTCGCGGAATTTTTCCACGACCCGATCTTCGGGATCGAGCGCCATGGGGTCCGGCTTCAGCCCCACCATAACCAGAAGATCAGGCAGAAGCGATCGCGCCGCCGGATCGAATTCCTTGTACTGAGCAAGGTTCAAATCGCGGGCAACGCGGCGGATCAGATCGGTCGATTGCAGCAACTGCGCCTGGCTGGTGATGTTGAGACTGTCCAAAACCGGATCGTTACCGGCAGCTGCGCCCGCCCCGCCCGTAAGGTTCGGGGAGCGGGATTCGATCAGAAGTCGGGTCTCGGCTTTGTAGCTCGGCGTCATCATGCTGGTAACAACAAGAGTGGCGACGGCCGCAAAGGCAGTAACAGCAATGATCCGCCCTTTGCGCGCCCATACCGCGGCGATCACGCGGCCCAGATCGATATCCACGTCCTGGTAATTGCCGTTGGCACCCGACATCACACACTCCAGCGTCTCAATTCAGCGAATGGTAAAGGACCATGGTAACGCTGCGGTTAACGACCCCACACTTGCGAAGTTGCTTATATTAAGCTCCACCTTTACCCGCCATTAACCCTAACAGATCCATAACGAACAAAATGATGCGAACAGCCGGAGCCTGAGTGGGACATGGTCGTTGCCCGACGCAGACAAGTGCAGACCCGTAAGGTGCTGGCAGCGGCCTTGGCCGTCACAGCCGCACTGCTGAGTGGCTGTGCCTCCAGCCCGCCGCCAGCAAAGGGCTTTGAGGCAGCTGCATTGCAGCCCTATCGGCTGGATAGCGGCGACCGTCTGCGCGTCACCGTGTTCGAACAGCCGGGGCTGACAAACACCTACACGGTCGATCAGGCCGGCTACATCGCATTCCCGCTGGTCGGACAGGTCGCGGCCCGCGGCCAGACCCTGCCGGCGCTCGAAGGCTCTATCGCGGGCCGTCTGAAGCAGGGCTATCTGCGAGATCCCGACGTCAGCATCGAAATCGATCGCTATCGCCCCGTTTTCGTCATGGGTGAAGTCGGACGGCCGGGCCAGTATTCCTACGTGCCGGGCATGACGGCGCAAAATGCGATCGCCATTGCCGGCGGGTTCACCCCGCGCGGCAACGAGCGGGACGTCGACGTGACACGCAAGGTCAATGGACAGGTGGCGACCGGCCGCACGGCAATCACCGCCCCGATCCTTGCCGGCGACACGATCTATGTCCGCGAGCGCCTGTTCTGACCCAAGATGCGACCCCTTCCCCCCTTGCGCATCCTGCATTGCTTCCGCAATCCGATAGGCGGGATCTTTCGGCATGTGCGCGATCTGGTGGAAGAGCACAGCGCCGCTGGTCATCAGATCGGCATTCTCTGCGACAGTTCTACGGGCGGCGCCTACGAGGACGCGCTGTTCGAGACCATCAGGCCGAAACTCGCCCTGGGACTGACGCGCCTGCCGATGCGGCGAGCCATTTCGCCTTCGGACATGATCGCTCTTGCCAAGAGCTATCAGCATATAAAAAGTTTGCAGCCGGACATCTTGCATGGACATGGCGCCAAGGGTGGCGCAGTGGCCCGGATGATCGGCTCAGTGTTGCGGGTAAACAGGTATCGCGTAGCCCGCGTCTATTCTCCGCATGGCGGCAGCCTGCATTTTACCCGGTCATCACCGACCGGGCAGATTATCCTCAGGCTTGAGCGCCTCCAGGAGAATTTTTGCGATGCCATAGCCTTCGTCTGCGATTACGAAAGGCGGACCTACGAGGCCAAGGTGGGAACACCAAGACCACATTCGCAGGTCATTTATAACGGTATAAACGAAGCCGAATTCGCGCCCGTCTCGCTGGAGCCGCAGGCTACGGACTTTCTCTTCATCGGCATGATGCGCGACATGAAGGGGCCGGACGTGTTTATCGACGCCTTCCTGCGCACCGAACGCCGCATCGGCCGGCCTTTGACCGCAATGATGATCGGCGACGGTCCCGATGAAGACAAATACCGGGCCATGATCTCGGAGCTCGGGCTCGATCGACGCATGCAGATGCTGCCCGCCATGCCTGCTCGCAAGGCTTTTGCGCTGGCCAGAACAATCGTGGTTCCGTCCCGTGCGGAGGCGATGCCCTATATCGTGCTCGAAGCACTCGCTGCAGGCAAACCCGTTATTGCATCCAGGGTTGGCGGCATACCGGAAGTGCTGGGTGAAAGCAGCGAGGCGCTTGCCATTCCGGGCGACGCTCAGGACCTCTCCAGCATCATGACAGCCGCCGCTACACAGCCTGATTGGCGTATCCGCACCATGCCGAAACCCTCCGCCTTCAAATCAGTATTCTCCGCACAGGTGATGGCGCGCGACATGCTCGGCCTCTATCGGGATGCCCTGCAGACCGGCAATCGAAAGCCAGCCTAAAGGCTTCCTTAGCATCTTCCTGATAAGCGATTTCTCATGATCTCTCCGTTGACAACCGGGAGACGAGGGACCGTTTCATGAGCGACTTGGGCAATCGGCCGGACCTGGACCTCGAGGCATTGCGCCGTAGCGTCGCGGAGGGCGGATCACATAATGGACCGGCAACGCCCGTCGAGCTCAATCCGTTCGCCAAACAGATAGCCGACCAGTTTCGCGACAACAATTATTCACCGACTATGCTGATCGGACAGTTTCGCCTGTTCGAATTCGTATCGCTTCTCGCGATAGGTCTGCTTGCATGCTATTTTCAGCCGGTTCCCGCTGACAGTCATTTCCTCACTCGTTTCGTTGTAACTGCCGTTGGCGCAGCGTTGACGGTGCTGTTCCTGCAGCTTGCCGATACTTATCTCATCCCCTCTATCCGCGCAGCGCGACGGAATGCCAGACGGGTACTCGCCGCCTGGGCGATGGGCTTCATTTTGACCTATCTCGGCGTCTCGATCGCTGAGGGTGTGCTTTACCCCGTCGGCGCTGCAACGATCTGGTTCCTCTGCGGCTGCGCCTTCCTGCTCGGCGAACGCCTTCTGACCGCCTATGCGATCCGCCACTGGGCGCGCAACGGCGTGATGGAGCGCCGTGCCGTCATCGTCGGCGGCGGCGAGCCTGCGAAGCAGTTCATCCGCGCATTGGAACAGCAGCCGGACAACGACATTCGCATCTGCGGCATCTTCGATGACCGCGGCAGCGACCGTTCTCCGAGCGTCGTGGCCGGTTACCCCAAACTTGGCACATTCGCCGAACTGATCGAATTCGCGCGCCTCGCACGCATCGACATGCTGATCATCGCCTTGCCGGCAAGCGCAGAGGCGCGAATCCTGCAGCTCCTTCGCAAACTCTGGGTGCTTCCCGTCGACATCCGGCTCGCGGCTCATGCGAACCGCCTGCGTTTCCGGCCCCGCTCCTACTCGCATGTCGGCTCGGTGCCGATGTTCGACATTTTCGACAAACCGATCCGCGACTGGGATTCCGTTGCAAAACGTTCCTTCGACATCGTTTTCACACTCATTGCTATCATACTTCTGTGGCCGATCATGCTGGCTGCCGCGATCGCGGTCAAAACGACGTCCGAAGGACCGATATTGTTTCGGCAAAACCGGCACGGTTTTAACAACGAAACCATCAAGGTCCTCAAATTCCGTTCCATGTATACGAACATGAGCGACCAGACGGCGGTCAAAGCGGTCACCAAGGGTGACCCGCGCGTTACCCCCGTGGGACGCTTCCTGCGCAAATCATCGATCGATGAACTACCGCAGCTCTTCAACGTGCTGAAGGGCGAACTTTCTCTGGTCGGCCCGCGCCCTCACGCCGTTCACGCCCAGACGGGCGAACGCAAATATGTCGATGTCATCGAAAGCTATTTCGCCCGTCACAGGGTCAAGCCCGGCGTCACGGGATGGGCACAGGTCAAGGGCCTGCGCGGCGAACTCGATTCGGATGAAAAAATCCGTGCCCGTACCCAGCATGACCTGGACTATATCGAGAACTGGTCATTGCTTTTCGATCTCAAAATCCTGTTTCTGACCCCGATCAGCCTGTTCAACACGGACAACGCGTATTGAGCACGGCGAATTTCGAAACCCGGGCCCAGCGCCTTTCCGCAGCACAGATTGCCCGGCTTCTCGGGGCCTGCCTGCTGGCGTTCGGTGTATTCCTGTCGGGTTTTGTCATCTCGGAACCTGCCCCATACGAACTCGTCATGGTGATTCAGATCGCCATCTGGTTCCTGCTTGGCCTGCGCATTTCGCGCACTGTCTGCCTTCTGCTTGCGCTGCTTATGGTCTTCAATATTGGCGGCATGTTCTCCATTACCGTCATGAAGGATATGAGCGGCGCGCCGATGTATATCGCCGTCTCGATTTTTCTTGCGTTAAGTTCGGTCTTCTACGCCGCGATCATCGAGGATGATCCGGGCAGATTCGAACTGATCTTTCGGGTCTGGGTGGTTGCGGCGATCATAACGGCGCTTCTCGGTATCCTCGGCTATTTCAACGCCTTTCCGGGCGCCCATGTTTTTACCCGCTACGATCGCGCCATGGGTGCGTTTCAGGATCCGAACGTGTTCGGGCCTTATCTCATCGCCCCGATCCTCTACATGCTCTACCGGCTGCTGACAGGTCGCCTCATGGAAGCGCCGTTTCTGATCGCCGGCATACTGGTATTGGTTATCGGCGTATTCCTTTCGTTTTCCCGCGCAGCCTGGGGGCTGCTGCTTTTCAGCGGCATTGCGCTTGTCGTCGCAATGCTTTTGAAAGAGCGGACAACCGCATTCCGGCTGAAGATCCTGATGATCTCAGCCATTGCAGCGCTGGCGCTCATTCTTGCCCTGGTCATCGCGCTTCAGATTCCCCAGATCTCAGACCTTTTCACCAACCGTGCCAAGCTGGTGCAGTCATACGACGGAGCAAGGTTCGGCCGTTTCGAACGGCACCGGATCGGCTTCCTGATGGCTATGGAGCGGCCCTTCGGGCTGGGCCCAATGGCATTCGGCAAGATCTATGGCGAGGACGAGCATAATATCTGGCTTAAATCACTCACGACCTACGGCTGGCTGGGTGCGGTGACCTACCAGATCATGATCTGGTCCACGATCTGGATGGGTTTCCGTTATCTCCTGCGGGAGCGACCATGGCAGCCCTATCTGATGATCTGCTGGGTCATGATCCTTGGCCATTCGCTCATCGGCAACGTCATCGACACCGACCACTGGCGACACTTCTATCTGCTTCTCGGCCTCCTGTGGGGCTGCTACGCGCTCGAGCATAAACATATGCGGCGGCAACGCGCCATAGATGCTACGGCAGGTGCCGCAGGCGCTTGACTTCAGCCGGAGTCATTCCAATTCATAAGCATGATTACCACATCGCAATTGCGCGCAGCCCGCGCCATGATCGGGCTTTCGATCGAAGAGCTTGCCGAGGCGGCCGGCGTCTCCGGCAACAGCATTCGTGATGCCGAGGCTTCAACAGGTAATGCCGAGCCGGAGCTTTCAAGAAAACTGAAGCAGGTGCTTGAATCCCGCGGCATCATCTTTGTTTCCGCCGGTCAGCAGGATGCATCCGGTCCTGGCGTCCGCCTGCATCACCAGCCAGTAGAAGAAGGCATCAGACCCCAGAATCTGAATTCGACCAATGACGACTAGATTCCATAAATTTTCTGGAACCATTTGAGTTGAAACGCGTTTCTCCGCCGAAATCTACATCGGGGACATGCATGACACGCAGCAACAACCTTTATCTCATCATCGGCGCACTGATCGTCGTTGTCGCTGGCCTTAGCTTCTATCTATACCGCGAAGAAACAAAGCCTGAAGGCGTTTCAATCAGCATCGGGGAGAATGGCGTGAAAGTTGAAGGACAATAAAAGTAAAATTGCGTATATAAACTTAACTACATAAGCGCATCCTTTATCTCACATTACCTTTGGCAAAGTCGCTGAACACGAAGAGGGGTTCACATTACATCGCATCTCAGCACTGCTGACATCGAGGAAAAAGGTTTGAGGAAAGTATGGAGCGTCGCCGATTTTTCGCGCCGCTACCGCCTCGATACCGAAGAGGAAGCAAGACTTCTGAAGCTTCTCGGGCCTTTCGCCACCCAGCAGGAACTGCTGATGAACGCCAGCCGGGCTCCTCGTTTCAGATAACACCAGGCAAAACATAGCGAAGCACTCATTAATTGAGTGCTTCCTGTCCTGCGTTTGATTATTTCACTATACTTAAAGGCAAACTCTCACCGCGGCGGAACTTTTTGATCCATCAGCGGGTTACTTCTCCGTGGATTTATAATTTATGCGCGACGTCACGGCTTACGCGCGGAGGAGAAGAGATGTTCAAGATGGTTTCAAAATTCGGACTTGCGGCGGCCCTGTCTGTGGCCACGTGCTCGGTCTTTGCCATGCCGGCCGCGGCGCAGGATATGGAGCTTCGCATCGGACCGGATGGGGTACGCCCGGTTATACGCGACCGCGACCGGGATCGTTACGGCGATCGCGACCGGGACCGGGACCGCGGCTGCAGCCCCGGCGAGGCACGTGCCGCGGCACGTGACGAAGGGCTTCGTCGCCCCGAGGTGGTTCGCGTGACATCCCGTAGCGTGACCGTTGAAGGCATGACGCGAAGCGGTCCGGATCGCATCACCTTCGCAAATCGGCGCGGTTGCCCAATCATCTGATTGGGATGCTTTTTCCAAAATTAATCTAGTCCTGCCCTACCTTGCGCGTGCGGCAGGACTTTTTCGTCGGATCATGTGCAACCAGCATCAAGACCGGGATTTTTCGCTTGCGCCAGGAATGTCATGCCAGTATGGAAGTCTTGCTCTCGAAGCAGGTCGGAATGTAGCGCAGCCCGGTAGCGCACTTGACTGGGGGTCAAGGGGTCGTGGGTTCGAATCCCGCCATTCCGACCAATTATCCCCCTGATATCGTTTGATATTATTGGATTTACCTACTTTGCCGGTTTCGGCAAATACGGAACAAAAAGCGCTCAAATCACCAGTTCCGGCGCATAAAGTCCCGAAAAAGTCCCGAACAGACGCAGTGCATGTTCTCGCTTCGTCCACGCGAGCGGTTCATCAAGCTTCTATTTTGATTCTGTTTTGTGCGGCATTTGACGTGGGCTGCGCGTATGGCCAGGATGTATTGCTCGAGGGTTCGTGCACGAAACTGGTAAAACGCGTTCTATGGAACAAAAAAAAGGGCCCCTGTGGAGCCCTTTTTCCTAAAATCTTTTACGCAACTCACTCGCAATCAAACTCGTAGTGGGTCGAGTCGAGCGTGAACTGATCCCTAAAATCTCGCATAGCGTCGTTGTAGGCGGTCTCACTCTTTTCGGCCAAGGACTCGAGACGTTCGAGCATCGATAGCTCCTGAACATCTACGTCCTTTTTTTCCACAACAGGTTGCATTGTCATCCCCGGATTTGAGTGTAAGTGTGAGTCTCAGTGTCACGTCCCACGCTTAACAAAAAGATAACCCAATGACCACCGATACGTTCCCTACAAGCTCGAGAACTTTTCCTGAAGTCGTGATTGGCATCGTTTCGCCCGTAGGGACAAGCCTCAAAAGCACACTCAACGCGCTAGAGGAAGAGCTTAAATCTAAAGGGTACAATTTTTACCATGTGAAAATTTCGAGCTTATTCGAGGAAATCGCTTCGACTGTAGGCTATGAGGCTTTGGACAACAGTTCGCGTTATAGCCGGATCGACAGCTACATTACATTTGGAAATCATCTTCGAGATCATCTCGGCGCACGCACGCTCACCTCATTCGCGATTTCCGAGATCGTCGCGCGTCGTCCAGACGATGAGAAAGATCGAGGCAATGTCTTTGTTGTCGATCAACTTAAGACCGAACAAGAGCTTGAACAATTGCGAGAAGTCTACGGCTCCTCGTTCTTGCAACTCTCAGTTTATTCTGCCCGCGACGTCCGCGTAGACAATCTTGCCAAGCAGATGGCACACGATAACAAGAAAAGAGACGCCAATTTTTTCCGAGAAAAGGCAGAAGCGCTCGTCGCTAGGGACGAAGACGAATTCAACGAACCAAACGGCCAGAAAGTTGGCAAAATATTCCAATTCGCTGATGTGGTGATCAACGACGATCGAGCGGAGGACCATAATAATGTGGCTGATCAGGTGAGGCGTTTCGTTGACTTACTCTTCGGCCACAACGGATATTCACCTAACCGTCAAGAATACGGAATGTATCTCGCGCATTCTGCAGCTCTTAGGAGCCTCGACCTATCGCGCCAGGTCGGAGCTGCTATCTTCCGTAAAACTGGGGAAATAGCGGCGCTGGGCGCTAACGAGGTTCCGAAGGCTGGTGGCGGTACGTATTGGGCTGATGAAGTGTACGACGCTCGCGAATATAAGCTTGACCAGGATAGCAACGACACTCGCAAGGATGAGCTTCTTGATGAGGTTGTTCAAATTTTAACTGGCAGCCAATCTCGGCTCACGGAAGAACAGCTCAAACTTCTGCAAAAGTCCCAATTTATGGATGCGCTAGAATATGGGCGCATCGTCCATGCCGAGATGTGTGCTCTAACCGACGCCGCAAGGCTTGGAATAAGCGTGCAGGATGGAACGCTTTACTGCACGACGTTCCCTTGCCACATGTGCGCAAAACACATAGTGGCTAGCGGATTGGCAAAGGTTGTTTTCCTCGAGCCTTATCCAAAGAGCCTAACATCGGACTTACACTCAGACGCGGTTAAAATCGAAGGCATGTCGCGAGGAGCTTACGGAAAATTCCCTCACGTCGAATTCACACCCTTCTTTGGAATTACGCCCAGAAGGTACCGCGAGTTCTTTGCTCGAGGGAAACGGAAAAAAGCCAACACATTCGCCCACTATAAAAACAATCGACCGTGGCCAATGACTAACGCCTTGCCTGCCACGTATCTCCACATCGAGAGGGCAACAATACAAGGCCTCAAGGAGACCCTAACGGCAAAGGTCTCAGATATGTCGCAGCGAAAATCCAGCTGAGACGCTTCCGAAGCTTCCTCGTTGCTACTATTGGCCACGATGTAGATCATCTCTTGAAGGACGCAAAACCAGAGCAGATTCTTCAAAGAGAAGTACGCGGATCGTTAGTCCGAAAGTAGTATTAGCGAGGCGTCGTCTCACTTCCCGAGGCCCCGTGACCAGCGGGGCTTTCCTTATTTTCAAACCTTTGCAATCGCCGAAATCATCGCTTCCTAGCCATCTCCAGGACGAGCGAGCCGATCGAGCGCGTGAGCCCTTGCATCTCGCCAGCAAGTGTCTCCAGACGCCGACACAGCATATGGACGTGATCATCCTTCTGCTCTCGATCCGCCTTCAATTCGGCGGCAAGCTCCTTCACGGCAGCCGTCGCATTATTGAGGGCGGTCGGGTCAACGATCACAGCCGCGACTTCGGCCGTCGACGCGCTTTTCTGAGGCGATGAGTTTGCGCCAGCAGAGATACCGGCATAACGCACAACGAAAATGATGGCGAGAGTTACGCCAAAGGCGATGACCGCCAGCGGCGGTAGCTCAGACAGTTGTTGTGCCATTGCGTGCTTCCCCTTGATCACGAGCAGCGCGATTGATGTTCACCAGCTCTCCGATTGCAAAGAACGGGTAGATGGCAATCCATGTGCTGACGACGTCAGAGGATGCGAAGCCATAAGTTATGCCTGTCCAGATGAGGCATCCGACAGCTGCAGAAATTTGTCGGATCTGCGGTGTCACCTGCTTCCGAGCACCATTGACCACCAGGCCGATGATACGAAAGCACCCCACGATCAGCATCGTCCATCCCAACGCGTCCTCGGAAGGCACCAAGTCGCGAAACGACATGAAGGCGGGTTGGTTGAACGTCTGCGACGGCAGCAACAGCACGCCCCCGAAGACAATCATATGGATGGAGTAGAACCACTCCATCATGCGAGGGCCGAAGCGATGCTGGATGCGTATCCAGACGCCTGTCCCCCGATAGCCATCGCTCATGAATTTCGTCCTTTCATCGCGGCATTGACTCTAATTGAAAATGAGAACATTTAAGGAACATGCAAGACATGAAACTCATCCAAGCCTTCGATGATTGGTGGGAGGCGCAACCCGAGAAGATCCCGACGAAGCGCGCTCGCGAGAACGCAAGGCTAGCCTTTCTCGCTGGCTGCAAGGCTGCAACCACGAAGAACAGCTATCGATTTCAGTCTGGCCGATGGGTGGTTACCGTCAGCGCATCGACGTTTGCAGAAGCGCAGCGTCTCGCGCTCCAGAGGCTTGACCAGCGGGCCGAGAAGTTCATGGCTTCTCGCCCGCCACAAGGCTGGCAGATCAGGCAAATATCGTCATGAACCTGCCTCGCCTCAAGGACTTTCGTGCCGACACGATCGACATGTCCTGCCGCAGATGCGATCGCCACGGCGTCTATGACCGAAAAGCCCTGATCAAGAAGTTCGGCGCTGCGACCGAATTCGTCGAGCTACGTCGGATCCTGGCCATCGGCTGTGATCGCCGCGGCACGGACGGCTGCGAGGCCTGCTTTCCTTGCCTGCTCAGTGCTAACGTCTTGATCGAGGAACACCGATGAGCGACGAAACCAGAATCACCCGCACAGATCCGGTAATCGTCGAACACTATTGCGACCACGACGGCTGCAAGAAGTGGGGCTGCTACGGCTTCGAGGAAAGCAGAGCCATCACGCTTTGGTATTGTGCCGAGCATCAACCGGGCGTCTACCGTGGCCTCCCTCGGCACGGAGAGGCAAGGTTAGCTGCGGCTGAGATTGCCGACATGCTGAGGTGACGACAAACGCGACTTGGGGCGGTATGGTCGCATTGAACCTGACGCTTCATGTCTACTGCCCCAGCTGCAATCGCAGTGTCGAGATCGACATGACAAAGATGCCACCTGAGGGCACATCGATCGGGCAGAAATTCCGCTGCAAGGAATGCGGGCAACAGGGACAGAATATCGTCAGCCACCGAAGCGCCAACCATTCCTACCCCGGCTCCAAGCGTCCTGCCAAATGATAATGAAGAGGTATCACGGAACATTTTCCTGCCCTCGCCGTTCCATAGCCGCCAGACTCTTGTTGCGTACACATCGAGAATAGGGCCGGCCCCGCTGCGATCCCAAAGCCGCAGCGGGGCTTTTTGATATAGAGGCGAGGGCTGATGCCGCCTCGATTTCTGGTGGAAATTAGTGTTGTGCTTTCCCATGTCTTACTGCACAGGGCGCGTGGCGGGATGATCAATTCGAGTCGGACCTTGTATGGAAACCTATTCGTAAGGCGCTGATGATAAATTTGATACGTCTTGAATTGACTTAGAACGCAACTTGTATCGTATAGAGTTGGCATATTCGGTGGATCACCGGGAGTAGATAATGAGTGACGACGAACCAAGTAATCGGCCTGCGAAAAAGGATGCTACGCTTTTCCCTTTCGGATTTGGGATCCAGCGTATCGACGATAGCATTCTGGTCATCGATTTCCTCGACGCTGATACCGACGACACTTCTGGACGAGTGATATCCTCGATCGCCATGCCGCGACGGAGAGCGGAACTACTCGCTCGGGCCATTCTTGAGATTGACGATGAAGTTGAGCAATCTGTACAGAACTAAAGATCAAGCAAAGATCAAAAAACATTACGACCTAGTTTCCGAGAGACTGGAGTTACTGTCTCGCGAAACAAAATCATCGTATTTCTACGGTGAGCGTAGCCGCTACGCTTACGTTAACAACAGCCGCCGGATTGACGCTGCTTCGTGGTGCGCGCTTGTTGATGGATTAGACATTGATTTTTCTTTTCAAAGTCAATTCCTCGATCATTTGGAGCCAAATGAAAGCGCGTTCTCTGAGTACAGCGATCTCGTCAGTAGGTTGATATCGGCAATCCGTGACTACATTGAACATAAGGCTGAAGTCGCAAGTGCCCTTCCAGTCTCTGAGGCCGCAGCTCGCAATTATTTTTACTTGATCCCAGTTTTGTTTAGGCGAGCGCATGAAATTACGATTGACGCTGATACTGGCTTTGTGTCGGTTGCGCTTCTGTGCAGCGACGACAGCGTCATGACAGCACTCATTACTGGTCGCGGTGATATACACTATTCTTATGTTGGCCGCGGCACAAAGATCGTCAAAATTTCGGGTGTCGCCAAGATAAAACACTCGAGAGATTTTGGCAGATTTGAACGAGTGCTGAGGATGCTATGAGCGAAGCGATCGTAGTGGCTATCAGCTCTGGCACGGCTTCCAGATATATCAAACCTGCTTGGTTAGGCGAGGCTGGCGATATACAGCCCATCGCATTCGATCTAAGAGATTGTGCGCCTCCCGAAACGTACGTTTCGTTCTTCCTGACTCAGGGAAATGATGAGGAGGAGCACTTTGAAGTTGCCTTCGCTTTGATCCGTCGACGCATTCGGATCAAAAGTGGCGCGGTAATATTGATGGATATTGCTGAATGCCTCGAAGAGGTCAACGATGAAGATCAACCGATCATTTCCTTCCGTGACCAAAAGCTTCCGCATTGCGGTCTATTTTACCACACCCCAGACCTGACGAAGATAACTGAGGCGAAAACGACTCTTTGTTTTCTTGCTAGGGAAAGGATAAGACACGCGCCATCAAATGACGATGGCGCCAACCTAGTCTGTGAGATTAGTGGGCAGTGAGTGGTGGTCTTCTTGACTGACTTGCGCCGCGCATCGTTCAGTCGAGCAGTCGATGTCAGGGCGGTGGGATTGAACATGGCACTTTTCTGCAATTTTGGCAGTCCTGTGAAAGCGCCATCTCCCACGCTGGGATGTTCTGTCACTGCTTCCCCAATTTCGAAACAAGGAAGCGCCCTCGTTGCAAGGGGTCAATGCAGACTGCCGCCACTGGTTTGGAAACGGTGGCGGTAGTTTTGGCAATGTCAGGGCGATGGGGTCAGCCTACTCGTCCCCGCGATCGACAATCACATTGCCCGGGTCATCAGCGGAGCCGTAAGCGAAGAATTCCGGAAAGCTTGAGTTTGGCTTTCGTCCTATCCGGATTTCACCTGTGTCAAAATTGATTTGGCACCAGTCGCTTGAGAACTGAACGTCTCGCACGATCAGCGGATCGTTGCCAAAAGCAAGACTCACTCGAACCTCTGTCCAAGCAGTGATGCCGCCGCCTTCAAAAAAGATACCGCAATCGTTCTCAGAGTGCTGAATCTCCAGCAGTGCTTTGCCAAGTAAGCGTTGTTTTATGAGATCCATGTCTAGTCATATCCGTTAAAGTGGACACCGATAACTCGATACATGCAAACAAGAAAGATGTCAGGGCGGTGGGCTACTTCACATCGAAGCCCCAAAGTTTAAGGCTCGATGTATCGTCGCCGACATAGCTGGTAGTGCCGGCCGCGTCAGACGCCATTCGCACGAACAGGAATGGGTTATTCGGCATCGTGGCATCGTAAGTGATCCTGATTATGACGCGCCAGAAGCCGTCAGGATCAAGGGTGGCTGTGGCGCTCTGATGAACCTGCGCTGTGCCATCGTCACCTGTGGTCCTGGCGGTCGCGCCGGTCGCGAGGTTGATGGCGTATTTCATCGCAGCGTAGTTGCCGCCGTTCTTACCTATCTCGATAACCGCATGACGAGATCCGGTGCCTCGCGCGATGCTGACAGAATACTCCTTCGTCGTACTGGCAAGCCCGGTGATCGACGACGTGAGAACGATGCTGTGATCGTTGTTCGCCGCAAGCTCACGAATGACTGCAGCCGTCAGCTTATGCTCGGGCGAATACACGTCCTGCGCTGCCCGGGCCGCGCCGGCGCTCAGGCTCCACCCGCTGAAACTCTTGCTGCGATAGGCTGTAGCAGCCGACAAATCGTACCCGACATACACGGCCGATGCGCCGGGGATCTTCGCAGGAACGTTAAAGCCTGCGCCTGCCGCTGCTCGCTTGTTACCTTGGGCGTTGAAGTGCGTGCCGTCTATCGTGTCACCGAGAACCTGCAGCGTACCTGGCGTGCCGACGCTTTCGACGCCTACTGCGATGTCCATCACGTTGCTGAGACCGCGCAGGGTCGTGTTTCGCGCACGACGAACCGTATCGCGCCCGGCGTTGTAGACATTGTTGGATGCCTGAGAGGTGACAACGGGCGGGATAGTCGGAAGGAATGCAAGGTCAAATCCCTGTCGGCCAATATACGCTGAGACATTGCTGTCCAGCGTGGCCTCGCTGTCAGAGTTGAATATGACGTCGTTAGTGCCGCCTACAGGGATCAGCACCTTGCCGCGTTTCCTGCCGCCTATCTTGTCACGGTAAACCGTCTTGGACGGATCAGCCATTTCCGCAGCACGTCCGCCGGGAACCGAGATATCGATGCAGGGCATAAACGGCAGGAGAATACGCGCTACCGATCCAATTGCACCATTGAGGGTGTCGGGGATGTCAGAGCGAACACCGCCGACGAGGACACCAGCATGGTTGCTGTCAATCCCAATCACGGCTGTCGGGATGGAGAGATCACCGCCAGACCAGCCAAAGAAGCTCGGCCCCCAAAAGTCGCCAGCCCCATTGTAGGTGTCGGTGTAGATGCTGTTGGTACCCACGTAGTTCGGCAAACCGCTTGCGGCGTAGCGCAGAGCCTCACCCTGCGCGTAGTCTGCCCTTGCATGGCTATAGTAGCCGCCGTTTGTGAACTCGGCGAAATAGGTCAGCATGGCATGGCTGCCGACCTTGGGGCGGATTGCCGCGCGATGCACGGTCTCTTCAAAACCCTGCGCCGTGTCCTTGATATTGTCGTAGGTCGTGAGCTGCAGCGCGCCGTTCGTGTCGGTCCAGATCAGCGAGCACGATGTCTTCATCGTGCCGCCAGTGTTCCACTCACCTTGCCCCGCCGAAGCGCCGCCATGCCAGAAGCGGACCTCATGCGACCCGTCCGACATATCGGCCATGATCGGAAAGTGGCAGTGTCCCGCCACCTGCTTGCCAGAAGCACCGAGACCGGCGCCACCATTATACTCGTTCGGGATCGCTTTGACGTAGGAAATGGGGCGAAGTACTGGCTCGACCACCCCGCCGCCCTGTGTGGGTGATAAAATCCGCGACCCTCCTGCCGAAAAGTCGAAACCAATGTTGAAGGGTCCCGGAATAGCGGCCATTACACGTTCACCTTCGCTTCCGCACCCAGGATGTCAGGGACTTTCGATATGATGATGTCTCGCAGGGCAGACTGGTCTACCCCGAGCTTTTCCAGAGCGTCCGGGTTCTTGCTTCGGACATAGCCAATCGCTTCCGAGATGATCTCGCCAGTGACAAGGCTAGGCGCGGCAGCTCGTACCCCTCCCCTTGCCAGAGCAAATTTGAGAGCGTTGAGAGCAGCCTGGTGGATCGCGTCGCGGAGCTTGCCCTCGACCTCGAGCCTCTGTTTTTCATCCGTCACCTTCAGGACGGCAAGCAGTCGCGCCGAAATCCATCCGACCAGGACAGGCCCGACGGTGGAAACGAGGAGAACGACGATCGGCTGCACAATCTCCCAAACGTCGCCCCAGATCGTATAGGGAGCGATGATCGGTTCGGCGGCTTGTGCGAAAGCCGGCTGGAACGTGAAGACGACAACCCAGATGATAGTCAAAACGGCAAGACCAAGTGCCAGCCAGTGTATGAAATTGCGTGTCATGGATGACGTCTCCTACAGTGCCCGCTTCGCTTCGCGAACGGCGGTCGAAATTGTGAGGGCCGCGGCGCTGGCAGCCACAAGCACGGTTGCGAGGGTGGCACTGTCAGTGCGCTTGCAAAGCGCCGCCTCCCCTTCGAAGAGACTGTCGTGTGCCGAGATCGCAGCCGCTTCGGTCTTGGCGCTCAATTTCCCGGCGACAATGAAGGGCTGCAGTACGGCGAATGCCGTCTGGGCGCCGTCGCAGATCTGCGGCAGGCTCTTCCGGATGCCGGCATCGATGTCGGTGGTAGTGCATGCGGACAGCGCAACGGCCGCCGCTGCGAGGATCGCAGTGCGTTTCATGGTGGTAGTCCCCTTTTTGAAAAATCAGGCAGCGATTTTCGAGAGCGCATCCTTGCGCACATCGAAGGACGGGCATGCCTTGGCGGCATACTCGTTATGCCCGGTCACTTTGGTGATCGGGAATTTCTTGCACAGCTGCTGGACCAGCCACAGCATGGACGCGCGCTGCGCAGCCGTCCGAGTATCCTTCGGCGTCTTGCCATCAGAAGACACGCCACCGATGTAGGAGATGCCAACCGTGCCGGTGTTATGACCTTCGACATGGGCGCCGACCTGTCCAATTGGCCGACCGACCATCACACGGCCATCCCGGTAGATCACGTAGTGGTAGCCGACATCAGAGAACCCGCGCAACTTGTGCCAGGCGCGGATGTCGTCGACCGTGTAATCTTTCCCCTCGGCCGTCGCTGCGCAGTGGACAATCAGCTCACGGATCGGCCGAGCAGTATCGAGTAGCTTCAGGCTCAGGACATTTGGCGGAGCTGATGCGACATCTCTGCCCGCAACGACCCCAGCCGTGTGCTGAAGCATCGCGCTCTTGTCCGGCTCAGGCCGCGCTGCTTTGGCCGGCATCGTCACCTGCTTGAGGGCCGCCAGCGTCTGCGGCCCAATTTTCCCGTCAACGACGAGATCGTATGCGGCTTGAAAGGTCCTCACCGACTTCTCGGTCTTCTCTCCGAAGTCTCCGTCGGTACCGAGAGTGGGTGTTGCTCCAGCGGCGTTGAGCAGGCGTTGAACATCCTTCACGGCAGCACCTTTGCTGCCGCGCTTTAGCACGGTTGCCATGATATTATCCTTTTAGTGGAGGCTCTTGCCGCCGATTGCTGAGAGGGCTTATCGTCCCGCGCGCGAATCAAGAGGCACGATGATGGATGACACCAATCCTGAGGATCAGATCCAATTGACCGAAACCGACAAAGCGAAATCGGAAGATATTGCTTCGGAGCTCAGAGAAACAGCGCGGAAGTTGCGAGAACTCTCTGATTTTTTGACTGATCTGGCTACGAAGCCGATCGAGCCAGGGCCGAAGACGCTTCATTAGACGCCAGCAGGGAGATCGGGCCAATCAATGGTAGGCATATCTCCTATAAATTCCTCAATCGTCGGCGGAGAGATCGTGCCGGCCCTAACAGCTGCTAGGCGGTCGAACATCTGACCGAGGCAGGCATCGCGCCACGCGATATATGCCGCAGCCTCGGCAGCCCATTGAGGATTGGTGCTCGCGAAATACGCAGGCACGGTGAGCCTGTTATCGTATTTGCGCTGCTGAGCGACATCATCGAGATGTGTATCGAAAGCTGATTTGTAAGCTGCCAAAAGGCTGGCCTGAGTTTCAGCAGCTTTTTGCTCTGCCGTGATGATGCAGGAAGCGTCAGGCATCCACATCGGCGACCTCCTGTAGTTCGGCTACCGGCGGATCGAACGGAACTTCGATAACGCCGTCAGGTGGGTCGATAATAGGTTCCGGGAATGCGACAGCCTCCGAAGGATTGGAGCCATGCGGCAGGATGAGTGTCAGGTGGATTTCGCCATCGATCCTGTCGACAGGGCCGACGATCCACGCGCATGGAACAGAGCCGGCCGGGATTGTCGCGCCATCAGGCACGCTCGAAAAGTCGAATTGCTCGCCGTTGATTGTGAGAACGTCGCCGGACTTCGATACCGTCAACGCGTCGTCGCGGCGCTGTGGGAAAAGATTGATTTTCATTAGAACCAAGTCCCGTGAGCTTTTGCGTGAAATCCCCTGCTCGTGACCGGAAGCGACGCACCAGCCGCAAAGCCGAGAAGTGCAGAGGTCGGGCTGACGCTGTAAACACCTTGAGCGATCAGCGCCAAGGTACTGCCCGCAGGAGTATAAGGTGAAAAACTGACGGTCGGATTCACTGCGAAGGCCGCCGGAAAAGACCACGGAACAGCGCTCGACCGATAAAGCAATCCAGAGTCACCGTACTCAGCGCCGAAGTTTGCGGTACCGTTAAACCGGCAAATCTGCGTTCCGTCAGCAAACCGAACATATTCACCGTTCGCGTTTATCCCGCGCTCGATTATGGCCCCTGACGGGACCCCAGAGGCTTGCGATACAGGGCCGACTACCCCTGCGGAATAACTTCTCCACGGCCGCCAAACTCCATCGACCTTCGATCTGGAGAACTCGACGTTCGTTCCAAAAACGGACGTGGCCTTCTGCTTCGCCTGTGTAAGGTCAGGCCAAAGGATCGTCTCGACAAGCCAATAGCCGGTGACAGGAGGGCGGTTTGCTGCCGTGTCATCGCATACGCTCCATCCATTCTCATTGATCGTATTGAGGTCTGTGACAATCGCCGGTGTCGATCGAATTCTAGGAGGAAGCTGCCCGTTCGGAATGGTCCCGAGATCACCATAGACAGCAGCACCCGTCGTGCGTGACAGAAGCGTCCTCGCCAGCAAGGTCAGCGCCGTTAGGCCCATCGTTCCTGCGCCGGTGAAAAACTGTAGTTTGTCGGCCGCACCCACCAATCCGGATAGCGCCTCAATATTCCCTGAGCCGCCGAGAAGCTCGATCAACTGACGCGCCTGTGCCGTCACCCGCGAATTGTCACCCTGATATCGAACGCGATAGGAGGCGCCGGAAAGTGCCGCGCCGCGAACGCCGATGGGATAAAGCGTCAGCGAAGTGTTAGATTCGACGCTCTGAACGATCCCGTGCCACCCGGGAGCGAAGAATTCGTCACCTTCTCTGAAGCCGGCGGCAAGCCAGGCTGTCCCGACCCCTGAAACCGCTGTTCCGCCGGCCGCCGCGGAGATGGTCCCGGCAACATAATCACTCTGGATTGCCATCGGCCGTCTCCTGAAGCTCACCGTTGATCCGTATCTCGTCGCGCAATTCGTCGAGCTCACTGGAAAGACGGTCGCGTTCGCCAATGGCCTCGTCGCGCTGCGCCGTCCGCTCGGCTAGCGCCTGCGCCAGCGTCAGGACACGTTGCTTGAGAAACTCCATCTGGATCAGTTGCTCATGATGAACGATTTTAGGATCTATTTGCATGGATTCAGTCATTTCGGATGTTTCCCTGAAAAGGAGCGGCGGCATCAGACCTCATCTTGGGAAGCCAAGAATGTAATATCGGATGCCAAGAACCTGCGCCGCGGCGAACGAGTACTGCCAGCCTGTAGAACTGCGGTAGATTTCGCGTTCGGCGTTGCCGTTGTGTGTGAAGAATGTCGCTTTACCCGCCGAGATCTGGCAAAAGGTCGACCGTCCCTGGTGATAATCGAACCCGTCGGTGTAATCGCGTGTGATCGCGCAAATCGGGTTTTTAACGTGCGGGCCGAGCGCCGAGGTATTATGGAAGGTGGCGTATTTGACGATGGGAAAAAAGCCCGCATCGTCGAAAGTCACCTCATAAGAGTCCTCGTAGATACCAATTCCGGTGCGGTTCGCGTTGGTTTTGGTGGTTATGAAGCCCTCTTTCAGGATTTGCAGGCAGGGCCACCGGCTGTCGACCACAATATCCCGCAGCGCCGGCGGGTTACCGGCGCCCGGGCGCAAAAACTGCACGACGTTCTGACCGCCGGCCTCGAACTGACGGAGAACATTGTTCGCACCGCTACTCAATGGCTCCTGGTCATTGGCGAGAACAAGAAACCTGACCCTCATGGCGAAGGTTTCCTTGTTATCGAAAAAGATGCTGTTCTCAGAGAACCAGTAGTCCAGACGCAATGACCGGCGCTCGCGAGCCATAGGAAACGTGATCACGCTGCCAGTGTAAGGGAACATGTCCGCGAGCATGTTCGGAGTGGTTGCAAAACCAATATCGACGGAGCTGACACCAGGTGCGATCGAAACGTCATCCGCGTAAATGATTGACAACGGCCGGCCCGAAGAATCGAAAGCGAGCTGGGTCGGCAGAGCGTTCGAAACGTCATATCCCGGTTTAGCCACCCGTAATGATGCGCTCTTGATCTCGACGGCTGTCTGGCCGGCTATGGGAGCCTTAGGCACAGCATCCAGCAACGGGTCGCTATTCCCAGGCAATCGCCAGATAATAGCCGTTGTCTCGTAAAGACGAGAATCCCCTGTCGTGCTGAGCAAAGCCCGATAGGCATGATACATCAGACCGTTGCCCGGATTGCTTCCTATGAGTGACGCGAGGCCGGAAACCGTCTCAGTGTAGTTCTGATACCATGCGGATCGCCCGGCATCGAACGTGAGGTAATATTCCGGTTCCCGTCCTGAACTGTCGTCGCCGTCGTTAATCGCGATACGATTGAACTCAATGTAGCGATTGTCGGAGAGGCGCCGCCAACGAATGTCGTAAAGCGGCATGGAATACGGCATGTAGCTGAAGAAAGAACTCTTTATAAAGATCTTGTATTCGTCTCTCTGGAAGCCGGCGTTTTCGTCAGCAACCGCCTTTTTGTAGGTGCTCGCGTTCGATCCGACCGGCGTGTAGACAGCGCTGGTTGATAGGCTTGCCGGTGAAAGGGTCGTCTCGATCGCATTCAGTTTGATGTCGGCCGACCACTTCGAATTGTAATAGAACGAAGCCAGATTTGCGTCTGGCTCCGTTACCGGGTCGATGGAGCCCTTCGTGATCTTCACGCTGGCGACACCTTGGCTATCCAAGCCGATAAGCGTTCTAGTCATGAGCTGATCACGATCGTTCCCTGATTGACATTGATGACCATCTTGCCGTTCGGGCTCTGGATGATCCCGGCATTGACCGTGCCGATGTCCGCAACATTCATTCGCACCGCAGTGCCGTCGACGACGAACGGATTATTGAGATTCCCCCCCGCCAGGACGATGAACTGACTTGCCTCGAAAACGACACGCGAGAGCCCCCCGGCGATCGCATCGAGATACATCGCGGCCGTGGCGGTAGTGCCTCCATCTGAAGCCGATACGCTGAGACCAATTCGCGCCAGCGCGCCTGATGGAGTAGCCTCGACCGTAGTTCTGAAACGACCTGCCGCGGCGAACCGCCCAACAGTCGCATCCAGATCCTGCACCGCGTCCGACACGGCCGTGACCTGACCATTGATCGTACTTACCTGCGTCGAAAGCGCGGTCACGGCGCTGGCGACAGAAGGCAGTCCGGTGAGAGGATCAAACACTGAAGCCTCTAGCTGCGTCACGGAGAGAGCCAAGGCCCGATCTGCCGCCGCGAGAACCGTCACCTCCTGCATGTAGGAGGCAGTGATACCGTCCCGCGTAGCCGTGATCTGCTCCCGCAATTGCTTGCGGTCCATCGTGTTCCCGAGATCCTGATCGGCAACGAGGAGAGCGATCTCCGCAAGCTGATCAAGGATTTCACGCCGACCGGAACCAAGCCACTCCTGGTAGTCCTTCAGGTCGTCGCCAAGTGTTTCGAAACCGATCACCCCCGCATATGGAGAGGTGAAGTCGCCGGTCGGGTCGTTGGTCGATACCCATGGCGTCCACTGCTTCAGCCGGTCGGGCACCGTCGTAATTGTCGCCCTCGCTGCATAGACCTTTCCCGAAACAACGTTCTTGCTGGTCCGGTACCGTCCCTCTTCCACACCACCAGTCTGGTCCTCAAAAACCTCTGTTGCGCCGTCAATCTTGTATTCAAAACGGACGGCAACAATGGTCGGGTCTTCCGGAGGCGTCCAGGTGAATTCCAGAACCGGGATCTGGTAACCCGCAGCGCCCGTAATCAGGCCAACCTGCACCCCAAAATTCTGCACAGTGAACAGAAGCGAAGGGTTTACCGGCGCAGTCGGAGGAATGACGATCGGGCCGGGCTCGATGTCATCGTCATCATAAATATCGGCGCCAGTTTCGGTCAGCGTCAGCGTGATCCGCAGTTGCGGGTCCATGCCCCACTCAGAAATCATCCATTGCCGGCCGCGCCAGGTGACCCATTCGCCTTCCTGGACACGCATGCCGACGGAACGGCTGACCGGCAGGGTCGCCCTGCCACCCTTGCGGTTTTGCCGGTATCGAATATTGAGCAGGTATTGCGCGATATCCGGGTCGGTAACCTGGAGGAAATCGTTCGACGTCTGACGATTGCGGCCATCGGCGGCTATATCGGCGTTGACGTAAACCGGCTTCAGGCTCTCCGGGTTCCACATCGCATCTATCGACAGGAACTGGCCAGACAGATGGTTGTAACGGTCGAAGGCCGATTTGCGGAACTGAATTTCCTTGGAGCGATCGGACGGGATATCCTTTGCAGTGATTTCCATGACCGGAATCTGCGGAGCACCCGGAATGACACCGGAGAGACCGCGACGATTGAGGCCGTAGCCGGCCATCGCATCGTCGAACTCTTTCAGAACTTCGGTATGATCGTCTTCACCGGTAACGATGAGCGAGCACTGGTAACGCTTTTTCCCATCGGAACGGGCCTCGTCGCAGACGTTCATAGCCACGAAATAGGTGGCAAGATCGATCTGCCCCATCGACTTGCCTTCACCGATCAGCGTGCGCCCCGAAACGAGCGCCTTCAGACCAAGCTGATAGTTCAGACGATGGACCGCCGGATTGACCGTGTGCGTCCAGGTCGCGGAATTGGCGAGACGCTGCGCACCTGAGCCGCCGGCAACCGTGGAATCTTTGCGAGGATCGTATTCGCGCAGGCCGCGCAGAACGAACTCAATATCTGGCTTGCCCTTGGTCCCGAACGCACTGTTCGAATAAAGACGCTCGACGACGACGTAGCAAATCCCGGCTCCAACGCTGGTTGCCTTCCACTTCTGACCGAGCGCCGAGGTGACATCGACCAGGCGCTGGTCAACCGGCTGATCGGGGCGACCATCGTAAAAGCGGATCTCGATCAGTTCGGCGTAGTCCTGGACAAAATACCGAGCGCTCTCGCCGCCGCGCGGAGCCTGCGCAATCAGCGATTTCTTTTCGCCGAACAGATAGACGTAATTCTCCAGCCCGTCGCACCAGCCATTGGACAACCCAAAGACCTCGGCATTGCGCTTGTTACCCTTGTCCCACTTGCAATAGAACAGGCGCTGACCCTTGGTCTTGCCGATCCCGAAAATAGCTTGGACGGAAATGTCACCGCCATATTGGGTCTCGCTCTGGACGGCGGTGTATTTCCGCTTCTTCGCCCGGTTGAGATACTGCATCCCGATCTGGGCTGCAAAAGCGAGCGTGCTGCCGATGATCGTCGCAGCCAGAGCCGAGCCGGCAAACAACGCACCGGCAATTGCCGTGCCGATCGCTGTAAAAATGGCCATGCAGGATTATCCGAGATGAAAGGCTTTGGTGACCTGCGACAGGTCGTGAAAAGTCCGGCCCTCCGGCGTCTTCGTGACGAACCGAATGCCAAGGCACACGCCGACATGCTCCGCGCCGTCTGCCAGCAACAGGACGACGAGGTCGCCGAAACGAGCCTCTGCCGGAGCGACGCCCGGCCGCCCGAGTTCGGCGGCCCAGAAATCGATAAGCGAGGTAAAGCCCCGCTTACGCAACGCGCGCTGCGCACCGGCGAGCGAGGAATAAGCGCCGGCATAGGTTTCGCTCATCCGGCGGCCCTCGATCGCATCGACGAGCGCGCAGCCCATCATGAAGCAATCCGATCGATCCGGATCACCATAGGCATAGGGCGTCGATAGCTCACGCTCGAGCGTGGCTTCGACGGTCCGAAATCTGTTCATGATCAGCCTGACCTTTGGCCCCATTCCTCGGGGATCGTGGCGTTGGTTGCGACATATTCAAGGATCGTGTCTGTCGCGAGATTATCGAACTGGTGTTCGGCAGCCGACCGTTTGACGCCGGTCGAGCCGCGGGCAGATCGACCCGGTGGCTGCAGGTCTATCGAGAGCGTCAAGGTTCTTTCGGAGCCTGAGACGGCCCCCTCGTTGAACCGGACCTGATCGATTTCGTACAATGACGATGTGAGTATCCCGAGCGCCTGGTTTGTCTCGGGGACACCAGCCAGATGCGAGATGATGACCGGAGAATTCTGGTAATTGAATTCTTCTATCCGCGCGATGGCATCTTCCGGGTTGGTGACAGGGATGTTCGAGAACTCGATGGTGCGGGTGGTGACCGACGTGCCGAGCGCGCTCGTCATATCCGCCATGGATAGGAACCGGTTCGGTAAGTAGATCATGCCGTTATAGGTGTACGGCCGGCCGCCGCGATGGTAGCCGACCGATTTCCCTGGGAGGTCGAACCTGATCAGGTCAAGGACCGAAAACCGCCCCTGATCCAGGGCAGCTTCAACCGCTGGATCAAGAGGCATAGGGGAACACCTCCGTTGCTGAGAAGCTGGCGCTGTAATTCGGCCACGATTTCGGCGAGCTGAAAGCCCCCTTGTCGATCTCCATCAGACACGTTGGCTTTTCGAACCGGACAGTATTGCCGACGGTAAACACCTGCGTGTCGAGATAGAAGCGGATCGACAATGTCACGACCCCGCCTGAATTTGCGGTCGCCGCAGCACTGATGCGATGCAGCGAACGTTCGTAGGATGACTTCCTCACCTCCAGATAATCACCAGCCGACAGTTTAAAACCTGCTGGCAGCCCGCTCACCACTATAGTGTTGGGGTTGGTGATGGTCTGGAGCGCTGCGTCGCCGACAAATGCGCCACCTCCGGCCCGCACGCCGGAAAGAGGCTGTGCACCGTAAGCAATCGGTCGCGGCCGATGAGGATCGTAAGCGGCAATTTGACAGCCATCTTCCGCATCCATCTCGAATGCATCGAGCAGAGCGACTTCTGCGGTTGTCAGCTTGTCAGCCGTCAGCTGCAGGGTCCAGTATGGTGTACCGGAGACAAGGCTTTCAGTCTTTCGACCTTCCATGCGATCGACGCTCGCCGGTCGGACCGGGCGCATGGCAGACTGCGAATAAATGACGTCCGGGAGCGAAATTATCGTCGCAGCCATCAGTATTCCCCGCCGTTCTGGCGATAGTTCTTCTGAGCAGCATTGTTACCCCTGATCAGGCTGATGCTCTGATCCTTGCTCTGCTGCAGGATTGTGCCGACGAGCCCTTCACCAAGTTGGATTTCGACCACGGATCGACCTGTTTCCCCGTCAGAGCCATCAGCACCACGGAGCTTGCTTGGCGCTATGATCCGGCCGTGATTCGTCGGCGCGAATATCTCGTCCTCATATTCGTTGATCCGGTAGATACGACCGGGTGAAACGTCGCCACCCGCAGCACGCGCGCCACCGTAACCGAGAACGTTGCTTAAGGTCGTGTTGGCCTTAAAGGATGAGGTAGCAGACGACCCACCGAACAGGTTGAAACCTGAGCCGCCGGAAATCGCGCTGAAGATTGACCCGAAAAGCCCCTTACCCTGTGTGCTGATGTTGATCATCTCCGACAGCAGCGATGCCAGCGCGTCACGCGCATCGAAAGTCCCATCGATCACCCGCAAGAGCTGATCGTCGAGCGTTTGCCCCAGGCGTTCGGCAGCTTCGGCGGCCCGTTCACGGGTTTCCTTGAGTGATTCCTCGGCCTTTTCCTGCTGCGATTTCAGGTCGATCAATCTCAGGATCTGCTGGCCTTCCGCAGAAGCAGCGTCCACGCCAGCCTGCCGGATGGCGTTCATCTTTTCCTTCTCGGAATCGCTGCGGCCAATGAGCAGGATTTCCTGCTGCAGACTGGCCACGACATCATCGTAAGCCTTCTTTTCCTTTGCGGCAGCTGCTGCCGCTGCGGATGCTGCCTTTTGCTGGGCAGGAGACGTGTTCGGAATTACCGGAGGCGTCCACTGCCTTTCCACCGTGCGCTCGCGCGTGTTGATACGATCATTGCGCACATTTGTGATCTTCGTGTCTTCAGTCTGCAGGACCCGCATTTGGTTTTGCAGGTCGCCGATTGCCTTATTTTTTTGCCGGTCACTCCAACCGGTACGGTTCCGAATCTCAAGGATGCGGTTTTCTAGGTCGAGTCGCTCTTTTGCATTTTCGATTTGGCGATTTTCGAGGGTGCTGTCTTGCTGGTTCTGGAAATCGCGCCATCCGTCTAGAAATTCGAACAAGCTGTCAGCTGCTGAAACAATGGCGCTCTTTAACGTTGTCCCAACAACGGTCGCGAGAGCGTTGAATCTCTGCTCCGCTTTTTCAGCCTTCTTAAGAAAGTCCTCATCCATAATCACACCAAACGCGCGCCCCTCTTCTCGAAGGGCACCAATCGAGCGAGCGCCATCTTGTAAAAATTGGCTAAACTGCTCCGCCCCAGTGCCACCAAACATCTCGTCGAGAACACGAATCTGCGCCGCTTTGTCGAGTTGACGAACACGATCGATAATCGTCTCAAACATTGCAGCCGGGTCTTTCAGACGCCGCGCAACCTCGTTAGCGTCCATACCGAGGCGGGCGAAGCTCTCAGCCGCTGACCCGGCACCTGTCTTGACGAACTCATCGGCCCTAAGCTGCATCTCCTTCAGGCCGTCAGTCAGAGCCTCGATGCCGATCAGGTTCTGCTCGGCGGCATATTTCAGCTCCTGAAACTTCTCGAAGTCGACGCCGGCCATACGCGCGGCCTTGCCAAGATCGTTGACCGACTGGATTGCTGTCTGCGTTGCCGCGACCAAGGCGGAGCCGCCGATCGCAGCAACAATGCCGGCCGCTCCGGCAGCCGCGGCTTTCACGCGCATGAAAGATGCGGCGACATCCGACGCAGTTGTCTTCGTGGCACGCCGCACCCTGTCGAGCGAGCGCTCGAACGCTCGCGGGTCGCCGCTGATGGTGACGGGAATATCCGGGCGGCTCATGATGACGCTCCACTGCGCTAATGCGGTCTTTTCCGCAACGATGGTTTCTTGCCGTGAGCCGCCGCTGCGCGCCGGACTTCTTCTCGTGAGATGTTGGCGCCGCCGGAGAAACGCCCCTGAAGCCCCTCGATCACAAGCTCCATTTCCGCAGCCGTCGCATCCCAAAACACTGCAGGCGACCAACCAAGCCGGTCAGATGCCATGGCGACCCGGAACAACGTACGGACGTAGTCTGCGATCAGGAGGGGCTTACGGGCTCCCCCAGCAGGGCATCCTCGGCAAACTGGTGAGCCGAACGCTCATCGCGAGCCGCCGCGCCCGCGGTGACGTGGCCGAGGAGCGCTTCTTCCATCCCGGCTCGCCAACTGTCCTGATCGGCAATGGAAATATTGTCGTCGGCGAGAATCTTGGCAGAGAGTGCAGCGGCCCGGTCCTGATCATCTGCAACGATCAAAGTACGGACTGCGCATGCCACGGTGAATGGCTCGAAGCCAAGAAGACGGCGATGAAGCTCATCGAGTGTGTCGACCTTCGTGGCCTTGGACAGGCGCACGAGGCCGGAAAACGTGACTGCGATCCTGAAAGTCTCGCGGCCTATCGTGATCTCCGCCTCACCGCGGAGGGGATTTGCAGGCGTTGTCATGGTCAGACAGCAGCCTCAAACTCGACTTCGCCAGTGAGCGCAAGCCGGATATCGGACTGCATCTCGTTCGTCTTGTCGCCCGAGAATGTCATGGAAATCAGGCCGTCACCCTCAAACACTCCCACGCCGGGAACGGTGATCTGATAGGCGCGCACGACCTGGTTGACCGCATCGGCAGAGACGCGCTTCATCGTCGCGTTATTGACGAATGCGCCCTGTCCCGTAACGCGAATGGACTGCATCCCGTACATCAGCGCGAGCACGAGCTTTGAGCCTGGGTCCATGCAGTTCGGCTTGGTGATGTCGATCTCTTCGTTATTGATCTCGATAGAGCGTTGCTCTGTTACACAGAGGAGATCAAAGGTGCCGCCGGTGTTTTCGCCGGCAATGGTGAGTGTACGGCCGAGCGCCATGGTATTTCTCCTGATGTATGAGGTTTAGGAAAGGGCGACGATGTTCGACGCCGTCGTACCGGTGGCGCGGACGCGGGTGACGATGCCGGGCATATACCCGACTGGATGATTTTTCAGGACGACAGTGCTGCCATCCAGCGTCACGACGGCGATATCACCGGATGTGCCGACGTAAAGAAGTGACGGTATCGCCAGGTCCGCGCTGTCGCTCGGGGTGACAGCAGCTGCGCTGCGGAAGGGCTCTCCCGCAGATCTTGGAATATTCGCCATCGGGATAGTCTCCTAGAGAGCTGAAATGCTGGGGCCCGTCGCCAGCGTTTTGTATCGGATCGAGTAGAGCAGGCTCCCGACACTCATCGGGATGCCGGTACGTGGATCGACGAACAGGCGTGTCGATTGCAGATCGAGATCGATTGTGATGCCGCCGAGCGAAACATCCGCCTCCATCTTCGCCTCGATCAGCGAGCAGATGCGGTCAAACTCGCCCTCAGGGTCGTTTTCACGAAGGTGGACGACGACAGAGAGCGGGAGCGTCCGGTCATATCCATCCTCGCCATTCGGTCCCGACATGGGCCGGCGGATGCTGATTTCGCCTGCTTCGCCCCAGGTCACAGTCAGGGCCGGCAAAAGCTCCAACGGAACGGCCGAAGCGCGCCCCCTTGCGCATTTGCCTGCACCTGCAAAATCAGGGATCGAAGAAAGCCGGGTCACCACTTCCGTGACAACGACTGATCGGCGGTGGGTCATCACCCGCGATGCCCAAGATCGCGCAGCGCGCGCTCTGCGGTAATCTCGGAATAACCCGCCTCGATCACGGCGGCCTTGCCCTTGCCTGCGGCAATGAACCGGCCAACATCCGTCCGGATCGCCGAGCGGATGCGGACCGGCAGATGCTCCCAGGTGCCGGTCATGGTCCTGACCGCGGCGCGGGCGTCTTTTTTTGCCTTGTCGTCCGTATCGGAGCGGAGTGCCTTGGCGATTTTTTCAACATCGAGCGTCTCGGCGGTGCTGGTGGCCTCTGCCGCTTTTGCATCGGTCATTTAAATGTCTCCTGAGAGATAGATGCGCAGCATGGCGCGTGCGTCATCCGCGTGGTTTTTGATCTCGTACAAAGTCCCGGCATCGATCCGGACACCTGCATCGTCGGTCATGAAGATCGTCACGCTGTCGCGCTGGCTGACCAGCCCGGGAACCGAGACCGCTGCAACCGACAAGCTATGCGTGGTCCCTTCTGCGCTCTGGCCGGATTCTTCCGACTGATCGACATCACGCCATCGGCGAAGGATGCCGCGCACGGGGATGAGTGCGACACCGTTGACCTCGAAGAGGCAGTCGCAGTTTCCGAACGCATCCGCAAACTGCGACCCCATTTCCTCGAATATGGCCGGTCGCAGGCTCACTGACGTGCGTCCGAGAGCGCCTGTTCGGCAGCCGTCAACTTGTCAGTTGCATCCTGGAGGGCCTTCTTTTCGGCCTCGCCGGCCCCCTGTTTCTGCGACGCGGCTTGAGCCTTCAAGTACTCTGCCTTCGCATCGGTGGCGGTCTTTTCGAGCGCGGAGATATCCGGCTCGTCTTTCGGCTCATTCTTGGGCAGGCCGGTAAACTTGACGCCCTTCGATTTGTAAAGGTCGACTTGCTCTTCGGTGAGCGGCAGTATCGGTTGGTTTTTCAGCTTGGCGCCCGGACGCACGGTCAACGTGCCGTCGATGGTGCGGACAACGACGGTCTCGCCGCCGGTATTGCTGATGCCGACCGTGACCGTTTCGATTTTCTGATATTCCATGACCTGATCCTCTGTTGGAAAGGGGCGGCCCGAGGACCGCCCAGCGATGTCTGGAGACGGTTACGTCAGGGTCGCCTTACGCAGCACTTCCGGCATGGTGCAGAGGTAAAGCGGGTAGGAGTAAAGCTCGCCCTTGGTCCAGGCCTGGCGATCCTTGTCGACGACGTTGATCGCATAGGTATCCTGGCCGCGGGTGTTGACGTAGGGGCCGAACTCCGCCGGCGCCATCGCCTGCTTGAAGACGTCCTGCGCACCGACGGGGAAGAACTTCGCCTGATTGGTCGGTACGGCTACGGTCGAATTGTCGTCGGTACCACGATAGTTGTGGAAGGTGATGCCGCCGAAATAGAAGCTTTCGAAAGCCGTCTTTTCGCGCAGCGCTTCGGCCGCCTGCCAGTTCAGATAGGTCTTTTCCACCGTCGGATGGCTGATCAGCGCATCGTAGAATGCGTCGCCGGCAATGGAATGCACCTGCGTTGCAGGCGTGAACTTGCCACCGGACGAGCGTGCCATGGAACGGATGACATCCTGGCAAAGGCCGCGAACGTTGGTGGAAGCCACGTCCAGCTCGAAGCTGATCGCAGGAGCTTCGGTGATACCGAACGTGTCGAAGTAGTCGTAGATGACCGTCGTGCCGTCCGCATCGAGCAGCTTGCCCTGCAGGGCGCCAAGGCGATGGAATTCGTGAGTGATTTCCATGTTGCCGCGAACCTTGGCCATGCGGGTCGCATATTCGGTCTGCAGAGATTCGAAATCAGTTTCGGTTCCGAAAGCGCGAATGCCTTCGACTTCGTAGGCGTACATGGTGAAGCTGTCGGCCAGGCGGGTGGTGCGAAGATCGACGATCTTGCGGCCATCGCGGTTCGTCTCCCGCGGTGGAGCCCCGAGTGGCGAGGTCGGGATAAGCGCGAGACCCTGGTCCTTACGCTCGACGCCGACGGTGCGCGTGTAGACCGGCTGGGGCTCAAAGATATTGAGCGAGCCAAGCAGGTTAGGGATATAAGCAACCTTCGCGACGGCCGCCGTAAGGCTGACCATCGAAAAGGCCTTGTTGTTGAATGCGTCCATAGAAAGCATGAGCGTTGTTCCTTAGCTGCGCGCGATGATGCCGAGCGCCTTGAGCCCGGTGATGCCGGCGGTGATCTGAGTGGCGTTGGCACCGGAGAACCAGACGAGCTTGGCCGTCTTCACCTCGGCGTCACGAGTAGTCGCGGTTCGCTTCTGCCCTGCCTTGCCTGCCTCGAAGAGAATGGCGGCCACGTTCTGGCTGCCGTCGGCATTGGCCGGGTTGTAGGTGGTGTAGGTGTCCGTGGCCGTGATCCGGCCAAGAACCGTCCCGGCCTCGAGCGTGCCGACGACGCCGGCAGCAAGGGTGATGACATCGCGCGAGCGATGGTCGTTTGCCTCCGAACGGAGGTATTCCGCTGTGCGCGGTCCTTCGATGAACGTCGTCATGTCACTTTCCCTTCAGCTTGCCGGACCTTGCGAGAGCGCCATCCCAGGCCGTGCCCGCGTCCTTGTTGCGTGTTTCAGTTTCACCGCCGCGACCCGTCCGGGACGCGCCGCGTGCGTTCATGCGGCCGGCGAGCGACCCCGATGCGGCGCTTGCGCCGCCATGTGCCAGCGTGCCCAGCGCTTTCTTCGCGCTGTCGGCGGTCTTAAATGCGAGATGAGCCGCAAGCGCCGGGTTGGCGTCAGCCTTCGGAGATCCAAGAATTGCGCCGATCCGCTTGCGCTCTGCGGTGCGGCCCTTGGCAAAGGCCTTTTTCTCGGCTGCGGACATGTCTTTGTCGGTCGCGTCATCTTCCGCCTGATCGCCATCGTCCGGCTGATCGTCTTCGGCATTGGTCTCGTCGTCGACCTCATCAGCGTTTTCGTCGTCACCCGTTTCCGGCTGATCGTCGGCGGCAGACGTCTCGGTATCGTCGTCTTCCATGTCCGGCTTCTCGTCATCGGACATGCGTGTTTTCTGTCCACCGGCTACCCGGCGGATCATCTGTGCGAGCGACATATCGCTTCCTTTCTGGTGGTGAGCCCGGGTCTGGTGGGCGATGGAGACCGGAAGACCGGCCTTATGCAGCCTTGCGGCTGACTTCTGCGACGAAGGCTTCCGCCGCGAGCAGTGGATCGGCGATCTCATCGACCAAGCCGATCTTCGCAGCATCGGCGCCAAGGTAGGTGTCGGCCTCGGTCGCCAGGAGCTGCTTCGCGTCTATGCGCCCCGAGCGGTAGCGTGCGACAGCGGTGACGAACATGTCCCTGACCGTGTCTGCCTCTGCTTTCGCCTTATTGAACACGTCCTCATCGAGTGCGCGGAAAGGCGAATAATCGTCCTTGTGCGCACCGGAGAAGATCGGGGTTATCACGATCCCTGCCTTGTCATAGGCTTTGGAGAAATCGGCGTGCAGCATGATGACCCCGACCGAACCGGCCAGCCCCGTGGCCGGCATGACGATCGCGGATGCCGCAGAGGCAAGGAGATAGGCCGCCGAGCACGCGTGATCGGTCAGAACCGCCAGAACCGGTTTTTCCTGGGCGAGACGATGGATGGCGTCGGCGCAAGAGAAAGCACCAGCGACGGATCCACCGAAGGAGTCCACCTCAAGGATTGCAGCCTTGATGTCGCTGTTTCGGCGGCAGTCGGTAATCTGGGCATGGATTCCTTCATAAGATGTTGCATCACACAGCGCACCGATCCATTTCCCCTTGGAAACGAGGGCTCCCTCTGCCTCGATGACGGCAACCGGACTTCCATCGACCATGCGCGGGCCCTGATAGACACGCTCACCATTCCAGTCACGCTCTTCGCGCAGCGGCTCGCCGACGATGCCGGCGGACCATTCACCTGCGTATGAAACCTGACCGCCGAAAATGCGAGGCGCCATCGACTGGGCGAGTGCCTGAGCGTGACCGCGATGAGCCAGAAGCGGCCGATTGAACAGCTGCGCCGCGACCTGAGGATAGTTCATTATGCGGCCTCTCTGTTCTCACGAGCATCGCGCTCGTCATTGGTTTCGCCCGCGGGCTGCTGCGGCTGCGCCGTATTCTGCTTGCTGGCATCCGGGTTGATCCCCAACGACACGAGGAAGCGGCGCTCGCGTGCCCGCTTGCGGGCAACCTGTTTCCAGTCGAGCCCCTGCTCGGCACATTCGCGCTCGAGGCTGGAAATGCCGAGGTCCATCCGCAGGCCGGCGGCCTTGGCTTCCTTCTCCGGATCGACCCAGCCGCGAGCAGGCCCAATCCAGTCGACACGCGACCAGGCCGCAGGCGCAGCCTCGAAGGAAGTAGCCTTCGGCGGCAGTTTGATGATCCGGCGATCGAACATCTCTTCGAGAACGGCCCGATAGACCTGGTTCATGAACTGCGCAGCGAACATGTCCTTACGAGCAGTGAGGCCCCGCCAGATGACGAGGATCGCAGCGCGAGCGCTCGAATAGTTCACCTGGCTCCAGTCCATCGTCAGCTGCTCGTAGGTGAGCCCGATAGAAGAGGCCATGTTCCGCAACGAGGCGCGGAAGAAGGCCTCGAACCCACTGTTCGGGTGGCCTGGTTGGGTCAGCGTTACCTGGTCACCCGGGTAAAGGAAGTGCGCCATGCCGGCCGGGATCTTCGGCGGAGCGGCGGTGTAAGCGCCGAACCTATCAGCAGTGAACTGCCGGTGTCTTTCAGCCGCTTCCTTGTCAGTCAGGGCTTCGGCAATCTCACCGTGATCACCTGGCGACGTGATGAACGCAGCGAGAACCGAATTCACCATCGCCGCCTTAAGCTCGGCCTCATCGTACTGCGTCATCTGGCGCAGTTTTCGCAGGATAGGTGCCAGCGGCGGCACGCCGCGGAACTGGCCATCGCGATCGGCCTCGAAGGCATGGACCATGACCGGGCGGCCCCACTCGGTTTCACGCGCGACCCGAACCCATTCCGGTGATCCGGAGCCCCAGACATAATCGTCGTCCGGATGCTGGGTCCTGATCCAATAGCCCTCGGCCGCGCCATAGCGGTCGATTTCGACGCCATCACGCTGGGTCAGAGTGTCAGCCTCATCGAACGGGTTCGAAAGGCGTGCTGGGTCGATAAGCTTGACGAAGGTGGCCAAGGGTCCTCCCCTGCCCTCATCCCAGCAGATCTCGGCCAACGCTTCACCATCGGCGATGCGATGACGATAGCCGCGACCGAGAACGGAAGACATCGGGCCTTGCCGCTTCGCATCGATCCAGAAACCAGGGTCATAGACGATATCCGTCCAGGCTTCCTCGATCTGGTCCGAGAGTTCGTCAGCCTCGTCGGTGGTGAGATTGAGCGCCTTCTCGCGAAGGTCGACGGCAATATCCCACCCCGAACCGATAACTTCATCCAGCTGCCGGGACAGAGCGGCCGAAGCCCAACCGTCATTACGCGCGATATCCTGCACACGATCGACGATCGTGTCCCGCTCCTGCGACAGTGCCGACTGGCCCGAGACCGAACGCGGAATCCAGTCCGCCATGTCCGGATGGCTGTAGCTCGATGCTTGCCAGGCGTTCCCGCCGTTAAAACCACGCTGCGTGATCCCCGATTTTTGCATCGGTCGACCGGTATGGTCGAGTATGGGCGACGTCATGCGCGCACTCCCGGGCGACGAACGCAGGACACGATGCCCAACGCGACTTCAAGTTCACCGATGTAGCGACGAAGCCGCCCCTCATCGGTTTTGTCGTAAGTGATCGTCTCCCCGTTGTAAGACAGGGTGACGGTCTTCTTGCCGATTGCGAGCTGGTGGAGCGCAGTCTTGGCCTGCGTCAACCATGACTGATAGAGCGCGGTCTCTTCCGGCGTGGTCGGACGTTGCATCATTTCACCTGTTCAATCGCTGCATCATTTCGGCGGCGGTAAGCTGCCGAGGTTCCTGTTTCTGCGCCGGCGGGGACGCGGGCTGCACACCGGTAAGCATGTCCTCGATATCGCCCTGCGCCGGCGGCTCTGTTTTCGCCAACCTCTCGGCAATCGTGTCCCACTCCTCATCGCCCCAGTAGGGAAGGCCCATGCGGATGGCGGCTGCGCGGGCCTGGTTCATCATGTCGAGCGCTTCGTTCCGCTGCCCCGACGGCAACGTCCAGACCGGGCGGGGATGGCCGCTCCGGCTCTTTTCGAGAACCCGAACTTCCGATGTCGCCTGCTGATAGAAGTCGTCACCGAGACCGCGAGCGAACCGCACGTATCCGGTCTGATCAGGTTCTGTTTTCTTGAAGTCGCGATAAAGCCCCATCTTCATCGCCGAGGCGTTGAAGCTGTAAAACCGGCTCGTCCACTTCTGTTTCTTTGGCCGACCGCGCTTGTCGTACTCGCGAACCTGCACAAGCATCGGAGCGGCTTCTCGGCCATCACCGCGAACCATGATGACGCGGGACCGCGGATGACGCTTGGCCCACATCCACACATCCTCGGTGTAGGCATTGCCGTCGATACCGACCATGTCGACCGGGCGCCTCACGCCGTTGTCGTCTGTCCACTCGCGAGCGATAAGCCGATCGAGTGCAGCAATCACCTCCGGCTCGGATATGTGACCGCTATGCTCCCGCCGCTCGGAAAGCGCCGCCTGATTGCCAGCGGTGCTGTCGATCTTGCCGCAGTCGATAACGCAACTGAACTTGTTTCGTCCCCATCCTCGAAGCAGCCACTCGACACGGTCGCCCTGCACGTCGATACCCATCGTCAGGACGAGAGCCTCAGCCGGCACCGTGCCGCGCTTGAAGCCGCTCTCCTCTCCACGATCGCGGAGATCTTCCCATGCGATGGCACGGTTCTCGGCTTCAAATGCAAGACCGAGCCAGTCATTCCAGAACACCTGCTCGGCGCCGGCAGACTTTTCCTTGTCGTCTGGCCCGCCAGACTGGACCTTGAACCACGCCCGGGCGATCGCCTCCCAGGATTCGAGCGGCGAATAGGCCACCCAGATATGGAACGACCTGTGGTGACGCGCCCGCTCGGGATATTTCGCAACCCACCTCGCACCATTTTCTGGACGTATCATCCATGAACGATGGTGTTCGTAGATCTCACTGCCGCACTTTTCGCAGCAGAAATGTGCTTTCTCCGGATGATCCACCTCGAGGTGGTCACGCATGTTCTCCCATTTGAGCTCTTGCAGCTCGTGGCAACCTTCATGCGGACAAGGAACGTGGTAGCGTTCCTGAGTGCCATCCAGATAGTTCGCCGAGATCCGGCATCCCGGCGCGATCAGCGGCGTCGAAATCTTGAACACCTTGCGATCGAAGAACGCTTTCGACCGGCTGTCGGCCTGGACCTCAGGGTCGCCCGCATCGTTCATCGACCATTTCGCAAGGTCATCCTGGACCTGGCGTCGTGGCGAGATCATCGAAAGACCGGCCGGCGAATTTGCCCCGGCTGCCTGCAAGGCGCCGCGCCCGTCCATCCGTTCCTTGTAAAGGATCGAATTTCCGCCATCGCGGCTCGATTCCGAGAACAGAGACCGGACAGCCGGCGTCTCGCGCAGCAACGGCATCAGCTTCTGCTTCGACCAACGACTGGCGTTTTCCTCCGTCGGGTGGACGTAAAGAAAATCGCAGGGCGTCAGCGCCGTGGTCCCGAGCAGGAAGATGTTCGCCAGCACCGTTCCGCCGACCTGCGCAGATTTGGCAAGCGTGACGATTGTGCATGGATCTTCCGGAGACAGCGCCCGCAAGATTTCCGAGAAGAACGGAAACTTGTCCTCACGGTACCGGCCGGGAATGGCCGATATGCGCTCGGAGAACACGATGTTCTCTTTTGCCCAGGCAAGGTAGTCGACGGCCGGCGGTGGCTCGGTGGCCTTCGCCAATTCTTGATAGGCCATCCGCGCCGGATTGAAGAGGATCGTCATTCCGGTTGATCCTCGACATGTTCCGCAACATCGTCGGCTTGAGCCGAGAACGCAGCGGCAGCATTGGCGCGCACCGTTCTGAACGACTTCGCCAGAGCGTGCTGGGCATCTCGTTGGGGTATGCCAAACTGCTCCGCCATCGCGGCAGCCATATCCTGCAGGCCCTGTTCCATGACGGCGTAGGCTGACGCCACAGCCTTCGCCATTTCCCGCCGGACATCATCGGTCAGCATGTAGCGGCCAACGTCGAGCATCTGCTCCCGCTCGGCGCGTTCCGCCTTGACCCGCTCCTGACGAATACGCAGCTCGGCGAGTTCGTCCATCTGCGGCGTCAGTGTCGGCGTAGGAAGCCTAGGCTTCGCCGTCTCTGCCGAGATCGGGAGCGGCAATTCTTCGACTTGCACCGTCGGCGGCTCAATGGCCGACGTGGCGGATCGAAGTGCAAACCCATTCGCCCCAAAACGCTGGCTAGGATCGAGGTTCCGCTTCAGCTGCTCAATCGCAACGGCTGTCCTGATCCTGGCCTTCCGGCCCTCGCCGTCGAGGGCGTCCGCGCTGATCTTGCCCTGCGCGATGTATTGCGAGACGCGCCCCGCTGTGATGCCTATGAACGCGGCGAAATCGCCCTTGCTCATCGTCTCGGTGGCGATGGTCATTTTAGGCTCAACTTTACCAGCTATTTAGTTTAGGCTCTGAGTTTAGGCTTCAAAACTCGGCTCAGACTGCTGACACAACGCGGTGCCAAATATCCGCAGGGGCGGTTTCTGCAGGAAGGACCCGCGATCGGCCGCCCCGGCCCTCCCCATCTAAGCGACCTCGGCCCTCACGATGCCGTTCCCTCGACTCGACTAGGCGGCATTGCCATGGTCTATCTTCCCTTTGTAATCAGATAGAAATTGACCAGGGTCACCGTCGTGTTGACTGTGATCAGGACGGTTATCGCTACATCGAAATACATGGGGAACACCTTTGACAAACGAGAGTGGAGAGAGATTGGTCGATCCAGATCCTTGGACGATCATCAATACCGCCGCCTGTGTGGTGGCATCCTTCGCGGCGATCGCTCAGGCGATCAAAATGTACATGCCAAACAAATTGGGAACGGCAGCCCCTCTTCCAAATGCGCACGTAGACCAGCTTGAGGACGGGCTCAAAGAAGGGGCAGACGCGATCACCAGACTTATAAGAATTCTATCTCGCAAAGACGTTCAGGATAAACCTGTGCTTTCGAGATTATTCTCTTTTGGTACTTCACCGATGCTCTTAACGCCCCAAGAGAACATCGAGTTTAACACGCTATTTGGCAGGTTTATCCAGTCCCTGATCAAGGTCCAAGGGTCCGCAAATGCTATTCTTGTGTTCCACCCGGATCTTGCCCAAACGCTTGGCTTAGCGACACTCGAAGAGTTCAACGACCTTCCCGGAGAAATAAACGGTTTCTTCCTTGGACAGAGCACAAACGGCGAAGTTCTCGACCGATGCCTACAATTGCTCCGGTCTTTCGAACAAATTCTTGGTCGAGCAACATCAACTAATTAGATTCAGCGTCAATCAAGAACCTATCGGTCTGATCAGGCGATTGAAGTGCTTCTCGAAGTTCGCAGGCATTTCAGCATTGGCATGACGCTCGACCACATCGCGCAACTTCAAGCGTATGCGGTAGCTTTCCCTCCTGAGGAAGAGCACGACGGGCTTGATGTCTTTCGTACTCGGGTCACGCTGCCAAACGCCAGGGAACAGAGATGATCCCCTTTTAGGAACAAAGAACCGGGCGGAACGATAGTTCTTGTTCCGCTTGACCGATGCATCCGATCTTACCCGCGTTGCACCTGCCCCGCGGTAATCGATCTGTAGGTCAGCCATGAAGCGATTGATGAAACCCTGGGTCATGTTGCCATAACGGTCGAGCGATATCTCGCGAGATGGCACAGCAACCTCATTCGGCTTCATCAAGCCACGCTGGATGAGCTGCCTCTCAAAAGCTTTATGGCTTCGGTGACCGCCTTCGATCTGCGGTCCGAGAAACGCTGTGGCAGGCAATGCACCTTTGGTCCTGTCACCAGTGACAACGACCGCAGCCCTCAGGTTCTCTTTCGTGGCCGCGTCATAGATCACACCGCGCTTTGCATAAGGCGTCGGGCGATCAAACACCCGATCCATTTCCTTCTGCACTTCGAGCCGGCCAGATTTCACGGTATCGTTCAGCGCATTGCGGATAACGCTTGGCATCCTGTTGCGCTCGACATCGCTCAGGTATCGGTCGAAGCCTGTCAGGTCGAATTTGACGGTCGCGTCAATCATGATGGCGACCCTTCATCTGCAATGTCGCCATTACAGCGACGGGTTTCATGGCTGCCTCCTACGACTGGAAACAAAAAACCCGCCGGGCGTTTCCGCCAGCGGGTTTGTCTAACCTTTTACAGTGTGCTCAATATGCTCCAAACACCCGGCGCAAGTCAATTACCTTTTCGTTAAATATTTAATAACAATTTCAATCACTTACAAATCCACACGTTCTTTTTCCATGGTCGCCCACGGAGCCCTGTTCGGGAAGAACGGCATGATATCATGGTCCGAAAGGCGGCCGGAGAGAGCGAGATGGAGTGATTCCAGCGCCGAAACCCACAGCTGCCATTCGAGGCGAGAGACAACGGCGGACCTGATGGGCATATCGAGCTTGTATTTGCGGTATGCGCCCGGCTTCTGGCGGCGCTTTTTCTGATCGTAACCATTGTCCTCATAGGAAACCAGTTTACCCGCACGATCACGCTGTTGGCGCATGACAAACCATGCCGGGCTGCCATTCACCGTCAGAGCAATTTCCTTTGGCTCGAAATCGACTGTCCAATCTGGGCCGCGACCCAGGATAGCCGAGGTCGTGACCATCTGGACGATGTAGCGTCCATTCATCCGGCCACCTCTTCCGCATTCAGCCTCAACGATCCGTGCCACCTCATCGCGAACCAGACCGCGCTCATCAGCCCATTCAGGGAAGGGCTTCCAACCAGCGGGTATGCTGAAATCTCGCTCTGAAAGATCTTTAACAGCCTCCCCGACCATTATTGCGTCTGCATGTGGCTCGCCTTCGTAAATGTAGGACGAAACGACCCCGAACATGTTTGGCGACTTGTCGACCATCGTTCCGAGTGTGATGACGTCAGAGAGAACATCCCAGGAAGATGGCGCCGCCGCGCCGCTGATCCGCTCTGGAGCGCCGATCTTCGGCAATTCCTGCACAAAAGCCCAGTTGAGTAGCTGCTTGATTGTTACGGTTTTCATGTCCAAGAGCCTTTGCGATAGTTTGCGATAGTTTAGAGATAGTTTCTGCGATAGTTTTGCTTAATGTTTTCAATGCGTTCGATAGTTGCGATAGTTTTCCCTATTACGTAGAGATTTTTTATTCCCCCTTCCCCCCGTTTTTACATACGTATAGCGCGTGAAAACTATCGCAACTATCGCAAGCCATTGATTTCATTCACCCCAAACCCCACCCCAACTGTCGCAAAACTGTCGCCAGAACTATCGCAACTGTCGCAAGGATTTCGCCAGTTTGGAGGCCGCTGGCGATAGCGGGTGGGGTTACGGGGCTCAATGGAAGTCATCTGGGAAAGGCTCATCAGACGCGAAGCGACCCGACGGCGGCTCTGGCGTGTGCCCTGGGGCATCTGGCACATCACGCAGGCGAATTCCATTGTAAAAGTGCAGCCGCTGGGTGGTGTCTTTCTTGAACTTCTTGCCCATGGCTCGCCCGAAGGCCGTCACGTTGATGGGCTTGCCCCCCTCATCCTCGGTAAACCTGCAATAGGCAGAGTAAAGATATTTCGCCTGTAATGGCTCTGCAGTCTCATCTCTGACAATACATCGAGCGACGAACGAAGAGGTCCGGTCCATATCGTCTCGATACTCCTGCGTCGCGCTGCGCACCGCGTCAGGGATGACGAGCCCTTCCTTAAGGTAGATGTTCACCCCTTCAATCAGCCAATTCAAGATGCCCGGATACTCCTCACGGAAATAGGAGAGCATGTCCTCGAATTCGCGCCGCTCCGCCTCCGGCACCTTCACCGGCCAATGAACGACCGCCATGCGTCGCCATATGCCATCGTCATTGCCCGAGATTTTGGGGTAACCATTGCCGCTCATGATCACGACGAAGATCGGATCAAAATCCATATATCCCGCAAACAGGTCACGAGCAGTGATCGTTTCGCCACCAGTCAACTCTTTGACGAGGTTCTCTTTCAGGTCCTCGCCTTCGGGAAGCTCTTTCACCCGCAACAGCCTGCGACCGAGAAGGCGGGCCAGATCTGGAGAAGCACCGCCTGACGACCCGCTCTCCCCGATCAAGCTTGTTGCAGGCAGGGTAACAGCCACCTCCCCCAGCAGACGGCAAATCGTTTCCATGTAGACGGATTTACCGTTTGCACCGTCCCCGTAATGGAAAAATAGATACTGCACGGTGATTCCGACCAGGCCGAGCCCGGAAGAAACCTGCACCAACCGTCTGACTTCCTTGTCGGGAAGCATGTTTTCGAGGAACCTTAGCCAGCGCGGGCACTGGGCACGCGGCTTGTATTCCACCGGCGCCACATGGGTGATGAGATCCTCGCGACGATGCCCGCGCTTGGCTTTGACATTCGCCTCGACGCAAACGTCAATCGTTTCCGGCACATTCGGCGTTTCCTCGCGGCTGACGAACTTCGGATTTTGCCTCCGCTCCATCTTCCGCTCGAAGGAAAGCGTCGCGTTGGTGGTCGCAAATTTCATGCGATCGGCGTTGAAATCGTCTGGGGAGCGGATCACATGCGGCGCGGCGCAGGTCAGCGCGGCGTTCATACGAGCAATGTTTTTCGATGAAACGCCATGATCCATGCGGCGCTTCACACGTTTGCCGAAGGCGTCGAGCGCTTTCTCTCTTGCTGCAATCAACCGCCTGGCCGGAACCGCAACTTCCTCGCCGCGTTCGTCGGCCTCGGCAGCAAGCTTTCCGGCATCGATGTCGCGCTGCTCATCATTGGTCGGCTTGATGAACATCCGCTCGAGCATGATGCGGTCGCCGAGCTGCTGCGCTATCGCGAGTGCCTTTGGGCCACCGTTGCTGATATCCCAGTGCGTGCCCGTCCAGACTGCGAACAAAGCCGTCTTCGCCTTCTCCTGCGAGACGACCAGCAGGTCCTGCCCGAAATGCTGCAACAAGCGCTTGCCGTTATCGGTATCGGAGTGATCGAGCCCGGCGCAGAATTCGAGCACACGTTTAAGCTCTTCCCCCTCTGGGGGTATAAGGCCACTGTCGTCGACAGTATGGCCCTCATCATCTTGCGAGGGTGGGGTTTCGGGGTCATCCAGACCGCGCTGGAGCATTGCTTCCTGCATGATCTGTTTCAGACCGTCCGGCATGTCAGTCGATAAATTGTCCTGCACTTTAAATCTCTATCCCCGGTTTTCCTGCAAATACGCCCGCCCAGTCCGATCCGGGCGGCGGCCACCAAACGCCGATCGAACGGCCTTCCTTGGCAGCGCGCGCCTTGGCTCTGGCCATGGCATTTGCGGTAAAGAAAAATTCGCTATCGCCATCAGCGAGCAAAACGAGCGACGTCACATGGTCTGGAATGGACACGCAGTCTGCCACGGCAGCTTTCGGAACAGGACCCGGCACCTGGACGCGACGGATGCGACCGGCGCTGTCGGCTTTGGTCAAACTCGGATGCGCAATCCTGCCGTCGGATGGACCGGCAAGGTTTCCCAGGTCGCCGGCCGCAAAATAAAACGTGTCCATTCGGAATCCGTCGTACCCGGCGATCGCCGCAACAGTCTCGATACCTTCGCCCCCGACCCAACGGCAGGCGGACAGGTCGCCAAACACCGGAATAAGGGATCCAGCCTTGGTTCCCCTCATCTTTTTCGTCGGGAAAGGCTGGCCTTTTTCGTCCATGCCCAGCAGCGGCCGAAATTTCGGCGCGCAGGACAGATCTATCCACGTCTGGTGGCAACCTGTGATCCTGGAATCCAGATCGACGAACGGAGCGACCATCGCATATCCGGAATGGATTTCGATCTGGTGACCTCGGTCGTCTCGCTGGTCGCTCCAATAGGTCAGCCGCGGGTTGAACCTGATATTCTCATATACGCCGGCCGGCATTCTGAAACCTGTGCGGCGATACAGATATTCGGCAAGAATGTCGTAACCTTCGGATGGCGCGGCAGATGAACCGAGATAAATGCCACGGGCGCGCATGACGGCCTTTTCCCGAAAGGCGTTCTGCTGCGCATCCTCATCGGCCCGATCGCGCTCAGCTTTTTCCAGTGCGGCTCGAAGTCTTTCCTCTCTCGCGGCGCGGTCGGCCGCGCTTTCGCGCTCCCCGCCGTCCGGGATGCTCTCATTGAGAAGGAACGACGACGCCTCGAGCAAATCGACCCTGTTGTGTAGATCATACCCCTGCACATGGCCGACGAGACCCAGGCCGGTCTTGCCACCGCCACAGCTTCGGCAGTTCCAGACACCCTTCTTCGGGTTGACCGCAAACCGGTCCTTTCCGCCGCATTTCGGGCAAGGCATTCCCGCATCGACGATGCGTGGCAACTTGAGCTGAAGCCGCGATACCGCATCCGATACAGGCAACAGAGAGGCGCGCTTGATGAAATCGGATATAATGTCGCTCACATCCGCGCTCCCGTAGCGAAGCGAGCGCGCTGCGCGGGCACGTTGGCAGAAAAATCATCGACGAGTTCCGAAAGATCGCGGTCATTGGCGATGCGGAGCTGTCCGCTCATGGTCAGAGCATCCAGGGCCTTGTCGAGCAGTTCAGGCCAAACCGAACGGTTGAGCGCGATGAACGGCGTACCGCGCGACCATCCCCTCAGGTGATATGGGTTCGATATGAACCGCATCCGGTCGACCTTGAGGAAATCCAGACTGAATTCCTTAGCGGTCGCATGGCATTCCAATTTCGTTGGGGCGACAATGAGGAGCAATTTCACTTTCTCTTTCATCATCAGATCCACTTCGAGGGTTTGGGGAAGTGCTTGACCAAGGAAGTCTCGGCAGCCTTTTTTGCGGCCTGCACCCGAACGAGCTCGTCGAAGGAAACGACACCTTCCTGATCGGCGACATCCTCGAGCGCACGTTTCAAGGCCTGGCGATCAGCTTCATCGCGCTTGTCGAGCCAGGCTGTTACGCGATTGAAATGGTGGCCGAAATCATCATCGAGCCTTACGTCCTGCCGACGTTCGCGCCATGTGGTCTCCGCCAGAGACACGAACCCGCCTTTTTGGAACCACAGCGCCATGCAAGGCGCGCCTTCTTCCAAAGCCGCAATTTCCTGCCAGTCGGTCATCACCAGAACCCAGGCAGGAAGGAGCGAGAGCGCCATGCCGAAGATGGCCGGCGCTGCACGGTTCGCGTCATCGGTGACGATCACAAGGCGAATAGGCTCGCTCATTCCGCCTCTTCCTGCAGGCGGACAAGTTTCCATCCGCGGCCCCAGACGGTTTCCAGCGCGAATCCATACGGACGAAGCTTTTTGCGCAGGCTGACAATGAAGACATCGATGATATTGTAGGTGTCAGGCTCATCGACCCGGTCGGAGTAGAGGATGCTGCGAAGGTTATCGCGGCTCGAAAGCCGGCCAAGGCTCAAGTGTCGAAAGATCAACAGTTCGGACGGTGTCAGATGGCATCCCTCAGGAGCATTTACTTCCGGCTTGAGAACGTCTTCGAGCTGCCGCAGCTTTTCCCGCAGCATTTCATTCTCATCACGAAGGCGCTCGACGACATCCATCAGCCTAGTCCCCGCTTACAACCCGAAGACCAGCCTTCACGCCGCCGGCGGCTTTCACGACAGCCAACGAATTGCGAAGCTGGCGGGCAGCCTCTTCCATCGACGCTGCGGCACGATCGGCAACGGTCGCTTCTGCCGGGGTCATGTGACCATCGGCAAAGGCGAGCGCCATCTGACCTGACAGCTCGGCAAATTCGCGAATGACATCGGCATGGCTCTGCATCACGCAGACGGCGGCTTCGCGCTCTGTTTCCGGATCGGTGAGACGGCGGCCAGTTACTTCGGCCATGACCGAGGTGACGAAGGGAATGCCGCAATCCTCTTCGAGCCGGCGGATCGCATCGATCGGCATCAGGTCGGGCGCCTTTGCGTCGCCCCAGCGTCCGACCTGGCTTTTCGAATAATTGAACTTCTCTTCGATGCGGCGAACGGTTCCGCAAGCCTCGATGAGGTCTCTCTGCGCGGCCTTGATGCGGGGCTGGAATGGATCGTGCATTTCGGGTCCTCGTAAAACGCAAAAAACCTAGTCCCGGCCCGGGACAACGGACCGAAATGTCCCGTGGCGGGACGTGAAAAAAAGGAGGATTGTCAAAGGGTCAGCAGATCAGGGCGGACCGCAGGCCAGAGCAAATGGCCGCCTCCCCGTCTCAGTGCAAAACCGCCGATACTCGGCATACAAACGAGAGGATGAACCACCATGAGCGAAACTGCTCTCAACTCGATGATCGCCAACTTCGCCGTCCTGGAGCAGATTGTCGTCGATCTGACGCATATCGTAAGCCGAGACTTCGACGATGAGCGCCATATGCGCGCCGGCATCGTCGACAACGTCCGCTTCCGGATGGAAAGCCTGCAGCGAAGCCCCAGCCGGGAAGCGCAGTCCCTCGCCTGCATGGCGCTGGAGCATCTCGATCGGCTGGAGCCGAGGATTCTGGGAGAGGCCGGCGATGACAGTCTGCAATAGGCGCTTCATTCCGCGGCCTCTGACGAAACATATCGATCACGCAAAGAGGACAACAGCTTTGCAGCTGGCCCATGAACCTTTCCACCATTCTCCATGCGGGAAATGGTTGATCGGTCCACGCCCAGATATTCGGCAAGTTGGGCTTGCGTCCAATCTAACTTATCACGAAGAGCTTTGATCTCGATGGCGTTCATGACGCAGAATGTGCATAACGCACGCCGCAATGTCAAGGCGAAACGCACATCGCTTTCGTGCTTTTTGCACACCATGGATTACGATGATAGGCCAGACACCGCGAAACGCCTTGAACTCGCACGGATTAAACGTGGGTTTGACGATGCAAAGAAGGCTGCGACTTTCTTCGGATGGAAGTACGACACGTACATCCAGCACGAGAATGGGACGCGTGGCATACATCGGGCAGTTGATAAATACGCTAAAGCCTACAGGGTCACCGCCGGATGGCTGCTCACGGGTGAAGGAACCGGCCCGACGGATGGTCGCCCAGCAACAGAGGTTGGCGTCTATGGCTATGTGGGTGCTGGCGCAGAAATATCACCTTACAACGACTTCGAACACGAACCGTTAGAAGTCGTGGAGATCGATTTTCCCGTGAAGCCCGGCACAGGCGGAGTTATTGTGCGCGGCGACTCCCAAATGCCGATTTTCGAGGATGGAGATCTAGTTGGATATCACCAAGATGGGCAAGACCCCTACTCGCTGCTCGGGCGAATGTGTGTAGTAAGGCTCAACGATGGTCGAATGTTTATAAAGCGACTTGCTCGCGGCTCAAGCGATGGTTTCTTCACGCTCGTTAGTTCGAACGCTCGAGATATCGAGGACGTAGTCGTGGACTGGGCGTCACCCTACAGATTCAAAATACCGCGCGAAGAATGGCGTAACATGTAGGGGGGAGCATGGGTAATCTCGTCAACGGTGACGACGGCTTGCCAGCGGAGGACGTAGGACCATGGGCGAAGCAAAAGCACGATTTTCTCTGTCGCTACATTGATATATCTCGCGGCGCGCGAGGTAAGTTTATTGGCCCAGGAAAGGCCGGAGCGACCTACATCGATGTGTTTTGCGGCCCAGGACGAGCCCTGGTAAGAAAAGGCGAATTCATTGACGGGAGCTGTGTCGCGGCTTGGCGAAAGAGTGTTGAGGGCGGCGCACCGTTCTCCAAAGTTTTTATCGCCGACAAAGACGAAACGCGGCTAAACGCTGCAGCGGAACGCCTCGCCGCGGCAGGCGCTCCTGTCGAGGCATTTGTCGGCGAGGCAGTAGACACGACTAGACTGATAGTGAGCCGCCTTGATGGATATGGCTTACATTTCGCATTCCTCGACCCTTACAACCTTGGCGTTCTCAATTTCGATATATTCAGGACCTTGGCAAAGCGAAAGCGCATGGACATCCTAGTCCACCTAAGCAAGATGGACCTCCAACGCAACCTGGGGAGAAACCTGAGAGCTGACGCATCTGCTTTCGATGCATTCGCGCCTGGCTGGAAGGACGCAATCGATGCTGCGCGAGCACAAAAGGGAATTCGGGTCGAACTTATCAACCACTGGAAATCCCTGGTTGCCAACGTGGGGATCGACGCTTCAGCTGACATGAAGCTTCTCAAAGGAGAGCAGGAGCAGCATTTGTATTGGCTTCTCCTAGTCGCCAGCCACGACCTTGCTCACAAATTCTGGAAGGTCGCCGCTAAAACAGATACCCAAGGCGAACTATTTTAAGCGGCAGCTGCCGGCATTTCATCCCAAGTTCTACCCTTATAGGAGCGGCCGGCGGCCTTTTTGTTCGCTCCCCCCCATTGCTTGAAGAAGAACGCGGAACGGCTCTCAGCGCACATCTCAAATATCTCGTCAATCCAATCCGGGTCCATAGGCCTCGCCTTCGGCCCGGACTCCCCACCTACTATTGCCCATTCGATTCCTTCTAGCCGTCCACCGGCGACAGAACCGATGAGTGGTTCGAAGGAAACAAAGCGTATAGCAGCCGGAACCCGCCTTAAATCATCCAGGCGATGAAGTACTCGGCCATCCTCTACGCTAGTGCCAAGCCAGACGTTAGGTAGAACGTCGAAGCCGTCACTAAGGACGAGCGACATGCGATCGGGACGTTTGGTGAGAATCTGAAAAGTGTGGCGTCGTGTCTGCGCCATCGCAGCCCACACCTTTCTCACAAACTCCACCGGAACGTCGGGGTGGAACAAGTCTGACATCGAGTTAACGAACACGTTACGTGGCCTCGACCATGACGATGGTATAGCTAAAGCTCTCTCGTCTAAATAGAGCTGGCCCGTCCACTTGGCCCGCCCACCCGACTTCCTCGTCAGGCCACGGTATTTATCGACGCCCATAGCCTCAAGGCGAGCCGCCATCCTCATCGCATAGCAGTTCGTGCATCCCGCGCTCATTATGGAGCATCCCGCAACCGGGTTCCACGTTGCGTCGGTCCACTCGATGGATGTGTCAGCCATGATGATTCTCCTAAAGTACCCACTAAAGCCTAAACTAGACCCCTTTAAGGAGAGGTTGATCCGTCAACGACGTTCTCCTCGATCGGCCGCGCACATTCAAAGCCCAATCTGGCTACCCCAGTCAAGAGGTTATGTGCGTTACGCACTTTAGTGGTTGACTTTTAAATGTGCGTATTGCACGTTTATTTCAGTACTCACTGGAGAGCTGGAATGATCCGCTTTGAACCCGCCCCCAAAATCACACAGCCAGTAGGCCGCTGCTTCCGCACGGTAACCGAGCGCATGGCGAATGATATGCGCGAGCTGGCCTTTGCAGGCCAGAACGTTTCCAACGAGACGCTCGCTTCGCGCGGTTATTCCGTCGATGTAGTCAAGCGCATCGGTCCGAAGGCCGTGGCAATGGCCCGTCGACAGTCGACGCGCCAGATTGCGGGGGCTTAGTCATGAGAAGCATGGCAAAAATCACCCCGACCAAGAATCCGGACCGATTAGGGATTGAACCAATTTCCGTCCGTAACGGTGCCAAGGCGCTCCTGCTTTCCTCCTTCGACGAAAACCGATCCTTTCCCTCGGCCATCCATGACCGTGCAGAAAGCAGAAATGCCGATCGATATCTGCGCGTCCCGCGAGGCAGCCTCCCATCGTCTGGAATCTACACTCACGGTGGCGACACCATCACCATATCGGATCCCTCTAAGGACGCCTTGACGGTACCAACTGTCCAGAATGGACTTATATTTGATTTTACCAGTGGTGCAGCCGTCGAAGATGCTCCTCTGGATGGTATCAGTGTAGCCAGGATGCGCTCCAATAATCACAAAGAGCGACACGAAGGCCGACACTCCCCATTTCCTTATGCTCATGACGCTCACCTCCAACTCAAGACACATCCTTCAGCAAGATACCCTGCCTCGAAGGATATTGTCGATCTTTTGGGGGAACGCGTTGCTATCCATAACCGCGCGCTGTCCTATCTGCTGTCCGCTGCGGTCGTCTTCGCCATCGCCTTTTATGCCGCGACGAAGGTGTGACTATGAACGCACCTGTCGCCATCCCCCAGCTTTGCAGCAAACCCGTCTGGAGCTTTAATTCCGACGGTACAGTGTTCGACCTCGCGACGCCGGCGCCCTTAAGCGTTTGCTTTCTGGAAGTTGCCAAAGGCCTTTCAGGCATCAATCGCTTCAACGGCCGTGGCATCTCGGTTGCGCAGCATTCCGTCATGGGCGCCAAGGCGGTCATTAACGAGCGCGGCACCAACCTTGAAGCCGCGCTCTTCCTCCTGCACGACGCGCATGAATGGGCTCTCGGCGACATCGTCCGCCCTGTGCAGAAGTTGTTGTCGCTACATCTCGCCCGCGCTTTCAGCTCTCAGCACGCCGCCGCGTTTGAGCAGGCTCTCGAAGGCCTGAAATCTCGTTGGGATGAGGCCGTTTATTCGGCTGCGAACCTGCCTCTGCCCGAATTCTGGACAGCGCGGCAGAGGCGCGTCGTGAAGGCCATGGATGACCGCATGTGCCGGGCCGAGGCGATGGATCTGTTCGGCGCGCGCGCAGCCACTCAATTCCCGGATTCCGAGCGACCGAAGACAGTTGGGGCGATCCGAATATGGGGTCCGGGGAAATCCGAAGAAGAGTTTCTGGCGCTTCTCCATCACCTGGCCGGCCCGGAGACCATCGCGCAGCATTCAGCCGCCGCGATATCCGCAAGGAGGGCTCGCGCATGAGCACGATTTTCCGCGTCCATTTTGAGGACGGAACCAAGATGAACATTCCGGCCAAGGACAGCGTCTCGGCCACTAAGCATGCGAAGCGCGCCGATGACGGCATCATCACCAAGGCGAAGCTCGTTCGCGAGAAGGAGCGCGCGTGATGGAAATCAGCGTTACCCCGATCAAGACCTTCCCTGTTTCTGGCCGCAAGATCTGCCTGACGGATGAAGGCGGCACTCTGACCGGCGGCGTCCGCAAGGATTACAGCCCGCTCGAGCGCTCCTTCACCTCCGGCGCGGTCGCGCTCGTTGATGCTGACGGCAGCGCCGCTGTCGATCCGGTCGACTTCGTGGCCGTCATGGAATTCTGCGAACGGATCATCGAAGGTGATCAGCGCGCCGCAACGCAGGCTGGAGCAATACTGATGCTCGCCACCGCCTTCGTCGGCGTCGTGATCAGCTGGCCGGTCACCGCCGAACCGTCATCGACGGAGGCTGCGTGATGGCCGGCTCAGTCAACAAGGTGATCCTCATCGGCCATTGCGGAGCCGATCCCGAAATCCGTCGCACGCAGGATGGCAAACCAATCGCCACCATTCGCCTCGCGACTTCGGAGACCTGGCGCGACAAGAACAGCGGCGAGCGACGCGAAAAGACCGAATGGCACTCCGTCGTCATCTTCAATGAAGGTCTCTGCAAGGTCGTCGAGCAGTACGTCAAGAAAGGCTCGAAGATCTACGTCGAGGGCCAGCTGCAGACGCGCAAGTGGCAGGACAACCAGGGCAACGACCGATACTCGACCGAGATCGTGCTGCAGGGTTTCAACGCCTCTTTGCAGCTGCTCGATCGCGCTCAGGGCTCCGGTTACCAGCAGGGCGGCAATGGCGCCGAAGACTACGGCTACGACCCGGACCGCGCCGCCGGCTCATCCTCAGGCTCGCAACGATCTTCGTCTTCCACCGGCGGCACGCGCTCGCAGGACCTCGACGACGACATCCCTTTTTAACGGAGAGAGAAGATGAAACTTATTCGCGACGTGCAGTCCCTCATGGGAATGCTGGAAGGCGGGGAGCTGAACGACGAAGCGTCGACGCAGCTCGCCGAGGTCTTGCAGAAGCTCTACGACCTGTCCAACGACCGGCCGAAAACGACCTTCAAGGGCGAGATCAACATCAAGATCAAGCTGGCCGTGAAGGACGGCATGGTCGAGATCGACGCGGAACTTGCGCCGCCGAAGCTGCCGAAGCTGGCTCGCAAGACGTCGGTCTACTGGGTCGTCGAAGGCGGCCGGCTGTCGACCGAGCATCCCCAGCAAAACGACATGTTTGGCGGTCCGCGCGAGATCGATCGCGGACGCTCCACCCTCACCTCCTGATCACTCTCCAGCCCTGAAGGAAAATCCTCGTGGACCAGCTATCCGAAACCGCCGTCAAGGCCATTGCCGACCTCGCCCACCAGGCCGACGTCGTCACCATCAATATCGATCCCCCGGAAGTAGCCGGCCTTCCGAAGTCCATTCCGATCCTTCTGGATTCGACCAACGGCCAAGCGCGCAGCGTAAAGTCTTTGTTCGACGAATGGAGACAGAAGCCGGATCGCAAGGTCGGCACGGCAATCGTCAACACGCTCGAAAGCTTCATTGACCTCGTCGACCGGCATAAGACCGAGCACAGCGCGATCTTTGCCGATATCGACTGGAAGAAGCCGTCACTGACCGGCGTCATCGACTATCACGACATCGCCAGCGACGGTCCCGCAAACAACGGCAAGCATCGGGTGCACTACCCGTTCCCGCTTTCCGAGGAGTGGCAGACTTGGGTGAAGTTCAACGGCGAGCCCATGGGCCAGTCTGAATTCGCCGAGTTCATCGAGGACCGGATCGCCGAACTTGCCACCCCGCACGAAGCGGAAGAAATCGACTGGAAGGAAAAACTCGGCGGCCGCGTCGCTCACCCGAACGAGATCTTCACCCTTTCCCGCGGTCTGAAGGTCAACGCCGAAACCCGCGTGGTCAACCAGGTGACGCTCGCTTCCGGCGAGGCACAGATCACCTTCGAGGAAGAACACAAGGACCAGAACGGCCAGAAGCTGAACGTTCCGAGCCTCTTCATCATCAGGTTGCCGCCGTTCTTCCGCGGCGAGGCTGTCCGCATTCCCGTGCGTCTTCGCTACCGCGTCAAAGCTGGCGCCCTCGTCTGGTTCTACCAGCTGTACCGACCCGATCAGTACATCACCGAGGAAGTCGAGCGTTCGCTTTTGCGCGCCGAGGCAGCGACCGAGCTGCCCACCTTCCAGGGCAAGCCGGAAATGTCTGCCTGACACCCGCCGGGCGGCGCCCCGCGCGCCGCCTCTCACCTCTATCGGGGATTATCATGTTCACCGCCAAAAAATCCGCCATTGTTGACGCCCTGAAACTGGTCGGCCACGTCGTCGAGCGGCGCAACACGATCCCGATCCTTCAAAACGTCCTGATCGAGAACGCTGGCAGTGGCCAGCTCGCCGCTCGCGTCACTGATCTCGACACCGAAGCAACCGTCCCCTTCAAGGCTGACGTCGATGCTTCGTTCAAGCCTTTCACCGTGCCTGCTCACCTCCTGAGCGATATCGTCCGCAAACTGCCGGACGGCGCGGATCTGGCAGTGACGGCAGACGACGACGCCCTGGGCGCTATCACCGTGAAATCCGGCCGGTCGAAGTTCAGGCTGCAGGTTCTGCCCGCAACCGACTTTCCGTCGATGGCAGCGGGCGAGCTACCGTTCGTTGTCGAGATGCCGTCGCAGGCACTGGCCAAGGCCATATCCGGCGTGAGCTTTGCCATCTCGACGGAAGAGACCCGCTATTACCTGAACGGCATCTATTTCCATGCGGCAGAGGGTGGCATCAAGCTTGTGGCGACCGACGGGCACCGCCTGGCCAAGCAATTCGTCCGCGTCGAAAACGCGCCGCAGGACATGCCGGGCATCATCATCCCGAAGAAAACCGTCGAGACCGTCGCAAAGCATCTGCCAAAAGACGGAAACGTCATCTTGCAGATTTCGGACGCCAAGATCCGGCTGATCATCGGCGATATGGTTCTTCTTTCGAAGCTGATCGACGGCACCTTTCCCGAATATCAGCGGGTCATCCCGCCTCATGAGCAATTCGTCGAGATCGAAGGCAAGCCATTAGCCGCGGCGATAAGCCGGGTGTCGACGGTCTCATCGAGCGGCCGCGCCATCAAGCTCACCTTTGCCGAGCAGATGCTGAAACTCGCCGTCAACAACCCGGACGCCGGCAATGCCGAAGACTACGTGGCATTCGAGGGCGAGATCGAGCTCGAGACCGGCTTCAACGGAAAATACATGACGGACGCCCTCGACCAGCTGGGCGAAGGCACGGTGCGCGTCCTGCTCGGAGATCCGGGCTCGCCGGCCATCTTCCGCGCCGACGGCGACCACGCTGAAAACCTTATCGTCCTGATGCCGATGCGGGTGTGAGGAGCGATCGATGATACAGACATCTTCTCCATTAATCGTCGACAGTTTTGCAGGTGGCGGCGGCGCTTCTACCGGCATCGAGATGGCACTTGGCCGTTCCCCTGACATCGCCATCAACCACAATGCCGATGCGCTGGCGCTGCACGCTGCAAACCATCCCCATACGCTGCACCTGTCGGAGAACATTTTCAAGGTCGATCCGCTCGACCACGTCGCCGGCAAGCATGTCGGCCTCGCCTGGTTCTCTCCAGACTGCAAGCACTTCTCCAAGGCCAAGGGCGGCAAGCCGGTCGAGAGAAACATCCGCGACCTAGCATGGGTAATCGTCCTATGGGCGCAGCGCGCCAAGCCTGACGTGATCATCATGGAGAACGTCGAGGAATGGAAGGAATGGGGTCCGCTCATCGAAACAGAGCGCGGCCTGATGCCTTGCCCCGCCAGTCGCGGCCAGACTTTCCAGAAGTGGTGCAAGGCCATGAAGGCCGCTGGCTACAAGCTCCAGCATCGTGAATTGCGCGCCTGCGACTATGGCGCGCCTACGATCCGCAAGCGCCTCTTCGTTGTCGCCCGCCGAGATGGTCAGCCCATCGTCTGGCCGGAGCCGACACACGGCTCGCCGACGGATCGCGATGTCATCGCCGGTCGCAAGCAGCCTTGGCGGACGGCAGCCGAGATCATTGACTGGTCGCTGCCTTGCCCCTCGATCTTCGATACCGCCAACGAAATCATGCAGAAGCATGGCCTTCGTGCGATCCGTCCGCTGGCTGATGCTACGATGGCGCGTGTGGCACGCGGTACGAAACGCTACGTTCTCGATGCGACGAGGCCGTTCATCGTCAACCTGACGCATGGCGTTCGAACCGAAGATGTTGACCGGCCATTTAATACGATCACGGGCGCGAACCGTGGCGAAAAGGCTGTCATCTCGCCTTCCATCACCCGCTTCAACACCGGTGCGACCGGGTCGGCCATGGATGAGCCCGCACCGACAGTCACGGCCAACAGCTACATCAAGAAGCCTGGGGGTGCGGCACCCCTCGGCATGATCGCTCCTAGTCTGATGAGCATGAAGGGCAGCGACCGACGCGACAGCGCGGCAAACGCTCCACACCCGACCGTATTGGCAGGTGGCGGCCATTCTGCAGTCATCGTCCCGACGCTGGTAGGGTGCGGCGGTCGCGCTGGACAGAGCCGGCCGCGTGGCGCCGACGAACCTATGGCAACGGTTACCGCCAAGGCGGACGTCTGCACTGCCGCCGTCTTCGTCGCGCAGCACAACAACGACAGCCGTCGGGTCGGTGGTGTCAATCCCGGCCGCGCTGCGGACGAACCGATGTCAACAGTGACCGCGACCGGCGCGCAGCAGGGCGTCGTCTCGGCTTTCGTATCCCGGCAGTTCGGCGCGAGCATCGGCCATGGCGTCGACGAGCCGTCGGCAACGGTCACCGCCGGCGTCAATAAGTCGGCTCTCATCGCACCCTTCATGCAGGCATATTATGGCACTGGCGACGGCGGCGAAGAAGACCAGCCTTGCCGGACCATCACCACCAAGGACCGCCACGGCCATGTAGAGGCATCACTAGTTGCGCCGCCTTTCACACCTGACCAACATGACCGCGCCCGAGAGGTTGCCGCGTTCCTCCGCTCCTACGGCTTCTGGGATGATCGCGAGTTCGTCACACTGACCATAGGCGAGGCTGAGTTCGTCATCGTCGATATTGGCATGCGCATGCTGACCCCGCGCGAGCTTTACTCGGCTCAGGGCTTCCCGGCCGACTACAAGATTGATGCGGACGCCAATGGCAGGCCGTTCCCCAAGAACGTCCAGGTGTCGTGCGTCGGCAACTCGGTATCGCCGCCGGTCGCGGCAGCTCTTGTCGCCGCCAATTGCCAGCATCTCATCGAATACAAGGAGGCCGCAGAATGAAACTTACCCATCAGCAGAAACTCGCTGCCCTCGCCTATCGCTTCTACCAGGGAGCCTCGTGGGAACCGAAGGCGGAGGATTATTACACGACGAGCCGTGCGGATCTCGAAGTCTACCAGGTTGTGTCGGTCGAGAACGGTGTCGTGAGGACACGCTTTACCGAAGGCTCGGACACGGTTTCGGAATGGCCTCTGGATGGATTTCTCACCGAAGGGTTCGGCCCGAAGCGCGTCTTCATCCCACCTTTTATTTTTGATGCCTACCCATCGCACCAGACGCAAATGACGGGGGAGGGCCAGGGCAATGGCTGAGCACCCTGACGATATCGCCGTAGACCGCTTTGTTGCCGCCATGAAGGCGAAGCTCGCGAAGAAGCGAGACGAGGGCTATTCCGGCTGGGAAGACCCTGAACAGTGCACCATGCTGCGGCTCCTCCGCCTCCTTGAAAATCACATCCACAAGGGCGACCCGGTCGATGTCAGCAACATCGCCATGATGATCCACCAACGCGCAATGATGGGACTGGTCGAATGAGCAAGCTATACCGCAAAAAGCCTGTCGTTATCGAAGCGGTCCTCTGGACAGGTCAGAATGTGCTGGAGGTCTATTCCTTCATGCGCGGCGCTCCGACGCTCGATAGCTCCGTAGCCCAGGACAAGTGGTTCGATTTCGAGAACATCCACACCGGCAAGGACTGGCACATCAAAACGCTTGAGGATGGTCCGAACGGCGAGGCAAAGCACGTCGCCAGCGTTGGAGACTGGATCATCAAAGGCGTTCAGGGCGAGTTTTATCCCTGCAAGCCCGACATTTTCGATGTCACCTATGAGCCTGCCGAAAACCCATCATCCCAATCGAGGGAGGTGGGATCGACCCTATCCGTCTGGTCAGGTTGGGACCAAAGCAACCTGCCGTGGTCTCAGGTGAAGCACCAGGATGCGGTTTGCCGTGCCGTGTTCGGGCCATCATGGGCGATGGAAGATGCCACTGCCCTGATCGGATTTATCGAACGAACATGGCCGCGAGAACCGACGGGGCCGCAGCCATGAGAATTCTCTCCAAAGAGCGCGGCTATTTTCGTGGCACCCACAAAGGGGCGACGATCGAGATTGAGCGCGACCACGATTACCCACAGCACAAATTCTACATCCGCGTTCGCTGGAAGGATGGCGGGCACCTTTACGACGGCTACTCGCCGGAAGGCGTCAACACCATGGCAGAGGCGAAACGCGAAGCAATCCGAGGAGCCTGCCTATGACGCATCGCCTTCGCAACTCGATAGCAATCTTCGCCGGCTCGATCGCCATGTGGTTCGGGGCGATGCTCTTCTTCTGGAGGATCTGGCTGTGACATTCCGGTCCGACCTCCCGAAACTTGCCCTATCGATTCGGCAGCCTTGGGCGTGGGCCATCCTTCACGCCGGCAAGCCTGTCGAGAACCGCGATTGGAGACCCGCGAACCCCGGCCTCAAATTTCGCGGCCGCGTCTGCATCCATGCCTCGGCCGGGATGACCCGGGACGAATACTCCGATGCTCGGCGGTTCATCTGGAGCCTTGGCGTCAACGAAGTGCCGATGCTCGCGGAACTGCAGCGCGGCGGTATTGTCGGCGTCACGACGATCGTCGATGTTGTCTCCGACCTCGACAGTCCGTGGTTTTTCGGCCCGAAGGGCTTGGTTCTGCAGGACTCTGAAGCCGTCGACTTCATCCCGGCCAAAGGCGCACTCGGCTTTTTCGACTGGAGGCAGAGACTTGTCGATAGCGGAGACCCGATCCCGCGGCCGCCCCTAAATCAGAGGGGTTTGTTCGATGACGGACCATGACCTGCTTACACCCGCCCAGGCGGCCGAGATGCTGACGATCAGCGTCAAGGTCTTGCGCGAACACGTCGATGCAGGCGAGATTGCCTTCATTCCGAAGGGCAGCGGCAAGAAAAGGCCGCGGATGGCCTTCGACCGCAAAGATATTCTCGACTTCATCAATCGCCGCAGGATGCGAAAATGTCCGTCTATAAGCCCAAAAACTCGCCGTATTACCAATTTGACTTCCAACGTGGCGGTAATCGGTTTTCTGGAACGACGGGAAAAACTTCTCGAAGAGAAGCGGAAAAAGTAGAACGCGACGAGAAGGAAAAGGCCAACAAACAGATCGAGGCCGCCAAGAATGCCACCGGCGGCCCACTCACCATAAACGCGGCTGCTGACCGATACTGGCTGGAAAAGGGTCAGCTACACGCGAATGCCGACACCACATCAACCGACCTCGCCAGGCTCGTAACCTATTTCGGCCCCAATACCCTGCTGAACGACATTACGGACTCTCACGTTGCGACACTGGTGCAGTGGCGTAGATCCCAGACCGCATGGGGGCGAGCGGAGACGGCAGACGGGAAGCCGATGAAGTTCGTGTCTGCCGCGACCGTCAATCGATCGACGGTGCTGGTTCTCAAAAAGCTTTTCACAAGGGCAAAAAAAACGTGGAAATACTCGTTTCCGCAAGAACCCGACTGGCGAGAGCACTTCCTTCAGGAACCCGGTGAGCGAATTCGAGAGGTCCACGATCAGGAAGCCCGAGCTATCGATATTCACATGCGACCGGACTACGCGCCGGTCTTCGCTTTCGCCCGGGCAACCGGTCTTCGCCTTGATGAGTGCCTGATCGAATGGCCCATGGTCAACTGGCAGACGGGGTGGATCGTGAGAACAGGGAAAGGCGGGCGCCTCGTAAAGACGGCGATCACCAGCAAGGTCCGGGACATCCTGCGGCCACTGATAGGCCATCACCCGCGAGCCGTATTCACTTACCAGGCGCAGCGCGCTCGGAAATCCGACGCTTCCTACAAGGGCGACGGCGAGGCTCGCGTCCGCGGCGATCGGTACCCTGTCACATATTCCGGCTTGAAGACGCAGTGGAAGCAATTGCGCAAGGATGCCGGCCTCGTCGACCTGCGTTTTCACGACTTCCGACACGACGTGGGCACCAAGCTCTTGCGGGCAACCGGAAACCTGAAAACCGTTCAGAAAGTCCTCAACCACGCGGACCTCAAGACCACGACACGCTACGCCCATGTGTTGGATGAAGAGGTCGCGGCAGCCATGGAAGACTTGCACAAGGCGCAGCCAGCTGGTAGCAAAGTCCCGAAAAAGTCCCGAACACCGAAGCGTGGTGCCGCGTAAACCACTGCTGTGGTTGGGGAATTCGGGATTTGCGTATTTTCCTGGGGGTCAAGGGGTCGTGGGTTCGAATCCCGCCATTCCGACCAATTATCCCCCATTTAGAATCAGTTGGATTTTTCTCTCTTGCGCTTCGCACGATGGCATCGTCGAATGGCGGGTTGTTGCGTTGTCCGCCTACCTCAACAACGGCTCTTCCCGGCAAATCGCAACTCCTTTCAACCCGATAAAAAATGCCGCCCCGTTGGACGGAGCGGCATCGGTAATCGCGGAAAGATCAAGCACCTTAACGATAGGGCGAATAGCACTGCTGGCGGGGACCATTATAGGGCTGGAAGGTGTTGTCATATGTTCGATATGAACGATAGCGAGCATAGCACCAGTTCACGTGGCTGTTGCCGCCGACATAACGGCGCTCCGGCGGAGCGTAGCGAGGCGCGGCCAGTGCGCCGCCAATGATAGCACCGGCAGCAAGCCCGCCAATGATCGCACCTGCATTAGAGCCGCCGTGATGGCGATGATGACGCCAGCGGCGGTCACTGTAATACCGGCGATCATCACGCCAGCGACGGTCGTCACGCCAGCGGCGATCGGAATAACGTGGTCCATAACGTCGCCAGTCATGACGGCCTTCACGCCATTGAACCTTCTCAACCTGCTGTGAGGCTTGAACCGAAGGGGCGCTTACCATCGGAAATGCATTGGCCGGTACAACGCCGGTCAATGCGGTAACCGCGGACACCAGGATAATTGCAAGTTTCTTCTTCATTTCATTCTCCTCGGAATGTCTCCCTGAGGTAAATGATCTGATTTACGTGCTGAACCAGAGGTGAACGATCAAATTCGAGTGATCACATATAGTTGTAGTGACCTGCGCCAGTTGATTCAGCGCACCTGATCGAGCAGCCGCTTGCATTCCAACAGGTCGAACAGCGCTTCTTGCAGCAAGGCGCGATCCTCCTTGCCCACACTCGACTTTCCAATCGACACTTCCGGAGTGCCGTCGTCGCCGGACAAACCGAAGCCAAAAAAGCGACCGCTGGGCTTTACTTTCGGCCGCCCCAGAACCTGATCTTCCTCGGTAGCTCCAACTTTGGGCTCAGCATGTTTTTCGCTATTTGAGGCAATGATCGCGTCCATGGTGGCTACATCGCCCGAAGCGATAGCCGCGACGAACTTGTTGCCATTCGTCTTCAGGAGCTTCTGCACGCCCTTGATCGTATAACCGTGATCGTAGAGGAGATGACGGATGCCTTTTAGCAGCTCGACGTCCTCAGGCCGGTAATAACGACGACCACCGCCACGCTTCATTGGCTTGATCTGCGTGAAACGGGTTTCCCAGAAGCGCAGAACGTGCTGCGGCAGATCGAGATCATCTGCGACTTCGCTGATCGTGCGGAATGCATCCGGGCTCTTGTCCACGCTCAAACCTCCAAACAGCGGCCGTGAAGCCGACCCAAGCCACGCCAACTCGCTTCAGATCTGACGCGAGAACGACCGGGTGACGATTCATAATTCTGGTATCGCATGCCGATTCCGGCTTTCGTGACGATGCGACAGACTACGCTCGGATTCCCACTTATCTCAATGGGTTGAGAGCAAGGATTCAAGCATGTTCACAGGAATGAGATAAAATAGGGGCTCGCGCAGAGCGTTTCCGCTTTTCTTCAAAACGCTAAATCGCTCTATCTCTTTATCTTGACGCAATTCCGGACGGAAGACCCGTGCCTAGTTTGGCTTGAATTGCTTCAAGCTCAGGCGACCGGAGCCGCAGACTTCTGCTTGGCCTTGCGGCTGGTATGGGACTTCAAGATCCGTTGCTTCAGGACATTGGAAGCCTTGAAGGTCATGACCCGACGCGGAGAAATCGGCACTTCCTCGCCGGTCTTCGGGTTGCGTCCGATACGCTCGTTTTTCGAGCGGACCTGGAAGGTCGCGAAGGAGGAAAGCTTCACGACCTCGCCGCGAATGATCGCGTTGCAGATCTCATCTATTACTGTCTCTACGAGCTCCGCCGACTCAGTCCGGGAGAGCCCAACCTTGCGAAATACCGATTCCGCCAAGTCTGCACGCGTCACTGTCTTTCCGGCCATGATCCCCGCCCAGTTTGCAAATTGATCTCGTCAAAGCCACACAAGACTATTTTGCTTGGCGATCAGGGTCAAGCACCTGTCGCCAATCAGTTATTTGTTCCGGAAGGCCGTGGTATTCCTACCAGCGAACGAGAACAGAACCCCAGGTAAATCCACCGCCCATCGCTTCGAGCATCACCAGATCGCCCTTCTTGATCCGGCCGTCCGAAAGCGCCACTGAAAGTGCCAGCGGGATCGATGCGGCGGACGTGTTTCCGTGAAGATCCACAGTCACGACAACTTTTTCCGGCGGAATGCCGAGCTTTTTGGCAGACGCATCAATGATACGGCGGTTGGCCTGATGCGGGACAAGCCAGTCGATATCCTCGGCTGTTGTTCCAGTCGCTTCGAACGCGCCTTCGATAACGTCCGTGATCATGCCGACAGCGTGCTTGAAGACCTCGCGGCCTTCCATGCGCAGGTGGCCAACCGTTCCGGTCGAGGACGGGCCACCATCGACATAGAGTTTTTCCTTGTGGGAGCCATCAGAGCGCAGCTTGGCCGTCAGGATGCCACGATCACTCATGGTCCCCTCGCCTTCCTGGGCCTCGAGCACGAGTGCGCCCGCACCGTCGCCGAACAGAACGCAAGTCGTGCGATCTTTCCAGTCTAGGATACGCGAGAAGGTCTCAGCGCCGATTACCAGCGCGCGGCGTGCCATGCCGCCGCGAATATGCAGATCGGCCGTCGCCATCGCATAGACAAAACCGGTACAGACGGCCTGCATGTCGAAGGCATAACCGTGTTCCATACCGAGACGGCGCTGGATGTCGACAGCCGTTGCCGGGAACGTGTTGTCCGGCGTCGAGGTCGCAACCAGGATGAGATCGATGTCGTCCGTTGTCAGGCCGGCATTGTCGAGCGCTGCGCGTGCAGCCTGCTCTCCGAGCGAGGCCGTGGTTTCGCCTTCGCCAGCGATATAACGCTGCGTGATGCCGGTGCGCTGGACGATCCATTCGTCGGTCGTATCGACGATGTCTTCCAACTCACGATTGGTCACTACCCGTTTCGGGAGCGCTGCCCCATAACCGCGAACTACTGATCGGATCATTCTCAATCACATCCTGTCGTCATGCAGCTTCAGGACCAGCCGGAGGCTGATGCTTGGCATGATAAAGTGTCAAATCCTGCGCGATCTTCGCGTTCAGGTCGTTGCGCGCCATGTCATAAGCGACATCGATCGCCGCGGCAAAACCATCGGCAGTGGTGCCGCCATGGCTTTTGATAACGATGCCGTTAAGGCCAAGGAATACGCCGCCATTGACCTTGTTCGGATCCATCTTCTCACGCAGCCGGTCAAACGCGGGTTTAGCCAAAAGATAGCCGATCTTGGCAAGTAATGTGCGGGACATCGATTCGCGAAGCAGCGTCGCGATCTGCTTGGCAGTGCCTTCAGCTGTCTTCAGCGCGATATTTCCGGTGAAACCTTCAGTGACGACCACGTCGACCGTACCCTTGCCGATATCGTTTCCTTCGACAAATCCGTGGTAGGCGATCGTCGGAAGGTTAGCCTCGCGCAGTAACCGGCCGGCTTCCTTGACTTCTTCCTGTCCCTTCACCTCTTCAACGCCGACATTGAGAAGGCCAACCGTCGGGCGGTCGATCTCGAACAGGGCGCGCGCCATGGCGCCGCCCATCAAAGCGAAATCGAGAAGCTGCTGGCTGTCAGCACCAATCGTCGCCCCAATATCCAAAACAATGCTTTCGCCTTTGAGGGTTGGCCAGATGCCGGCGATTGCCGGGCGCTCGATATTGGCCATCGTCCTCAGACAGAACTTGGCCATGGCCATCAGGGCGCCGGTGTTTCCAGCAGAAACGCAGACATCCGCCTCTCCGAGTTTCACCGCCTCGATGGAGCGCCACATGGATGAAACGTAACGGCCGCGCCGCAGAGCTGCGCTCGGTTTTTCGTCCATGGAGACGGCGACTTCGCACTCGTGAAAAATCGAGCGGTCGCGCAGTTTCGGATACTTGGCCAGCAACGGCTCGCATTCGGCCTTCAACCCATAGATGATGAAGGTCGCCTCGGGGTGCCGTTCGAGAGCCTTTGCAGTACCGGGTATGACAACCTCGGGACCGAAATCACCCCCCATGGCATCCACAGAAATTCTGATCACGCGTATCTGATCCTTATCTTCGACCGAACGGACCGGCCATTAAACCCGTCCAGCGGTCGTCGCCGGCGTTCCGGCCATGCTCATGCTTGGCCCTGTCGGCGAAATCGTGGCCAAAATATAGTTTTCGCCGCCGCTTACAACAGGCCTAGTCTTTTTTCCAGTCCTTGAGCGCCGCGAACGGGTTCGGCCGATCGCTCTTGGCATCAGCCGTGCTCTCGATATGGTCCGAAAACTCGACGCCCTGCTTGCGCGGATAGGGATCGATCGCCAGTGCCGCAAACTCGGTGATCGCCTCGCCGATATCGATCGTGTCTCCGGCGAATTCCTCAGGAAGATCGGGACCGTCCGGATCAAGCACCATCTCGGCCGCGTCCTTGGCGACGACGCGAGAGAGCTTGGATCCCTCGGGAACGAATATCTGCTCGAAATCTTCGTTGATGCGCGATTCGACCGGCTCCAGCGTCAGCACGCAGGCCTGGACGATCTCGGCCTCGACGCGCCCCTTGACGCGCACACCGTCCTTCTTCCAGCGCGACAGATAGACTTCCGCCTGCAGCGACTTCACCTCCAGAACCTGCCATATCTCGGCAAGATCCTTGCGCTCACGGTCATCGGCAGACACCTTGACTGTAACGGCATTGGACGAAATGTTTCCGACTTTGACCGGATAGGAGAATGGCGGCTTTCCCGCCGAATTGTTGTCGTTTTTCATCTTTCCTCACTTTCCCGTTTCAGCCGGCCAAGGGCTGCGGGATAACCGCGTTGCCGCGGGCGATATCGTCTTCCGGCGTTACAGCGAGATGCCGCTCCGCCTCGGCCATCCATGCGGCCAGCCGCGCCATATCAGGCGCAGACTGGTTTTCCGGATATATGTTGCGGGCAAGGCCTTTCGCCAGCTCTCCAAGATCGCCCGCATCGAGCGCCTTGGCATAGGTCCCCAGCCGCCCGTAAAACATGCCGGCGAGTTTTTTCATGCGTTTGGGAACGCCTTGATCACCGATCCCGAGCTCGCGGATCGAATGGTCGAGATCCTGGAAAAACGCATCCACAATTTCCTGCGCCAGTTCCTGCCCGCTGGTCGGAGACTTCGCGGTCCGGCGAAAAAACAGGATCATTGTGATCGACAGCATTTCGTAGCGGCCCATGACCGTGTCGGGCACACCAAGATCGGTGTAGAACACAGGCGCGCGGGCAGCCGAGGTAAGGGCCGCATATTGCCGGTCGACAATGACCCGATTGTGTTTTTTCTTTTTGAACAGCCCGAAGATCATCGATAAGTCCCGCGAATGTCCGGGCCCAATGTTGCATGGAGACGAAAGCTGGTTTACCGAAGCAGGCGCGAATTGCAATGCCGTTCGGCCGGGGCCGCAGACGGGATGCGTTCGATCCGTAAAAGGTTTGGCATTGCAGGGTTCTCTTCCCCGGAATAGCCACAATGGTGATGAACAGCAGAAGTCCGGTCTCAAGCGCCGGTCTCGTTTACCTGGGGGATCCCGTTGAAGAAGCGGACTGTCGAGTACGGTATGAATTTTCTGAATAAAACCGCCATCAGCCTTGTGCTTGTCGCTTCTGTCACCGCCGCTGGCTGCACGTCGATGGATATCGGCGACACCATGTATAACGGCTACGTGATCGACCAGAAGTCGCTTGCCCTGATCCCGGAAGGTTCGAGCCGCGAACAGGTGCTGCTGACGATGGGCACGCCATCGACAACGGCGACCTTCGATTCGGAAGTGCTCTACTACATTTCACAGAAGCGCGAGCGCGCCGCCGCCTTCATGAAGCCGAAGCTGGTCGAGCAGTCGGTTCTCGCCATCTACCTCAACAAGGAAGGCGTTGTCGCGCGCAAGGCGAACTACACGCTCCAGGACGGCAAGGTATTCGACACGATCTCGCGCACCACGCCAACCGGCGGTCGCGACCTGACCTTCCTGCAGCAAATCCTCTCCGGCGGCTCCGGCCCTGGTGCGGGTGCGGCGGCAATGCGCAGCCTGCTCAGCAACTAAACAATCATCGAATGCACAGAAGCCCGCGGATCGCTCCGCGGGCTTCTTTCATTTGTAGAGGTGGCAGGCAGTTCAGCCAGCGAGGATCGCCAGCAGCAGCAAGGCCACGATATTGGTGATCTTGATGGCCGGATTGACCGCGGGGCCTGCCGTATCCTTGTAGGGATCACCGACCGTATCACCGGTGACCGAGGCCTTGTGGGCATCGGAGCCCTTCAGGTGGCGCTGGCCGTCCTTGTCGACGAAACCGTCCTCGAAGCTCTTCTTGGCATTGTCCCACGCACCGCCGCCCGAGGTCATCGAGATGGCGACGAAGAGGCCGTTGACGATCACGCCGAGAAGCGAGGCTCCGAGGGCAGCAAAAGCCGAGGCCTTGTCGCCACCGGAGATCAGCAGAACGCCGAAATAGACGACGATGGGAGCGAGGACCGGAAGCAGCGACGGAATAATCATTTCGCGGATAGCGGCACGCGTCAGAATATCGACCGCACGACCGTAGTCCGGCCGATCGGTACCCTGCATGATACCCGGCTTCTCGCGGAACTGACGGCGAACCTCTTCGACGATCGAGCTTGCTGCCTTGCCCACGGCGGTCATGGCAATACCGCCGAACAGGTAGGGAATAAGACCACCGAAGATCAGACCAGCGACGACGTAAGGATTGGCAAGGCTGAACGAGATCGGCCCCACCCCTTCGAAATAAGGATATTGCTGCGGATTGGCGGCAAAATACTGCAGGTCGTTGGAATAAGCCGCAAACAATACGAGTGCACCAAGACCGGCAGAACCGATGGCGTAACCCTTGGTGACCGCCTTGGTGGTGTTGCCGACGGCATCGAGCGCGTCGGTCGACTTGCGAACTTCCGGCGGCAGATGAGACATTTCGGCGATACCGCCTGCATTGTCGGTGACCGGACCGAAAGCATCGAGCGCGACGATCATGCCAGCAAGGCCGAGCATGGCGGTCACGGCAATACCGGTGCCGAAAAGGCCACCCAGCTGATAGGTAGCGATGATGCCGCCGACGATGACGATTGCCGGAAGCGCCGTCGATTCGAGCGAGACAGCGAGACCCTGGATGACGTTTGTACCGTGACCGGTGACCGACGCCTGGGCAATCGAATTGACCGGGCGTTTGTTGGTGCCGGTATAGTATTCGGTGATAACGACGATCAGAGCCGTGACGACGAGACCGACAAGACCGCAGACAAAAAGGCTGGTGCCGGTGATTTCCTTGCCGGCAACGGTGCCGATCACACCCCAGCCGACCGTCATCGACGTGGCAATGGCGAGGCCAAAAATGGACAAGACTCCGGTTGCGATCAGCCCCTTGTAGAGAGCCCCCATGATCGAGCCGTTGCTGCCGAGCTTGACGAAGAAGGTGCCGATGATCGACGTGACGATGCAGACTCCGCAAATGGCCAGCGGATAGAGCATCGCCGATTCGAGCACCGGAGCGCCGGCAAAGAAGATCGCGGCAAGCACCATGGTCGCAACGACCGACACCGCATAGGTCTCGAACAGGTCGGCCGCCATGCCGGCGCAATCGCCGACATTGTCGCCGACGTTATCGGCAATCGTTGCCGGGTTGCGCGGATCGTCTTCGGGAATGCCGGCCTCGACCTTGCCCACAAGGTCGCCACCGACATCGGCACCCTTGGTGAAGATACCGCCGCCGAGACGAGCGAAGATCGAGATGAGCGAAGCGCCGAAGCCGAGCGCGACAAGCGCGTCAACGACCTCACGAGAGCTGCTTGCGTGGCCGAGGCCTGCGGTCAGCACCCAGTAATAAATGGAGACACCGAGAAGTGCGAGACCGGCAACCAGCATGCCGGTGATCGCCCCCGATTTGAAGGCGATATCTAGCCCCGCGGCAAGGCTGTGCGAAGACGCTTGCGCCGTACGAACATTGGCCCGGACGGAAACATGCATGCCAATAAAACCTGCAGCGCCGGACAGTACCGCGCCGATTATAAAGCCCAAGGCAGCCGTGCCGGACAGAAGCAGCCATGCAAGAATGGCAACGACGACGCCGACTGCGGCAATCGTCATGTACTGGCGCGTCAGATAGGCTTGAGCCCCTTCACGGATATAGCCAGCAATTTCCTGCATGCGTTCATTGCCCTGGTCGGCGGCCATTACGGAACGCGTCGCCCACACGGCATAGATGATCGACAGCAGACCGCAGACGATCACACCCAAAATGACTGTCATACTATTTTCCTCTCCCTGATCGCCGGGACGAAAAATCCCGGCTGCGCACTTCCCTGCGGATGCTCTCCCCTCCCAAGGAAGCGTTTCCGCCATGCGAAGCGAGATTGCGGTGGAGATGAAATGACGTCAAGCCCTGCGGGGACAAGGGCTCAAATGGACGCAGGTTGTAATATGAGTTAACACTCGCCTTACAGCGACTTCGCCGAAGAGCGCCTGAACAGCAGGGCGGCGATCAAAAGAAGGCAGATCACCGCAACCGGCCAGATCACCATATTGATGAAAGACCAGCCCCAGGTGACGAAGACCTTGCCTGAGGAGAATGACGACAATGCCACCGTGCCGAACAGCACGATATCGTGAAACCCCTGAACCTTGTCGGCTTCATGCGGCCTATAGCTGGATGCGACAATCGCGGTCGACCCGATGAAGCCGAAATTCCAGCCGATGCCGAGCAGGACAAGCGCGCCCCAGAAATTCCAGAGCTCGATGCCGAGATGCGCGACGACGGCGCAGCCCATCATCACGAAAATGCCGATTGCAACGACCTTTTCCGCACCGAAGCGGGAGATCAGCGAGCCGGTGATAAAACTCGGGCCGAACATGGCAAGCACATGCCACTGGATGCCAAGAGTCGCCATTTCGGGCGGGAAACCGCAACCGATCACCATGGCAAGCGGCGCCCCAGTCATGACGAAGGTCATCAGCGCATAGATGCAGATGCCGCAGATCATGCCGGTTAGAAAGCGCTGCGTCAGCACGATCTCTTTCAGCGGCCGTGCCGGCTCAGAGCTTTGGGGGGCCGTCTTCGTCTGCGGAAGCTTCAGAAAGGAGAATATGCCGATCCCCGCGAGGCAGAGCGGAATGAGCGCGATGAAGGCTCCCGCAAAGGTCACCGGGGCAAACAAGTCCTTCGCCCAGATGACGATTTGGGGGCCGAGAACCGCCGAGACTATGCCCGCGCCGAGAATCCAGGAAATCGCCTTGGGCTTGTAGGAGGACGGCGAAGCATCTGCGGCGGCAAAGCGGATTTTTTGCGTAAAGCCGGAGGACGTGCCGATGAACAGAAGCGCCAGGGCGAAGAGCCAGAAGCTCTCGCGAAAAAGTGCGATCGCGGCGAAAGCACCGCCGGCAGCCCCGATCAGGCAACCGGCCATGAAGGCTTCACGGCGACCGAGAAAGCGCGACAGAATGGCGATGACGACTGCGCCGCAGGCCGTGCCGACATTGAAGGCGGTGATGGGGGCCGTGGCGAGAGACTTATCGTCGCCGAGCAACTGATATCCGGCAAGCGAGCCGATTGCGATCGAAAGAGGCGCTGCGGATCCAAGGATTGCCTGGCTTACCGCAAGCAATGCGACGTTGCGGCGGGCGGCGCGCATTTGCGTCTGAAGGCCGTCCACCACACCGTCCATGTCTGCCTACCTGTTACTTCTTGTCGCCACGAACCTGTTTGGCAATCCGATCGAGAACCGCATTGACGATGCGCGGCTCGTCTTCCTCGAAGAAGGCGCGTGCGATCTCGACATATTCGGTAACAATGACCGGAACCGGTACGTCCTTGCGCTCGAGGATCTCGAACGTGCCGGCACGCAGAATGGCGCGGAGCGTCGAATCGAGACGCGAGAGCGGCCAGTCTTCCTGCAGCGAGGAGCGCACGATCGGGTCGATCTTGGTCTGGTCGCGCACGACGCCGGAGACGATCGAGCGGAACCAGGACGGGTCGGCCTTGAGATACGTGTCGCCGTCGAGTTCCTGGCCCAGGCGATGGGCCTCATATTCAGCCACGACCTCAAGCACACCCGTACCACCGATATCCATCTGGTAGAGCGCCTGTACGGCAGCGAGGCGGGCTGCACCGCGCTGGTTGACCGGCTTGACCTGCTTTTCTTCGTTAGACATCAGCGTGCACCGTTCAGCTTTTCGCGCACGGCGATCATTGTCAGTGCTGCACGGGCTGCAAAGCCGCCCTTGTCCTTGTCCGAACGGCGCACACGCGCCCAGGCCTGATCATCGTTCTCAACGGTCATGATGCCGTTGCCGATGGCAAGCGATTCCGAGACGGCAAGATCCATCAATGCGCGCGAGGATTCATTGGAAACGATATCGAAGTGATAGGTCTCGCCGCGGATGACCATGCCGAGGGCGACGAAACCGTCATATTCGGTGCCGCCGTTTTCGGAAGCGTCGAGCGCCATGGCGATCGTCGGCGGAATTTCCAGCGCACCGGGAACGGTAATTACATCGTAGGTCGCTCCCGCCTCCTTGAGTGCCGAAGTTGCACCGTCAAGCAGGGCATCGGCCATATCATCATAGAAGCGAGCCTCTACGATCAGGATGTGTGGAGCGGTTTCGAGCGACATGGATCACCTTAAGATACGTGTATTCGGTCCGGCAAGTGGCGGACTTCTAGCATGGGCGCGGTCAAAACACGCCCGGAGGCGCTTGGCAAGCGATTTTGCGGGAACGAGGCCTGCATGCCGGGAATAGGATCGTCTCAAGACGCTCCACAATACTTAATCAATCCCGGTTCGGATCATCTCCATAGCCAGTAATTAATTATCTGTTAAACTAAGCAGACAAAGCGTATCACTCTTGCCACCTTCGTTTTATTAGAGATCTATTATTCGACGCAGAGATGCAGGTGGATAATGGAAAAGCACCGCTTCCAAATGGATGAGATGGACGACCTGCTGCTGAACATATCAATGGCCCGTGGTCTTGAAGAAATCATGACCGTGGTCAGGCAATCCGCGCGCCGCCTGATCGGCGCCGATGGTCTCGCATTCATCCTGCGCGACAAGGACGATTGTTATTATGTCGATGAAGACGCCATCAAGCCGCTGTGGAAAGGACAACGTTTTCCTATGGAGGCCTGCATTTCCGGCTGGGCAATGCAGCATTCCGAAGTGGTCGTCATAGACGACATCACCAAGGACCCTCGTATTCCGCAGGATGCCTATCGCCCGACTTTCGTCAAAAGCCTCGCCATGGTGCCATTGCGGCCAGGCGATCCGTTTGGCGCGATTGGAGCCTACTGGTCAACCGTCGGCACGCCACCGGACGACAGCGTCTACAGCTTGCAGCGTATTGCCAATACGGCGGCGGTGGCGATGGCCAATGTGGCACTGACCAATTCGCTTGCCGAAGCGCGGGATGAGGCGGCACGCGCCCGCGACGCGATGATCCTCGCCATGGCATCACTTGCCGAAACACGCGACCACGAGACGGGCGACCATATCCGTCGCACGCAACATTATGTCCGCGTGCTTGCCGAGGCACTCAACCGGCGCGAACCGGAAACGACGGGACTCGACGAAGAATTTGTCGACCTGCTCTATAAGTCCGCTCCGCTCCACGATATCGGCAAGGTCGGCATTCCTGACCGCATCCTGCAGAAGCCGGGGCGGCTCGACCGGGCGGAATACGACATCATGAAGACCCATGCCGATCTCGGCCGCACGGCAATCGCCACCGCCGAGCGTTATATCGGATCGAGCAATCCGTTTCTCAGCCTCGCCAAGGAAATTGCCCACTGCCACCATGAGAAATGGGATGGCACGGGCTATCCGCGCGGTTTGAAGGGGGAAGACATTCCGCTTGCCGGCCGGATCATGGCCGTCGCAGACGTCTATGATGCGCTGGTATCGGAACGGGTCTACAAACCCGCGATGAGCCATAACGAAGCCGTCGACATCATTACCGGCGAAAGCGGTAAGCATTTCGATCCGGCTGTCGTCGCGGCATTCGACGAGGTGGCTCCGCAGTTTGCGGAAATCCACCGCCAGTTTTCACAGCCGATCTGACGCTGAAAGACCTCAGACCTTGGCAGGAAACTCCGCCAGACGGGCTGCATATCGCGCCATCGTGTCCACTTCGAAATTGATGAAATCGCCCGGCTTGCGGTCACCCCAGGTGGTCACAGCCAGCGTGTGGCGGATCAGCAAGATATCGAAATCGGTACCGTTGACGGCATTGACGGTCAGCGACGTGCCATCAAGCGCAACCGAGCCCTTGGGTGCAACAAAACGAGCGAGGTCTTCAGGCGCACGCAGGGTGATGCGAACCGCCTCACCTTCCGCCTCGACCGCCAGAATTTCAGCCTTGCCATCGACATGACCGGACACGATGTGACCGCCGAGTTCGTCACCGATTTTCAGCGCCCGTTCGAGATTGATCCGCGTACCCTTGGTCCACGATGCGATCGTCGTCAGGCGCAGCGCCTCTTCCCAGGCTTCTACTTCGAACCAGCGCTCGTTGCTGCCGTCTTCGGGAAGCGTGGTGACGGTCAGGCAGACACCGCCATGGGCAATCGAAGCGCCCATATCGATCGTCTTCGGGTCGTAATTGGTGGCGATGCGCAGCTTCACGCCTTCATCCAGAGCAGTCATTTCGGAAACCGTGCCGATATCGGTGACAATACCCGTAAACATCAAAGGCCTCTTTCATATTCGAAGCTGCGGTCTGCGCCGAAACGCTCCTGCCGCACGCACTGAAATCCTGCTGGAATATCGGAAGGCGTTGCCGGTGATTCAATCCCACCTGCACCGACAACCAGCTCGGACTGGGCAAGCACGAGACGATCGACCAATCCGGCCTCAAGGAAGCTGCGGCCGACACGGGCTCCGCCCTCGACCATCAACGAAGAAATTCCGCGCGTGGCGAGATTGGCCAGAAGGTCACGCAAGCTGCCCGCCTGCAGGACTTCGACGCCTGCAGACATCAGGGCGCGCAGGCGTTCTTCGTTGGACGGATGCGTCTCGCAGAAGGGATCCGTGACAGCAACGACCGGGACGGTACTGGTTGACTTCACCAGCTTGGACGTCAGCGGCAGTTCCAGGCGACGATCGAGAACGATCCTCAATGGCGAGCGGCTTTCCAGTCCCGGCAGGCGAACCGTCAGTTCCGGATCGTCTACCAGCGCCGTGCCGATACCAACCAGAATGGCGTCGTTTTCGGCGCGCATCATATGCACCTGGGCGCGTGACTGCGGCCCGGTGATCAGCAGTTCCTCGCCGCGACGGCCAAGCATGCCGTCGGCGGAAACTGCAAGCTTGAGAGTCACATAGGGCAATCCCCTCGTCTGGCGCGAGAGGTAGGCCGAAAGCACGCGACGCCCCTCGTCCTGCAGCAGCCCGGTCTCAACGACGATACCGGCTTCGCGCAGGATGCCGAAGCCGCGACCGGAAACGCGAGGGTCGGGATCGTTGAGGCAAACGACGACACGGGCGACACCTGCGGCAACCAGGGCGTTGGCACAGGGCGGCGTGCGGCCGTAATGGGAACAGGGCTCGAGCGTGACATAGGCCGTTGCGCCCCTCGCCCGCTCGCCGGCAACCGCCAGCGCCTGCGTCTCGGCATGGGGCCTGCCGCCAACTGCGGTAACGGCCTGACCGACGATAGCACCGTCCTTAACAACGATGCAGCCGACGGAAGGGTTGGTTGCCGTCAGACCGGCATGCCATCGCGACAGCCGCAGGGCGGCTGCCATGAAGCGCCGGTCATCGGCTGCGCTCGTCAAGCGCCCTCTCCGGATTCCAGCCCCGGATCACGGGCAAGCTTGGCGTTGATCTCCTCGATCACCTTCTCGAAATCCTCCGCATGGGAGAAATCGCGGTAAACCGAGGCGTAACGAACGAAGGCAACGTCATCGAGGCTTTTCAGGGCTTCAAGCACCTGCAAGCCGATCTGCTCGGACGAGATCTCCGCCTCGCCGGAGCTTTCCAGCCGGCGAACGATGCCGGACACGGCACGTTCGATGCGGTCGGCATCCACCGGCCGCTTGCGAAGCGCAATCTGGAAGGAACGCACGAGCTTGTTGCGGTCGAAAGGCGCCTTGCGGCCGGTCTTCTTCAACACCATCAGCTCGCGCAACTGGACGCGTTCGAATGTGGTGAAACGACCGCCGCAATCCGGGCAGATGCGGCGCCGGCGGATGGAGGTAAAATCCTCCGCCGGGCGACTATCCTTAACCTGGGTGTCTTCAGAGCCGCAGAATGGGCAGCGCATCTGCTCTCCTTAGAGGTAGGGGTACATCGGGAAACGATCGGTCAGGCCGACGACCTTTTCACGAACGGCAGCTTCGACGGCTGCATTGCCCTCGTCGGAATTGGCAGCCTTCAAGCCATCGAGAACTTCGACGATGAAGTTGCCGATCTGCTTGAACTCGGCTTCCTTGAAGCCGCGGGTCGTGCCGGCTGGCGTGCCGAGACGGATGCCCGAGGTGACGAAGGGCTTTTCCGGGTCAAAGGGAATGCCGTTCTTGTTGCAGGTGATGTAACCGCGGCCGAGAGCGGCCTCGGCGCGCTTACCGGTGGCGTTCTTCTTACGCAGGTCGACCAGCATCAGGTGGTTGTCGGTACCGCCCGAAACGATGTCGAGGCCACCGGCAACCAGCGTCTCCGACAGTGCCTTGGCATTCTTGACGATCTGGGCTGCGTATTCCTTGAAATCGGGCTGCAGTGCTTCACCGAAGGCAACGGCCTTGGCGGCGATGATGTGCATCAGCGGGCCGCCCTGCAGGCCGGGGAATACGGCCGAGTTGAACTTCTTTGCCAGATCCTCATCGTTGGTGAGGATTACACCACCGCGCGGGCCGCGCAGCGACTTGTGGGTCGTGGTTGTGGCAACGTGGCAGTGCGGGAACGGCGACGGATGCTGGCCACCGGCAACGAGACCGGCGATATGGGCCATGTCGACCATCAGGTAGGCGCCGACTTCGTCAGCGATCTCGCGGAAACGCTTCCAGTCCCAGATGCGGGAGTAAGCGGTACCGCCAGCGATGATCAGCTTCGGCTTGTGTTCGCGTGCCTTGGCGGCAACATCGTCCATGTCGAGCAGGTTGTCGTCTTCACGCACGCCGTAGGAAACGACATTGAACCACTTGCCGGACATGTTGACCGGCGAACCGTGCGTCAAGTGCCCCCCGGAATTCAGGTCGAGACCCATGAACGTGTCGCCCGGCTGCAAGAGCGCGAGGAAGACGGCCTGGTTCATCTGCGAACCCGAGTTGGGCTGAACGTTGGCGAAGTTGACGCCGAACAGCTTCTTGGCGCGCTCGATGGCAAGCTCTTCGGCGATATCGACGAACTGGCAGCCACCGTAGTAGCGCTTGCCCGGATAGCCTTCGGCATACTTGTTGGTCATGATCGAGCCCTGGGCTTCGAGCACGGCGCGCGAGACGATATTCTCCGATGCAATCAGCTCGATCTCGTGACGCTGACGACCGAGTTCCTTCTCGATCGCGCCAAAGATTTCCGGGTCGGTTTCGGCGAGCGGGCGGGAGAAGAATGCTTCGGTATTCGACATGAGCAAGGCTCCTGGGAGAGGTAAGAAAGCGGTGTGACGCGTCTTAGCGCTCTGCCCGTTGAAGGGCAAGACAAAGAGCGACATTTGCACGCTCCGGCGCGGTGTAGGAGACACTGTATCCCACCTCTTTCCATTCATTCAGGCTTCAAGGCCGAGAAACTGGAAAGCGGGCGTCGGCTTGAAACTCTTTGTAACATTGCTCGAATAGATGTGATCCTGATTTGAGCCGAGATCGGGCCTCAATGACCTTGCCCGTATCGGCCGAAAGATCGATCGCCTTGAGATCGACCCAGAAAGTATTCGACGTCAGAGCGGGGTCGAAGAAATGTCAGGCTCTTCAGCCCGGAGGGAAGGTAAACGTTGCGGATAACGCTGAATACGCTGGCGAGAGAGCGGTTCTGGTCTTCGAAGTTCGACATGGGATCGACGTAAAAGGAGGCACGGGCAAAGCGGGCCGCAACCGAGGGACATTTCAGCAACGAGGCGGCTGGCGCCACGGCAACACCTGCGGCAAGCAACAGGCATCTGTTAATCCGCGGTCTCCGCACCCATCGGAAGCTTCAGATTAGCGCCGCCTCAACTGCAAACAATAGAAAAACGGAGCGGTCGAATTGGTTGCTGCGATCGTGGCAACGTAAAAAGGCCGGGCAATACGACCCGGCCTTTCATCAAGATATTTCCGTCACTTTACTGCGGCAGCATGTCACTTTCGGTGAGCGCCCCTTGCCGCTGTTCAATGCCCGTGGTCGTCTGCAGCGCCAGTTCCTGATTGCCATCCTTCTGGTAGATGTCGTCGCGAAACTGGACAACACGGTCCTTGGCCGACCATGCGGTGATGTAGACGATATAGACAGGCACTTCCTGGGCGAGCTTGATCGGATTGTTCTGCCGGGTCGAGATGACGCGTTCAATCTCCTGACGCGACCAACCTGGCGTATCACGCAGCAGCCAGGTGATCATGTCGCGAACGTTCTGGACGCGCATGCAACCGGAGGATTCGAAACGCATCAGCTTGTTGAACAGGCCCTGCTGCGGCGTATCATGCAGATATTCGTTGTTCGGGTTATGGAAGTTGATCTTGGTCGAAGCCATGGCATTGATCTTGCCTGGATCCTGACGGAACATCAGGTTTGGTGCCTTGGGTGCGTTCCAGTCTACGGTTTCCGGCGCCACTTCCTGGCCACGACCGTCGAACAGTCGAATCTGGTTGCGGGTCAGGTAGGTCGGGTCCTTGCGCATCAACGGGACAATATCTTTCTCGACGATCGAGCGAGGTGCTGTCCAGTACGGATTGAGAATTACTTCATAGATCTTGGAGTTAATCGCATGGGTCGGACGGTCGATACGGCCAACAACGGCATTGGTGCGCAGGGCAACACGGTCGTTTTCTACGGCCTCTATATACATGGCGGGGATATTGACCATGAGATAACGCTGGCCGAGATCACCTGACATGGACTGAAGCCGCACGAGGTTGGTCTGCAACTGCATCAATCGCGTCTGTGCCGGAACGTTGAGCGCCTTCACAGTGAATTCGCCAAGTACACCATCTGCCGGGAGACCGTGCCGAGCCTGGAAACGTTTCACGGCGCCATCGACATAGCTGTCGAAAGCCGTCGACATGCCTGCACCCTCGTCAAGGTCTCCGGAAATGGTGAGGCGCTGGCGAAGCTGCTGAACGCTCGAATCGGCGACGCCGAGCTGCAGGCGGGTCGACGGACGCACTTCCGGCCAGCCACCGTTGGAAACGATCGACTGGTAGGTGTAAATTGCCTGCTGGATATTTGCAGGACCTTCGGTGCCCAGGATCGGGTTGTTCGAGACAACACCAACAGCAGTGCGCGAGCCCCGCGCATCGAACTGATCGTCCCAACTGCCGCGCCGCGGGGCATTGATGAGGGAATCAATCGGGCTCTGTGCAAGCGCCGGTGCGGCCAATGCCGCGGCACCTGCCGAAACAGCAGACCGCAGCAGCGCGCGGCGAGACAAAACTTCAAGTCCGATTTTCTTCGACATCATTCAATCCATCTGATCCCGGTCAACAGAACAGCGCTACAGGGATATGGTTAAAAAGGCGCAAAAGCCAAGCAGGTGCCCTTTTCGGCCCGCTCTGCCTCAATCGGCAAAGCCCCTTTTTTACCGATTGCTTGAACATGCCCGGTCCCATAGCAATATGGCCAATTCGTGTCACCAGGCGAAGGGTCACAAGCCTGTGTTGCGCTGTGACTTTTCTGCCGTATCGCAAACGCAAAAAATCACCCATCGGTTGGGCGCATGTGGCAACTGGCTGGATCTTCGTTTGGCCAGGAAATTCGCCGTAGCCTGGAGGCACCCGACACAGGAGCATCAAGCGTGCGCGCCCATTTTACAGTCTTGCCCTTTTAATCGCTTTCCGCAAAACAGGCGACCATTGAAGAATCACCCTCGGCACGAGCAATCGCTCGAGCGAGCAATTTTCGCAACAAAGCGCCAGTTTCAAGCAAGGCGACAGCAATAAATTCTATGACTTATAAATATAGGGGTGGAGAAATTAAATGCAGTGGAAGCCGGTAAACACTCTCATTCCAAACAAGCTGGTCTTTCTATTGTTCGATCATCTTGAGAGCGCTCAGTGGGTCGGTTACGTCAACGAAGACGGTATTTGCGAATGGCCTGACAAAGTCCGCGGATATCGTCCGACAGGCTGGCAGGAAGTGATTGTGGACCTGACCCACATCAAGGCCATCGGCGGCTGAACTCTCCACCATTTCCGGATATAAAACGAGCAAACCGGAGCGTAGGCCTTACGCTCCGGTTTGCTTTTGTGCGTTACCGCATGACTGGAGGCAATGGGGAACGCCAAGCCCTTAGTGGTTTAAAGGCAGATCGCGGTTCCGGTCCGATTACATCCGGTAAGCGATCGAGTCGTTCCAGAAACGATCCAGGCGCTGCAGCAGGCGGTTCATCTGTGAGAATTCGCCTTCGCCGATGCCGCCGACCTTTTCGATCGAGCCGATGTGGCGCTCGTAAAGCTTCGCGACGGTTTCGGCGATTTCTTGGCCAGCAGGCGTCAGGCTGATGCGAACCGAACGGCGGTCGATGCGCGAACGGGCGTGGTTGATGAAGCCCAGATCGACCAGCTTCTTGACGTTGTAGGAAACGTTGGAGCCGAGATAGTAGCCGCGGGAGCGGAGTTCACCGGCCGTCAGTTCGGAATTGCCGATGTTGAAGAGAAGAAGAGCCTGAACGGCGTTGACGTCGTCGCGACCCTGACGGTCGAACTCGTCCTTGATGACGTCGAGGAGACGGCGGTGGAGACGTTCCACCAGGTGCAGCGATTCCATGTAAAGTCCACGGATCGTGTCTTCGTGCGGATCTGCGACTGCCGGTGCCTGCGGCTTGAGCTTCGTGTTCATCATAACTGCCTCACTGTTTTGTTTGGCGGTGTGTTTGTTTGTTCCCGCCTTGAGACAGACCCTATCGAATGCGCATAAAATTCGACTTAAAACACTTGCTTAACAAAAGCCTACCGGCATTTTCGGATTTTGTCGGCACTGTGGCGAAGACCTTCCCCGCAGTTTTTCTGCCTATACAAATCAATATCTTAGCTCAAAAAAATCACTAAAATTCGAGCTAAATGCCTTTAGGATCAAGGTGAATCAATCCTTACCTTCTCCTCTTTGCGCCTGCCTTCCAGCCATAATGCGAGACGAAATACGACATAAAGGCTGGCCACAAGAACGTTCAGAAGCGGGACAAGATGGTTCTCGCCGAAAATTTCGGGCCAGACGACATACATGAGAATTTGGATGATAGCCGCCATTGTCCACAGGACAGCGCCCCAGGGCACGGCAAGCCACAAACCAAGAGAAGCAACCGGGAAAAGAACAGCAAGAGCCGGAGCGGTAACTCGCCAAGGCAAGTCCAGCAGATCGAAGCGAGCCCTGCCTTCGAGCGAATACCCGACGAGCATCGCCCAATATTGCATGCCGAACCAGAAACAGGTGGCGGCAATCATCCTCATGAAGAAGACGAACAGGAGCTCAGTCAGCGTGCGCCGTGGCGTCGTGGGTGATTCAGGTTCCATGGACATCGATATATAGGCGCATCAGGCCAGCCGCCAGCCACACGCATGGCAGCAATGCTTGATCCTGACCATTCATAAACAACTTGTCGCATGCTAAGGACCGGCCAACAAAAATAATGGAGACACCGTCATGGATAAGACGCACCTCGTCGACGAGATCACCGGCCACCGCAGGATGCGGCGCAATCGCAAGGCGGACTGGGTCCGCCGCATGGTGCAGGAAAACCGGCTGACCGTCGACGATCTGATCTGGCCGATCTTCATCACCCACGGCACCGGCATTTCCGAGCCGCTGGCGGCCATGCCGGGCGTCAACCGGATGAGCGTTGACAAGGCGGTAGAAGCGGTGAAGGAAGCGGCTGATCTCGGCATTCCGGCCATCGCTCCGTTCCCGGACATCGAGATGGAACTGCGCGATCCGACCGGCTCGCATATCCTCGATGCCAACAACCTGATGAACCGGTTCATTCGCGAGACCAAGAAGGCCGTGCCTAATATTGGCCTGATCACTGATGTGGCGCTCGACCCGTTCACCAGCCACGGCCATGACGGCATTCTCCGCGAAGGCATCATCGTCAATGATGAGACCGTCGATCACGTGGTGAAGGCCGCCGTCATGCAGGCGGATGCGGGCGCCGACATCATCGCACCGTCGGAAATGATGGACGGCCGCATCGGCGCCATCCGCCGCGGCCTGGATGCGGCAGGCCATCAGGATGTCGGCATCATGTCCTATGCGACGAAGTTCTCATCGGGCTTCTACGGTCCCTATCGTGAGGCAATCAATACCGGCGGCCTGCTGAAGGGCGACAAGAACAGCTATTACATCTCTCCGGCCAACGGCACCGAGGCGCTGCGCGACGCCGCACTAGACGTCGAGGAAGGTGCCGACATGATGATGATCAAGCCCGGCCTTCCCTATCTCGATATCTGTTGGCGGGTGAAGGAAGCCTTCGGCCTTCCGACCTATGCCTATCAGGTGTCCGGTGAATACGCGCAGATCAAGGCGGCTGCCATGAACGGCTGGATCGATGGCGACCGGGTGATGATGGAAACGCTTCTCTGTTTCAAGCGCGCAGGATGCGATGGTATCCTCACCTACTTCGCCGTCGACGTGGCCAAAAAGCTAGCCAAGGGCTGAGACCGGGCATTTGCGCCGAGACTTGCTAAGGTTGCAACTTCTCCCCATATGATTGGGGAGAAACAGGAGACTGAGTATCAATGAGCCTCGACCCGAACCCGACCTATGCCGCACCGGAAGACTGGCGCGCCTATAGCGGCGTTCTTTCACGCCGGGTGTTCGCCTTCATTCTCGACTATCTGATCGTGCTTCTGCTCTGCATTCCGGCGGCGGTGATCGTCTTCTTTCTCGGCATCATCACGCTCGGCCTCGGCTTCATGCTCTATCCGGCGCTGTTCGTCATCGTGGCGCTTCTTTATTTCGGCATGACGCTGGGCGGCCCGTCGCAAGCCTCGCCCGGCATGCGCGCCATGGGTATCACACTGATGCGGACCGATGGGAGGCGATTGGATTTCATGACGGCAATGGTCCACACGGTGCTGTTCTGGCTGATCAACTCGATCCTGACACCGCTTATCCTGCTTGTCGGCCTGTTCACCGAAAGGTCGCGGCTGGTGCATGACATGCTGCTCGGAACGGTCATCGTCAGGACATCCTGACCACTACTCCAGGTGCGGCCGGTTATCCGATTTTGGTGACTGGCCGCGCTTAAAACCAGGCCCCGAAAAGCGCATGGTTGACGTTTTCCATTTATGCGCCATGGTATGACATTTCTCACTCCATGACGGGATTGGCCATACCTCCATGAATACCCAGACAACGCCTTCCCCGCAGTTTTATCTGACGGCTCCGGCAGTTTGTCCTTATCTTCCGGGTGAAATGGAACGGAAGGTGTTTACCCACCTCGTCGGCCCCCGTGCAGCGGAAATGAATGACCTCCTGACACAGGGTGGCTTCCGCCGATCACAGAACATCGCCTACCGACCAGCCTGCGAGGCCTGCCGCGCCTGTGTGTCGGTGCGCATACTTGCAGGTGAGTTCGAGCCGACGCGTTCGATGAAACGCGTCATGTCGGCAAATCGCGACCTAATCGCCACCGTTCAGCCGGCCCAACCGTCGACCGAGCAGTTCGCGCTGTTCCGACGCTATCTGGACGACCGCCACCAGCATGGCGGCATGTCGGACATGTCCGCCCTCGATTATGCGATCATGGTGGAAGACACGCATGTCAACACGCGGCTGATCGAATACCGGATCCGCGAGCCGGGATCCGGTCTCAGCAAACAGCCGCAGGGAGAATTGATTGCCGTCGCGCTCACCGACATGATGAGCGACGGGCTTTCGATGGTCTATTCCTTCTTCAACCCGAAATACGAAAAACGTTCGCTCGGGACCTTCATGATCCTCGATCACATCAACCGCGCACGTTCGCTCGGTCTGCCGCATGTCTACCTCGGCTACTGGGTCAAGGGATCGCCGAAGATGGATTACAAGACCCGCTATCAGCCGCAGGAACAGCTGATGGCGCGCGGGTGGGAGCGGTCGCTTCCTCCGACGACAGATAGCGACGACTAGCGGTTGTCGATGAGCAACCATCGCCGCGGGCTTGTGCTGACCATTACCGGAGGCATTGCGCTCTCTTCCGACGTGCCGCTGGTGCGGCTGGGCGGCGGAGAGCTCTGGCAGACACTGGCGCTACGCTCGCTTTCGACTTTCGCGCTGGGCGTTCTCATCTGGGCCCTGCTCTACCGGCTTCAACCAAGCAATCCCGTCCTTCGCCCCGGAAAGGCAGGCCTGCTTGCCGGTCTTTTCTACGGGTTTTCGACAATCACCTTCCTTGGCGCCGTCTTCAACACAACAACGGCGAATGTCGTCTTCATCGTCGCCTTCACACCGATGTTCGCCGCGCTGTTCGGCTGGCTGCTGCTCCGCGAAAGCCTTTCACGATCGACATGGATAACCATGATCGCGATGATCGTCGGGGTTGGGATCATCGTCTCCGGCGGCCTGTCCGGCGGCGATTTGCTTGGCAATATGCTCGCCTTGACAACTACGCTTCTGCTTGCAGGCGCGATAAGCATCGGGCGCAAGACGAAGGTCGATCTGGGACTGGTGCCGCTCGCCGCGACCATCATCCCCGCAATCGTCGGCCTGGCGATGATGCCGCCGGACGGATTGACGTCTGTCCCCTCACCCTTCTGGGTTCTGCTCGACGGGCTGGTGATGTTGCCGATCGCCTTCTGGTGCCTCGCGACCGGCCCGAAATATCTGACCGGCGCTGAAGTCGGCATGTGCTACCTGCTTGAAACGGTCCTCGCACCGATCTGGGTCTGGATGATCTTTGCCGAGGAAATGGAGGCAAGGACGATGCTGGGCGGAGCGATCCTGATCCTTTCGCTGATCAGCCACGCACTCTGGCAGATGCGGCGCGGCAACCAGCGCCTGCGTCTCTCCTGAGCAATTTGCCGGGCAACCAGTCTCATGTTATAACAGCGTTAGAACATGAGGATCGGCCATGAACACGACCATTCGAAAGATCGGCAATTCCGAAGGCGTCATCATCCCCAAGGAGATCCTTGATCGGCTGGGCTTGAAGGCGGGCGATAGTGTCGAAATCCGTGAACAAGACGGAGGCATCCAGCTTATGCCGGAACAAGCAGACCTCGCCGAGCAATTGAAGGCTGCTCGTATCGGGATGGAAAAATATCGTATTGCCCTTAGGGAACTGGCGAAATGACAGCCTTCAAATGGCTGTCGCGCCCGGCGATAGAAATCATCCATGATGAACAAATCGCAGAGCATGGCGGACTACCTGGCCTGAGAGATGAGAATGGCTTGGAGGCGGCCCTCGCACGCCCCATCAACAAACACGACTATGGGGAAGACGACATATTCGTGCTCGCCGCGGCCTATCTTTATGGCCTGGCACGCAATCATCCTTTCTCAGACGGCAACAAGCGCATTGCTTATCTTGCAGCGTTCACCTTCCTTCTTATCAATGGTTATTTGATCGAGGCCACACAGGCAGACATCATCTCCTTCGTCCTCTCGCTTGCCGCGGGAGAGATTGACGAAGAAGGCGCAACTCGTTTTCTCCGCGACCACTGCGTTCCCTACCCCGCGTAACTTCGGCCTCAGCCGAGACGATATCGCTTGCCCTGAAAACATGATATCGTCTCACTTCAATCCGTGGAGGGCGGCATGGGCGAGACAGTGACGATCCAGAGGATCGGGGACAGGTGCGGCATCATGTTGCCGCAGGAGCATCTTGATAAGCTAGGCTGGAAGGAAGGGGATCGCGTCGAGATCCGTTCCGATCAGGTTCATATCGAATTCACCGCACCGAATGGCGACGATAGCGAAGCCGCGAGATCCTTTTCGCTGACGCATGGAACCGCGATGAGAAACTATCTCACGGCACTCAAGGAACTGGCCAGACACTAAAAGCGCCGCCCATCAGGAAGGATGAACGGCGCCAGATTTCAGTGACCTCACATCAGCCGGCGAATTTACCGCTGCGTGGAAAACCCTTGGGAACGGTACGTCCGGCCGAAGCGCGATCGCCCATCCATTCCAGAAGTTCTTCCTTGGTGCGATTGAACGCGCGGCCGGCGCTGTCTTCCCAGGAAAGACCGGCGTCCATGGCAAAGCATTTGATGTCGGAAATGCCGCCATCCTTGTAGCGCTGCAGGCGAACGCCCTTGCCACGGGTCATTTCCGGCAATTGCTCCAGCGGGAAGACCACCATCTTGCGGTTTTCGCCGACAATCGCCACGTGGTCACCGGACACAGGCACGACGAGCTTCGTCTCGTCGGGCATGCCGACGTTCATCACCTGCTTGCCCTTTCGGGTATTGGCGACCATCTCGCTTTCGGCAACGACGAAGCCATAGCCCGCCGTCGAGGCGATGATCATCTTGCGGCTTGCATCGTGGACAAAGGCGGTCAGGATGTCCTGATCGTTTTCCATGTCGACAATGATGCGGATCGGTTCGCCGTGACCGCGGCCACCCGGCAGCTTATCGCCACCAAGCGTGTAAGCCTTGCCGCCGGTCGTGACGAGAAGAAGCTTGTCGGTCGTCTGGGCCGTAAAAGCGATCTTCGGTCCGTCACCTTCCTTGAAGGTGAGACCCGACGTATCGGCCACATGGCCCTTGAGCGCGCGGATCCAGCCCTTCTGCGAGATGATGACGGTGATCGGTTCCTTTTCGATCATCGCCTGCTGGATGGCTTCGATGTCGGCTTCCGGCGCTTCGGCGAACTGGGTGCGGCGGCGGCCGAGCTCGGTCGCCTTGGCATAGGTCTTCTTGACGTCCTGGATCTCGACCTCGATCATCCGCCACTGCTTGTCGTCGGATGCGAGCAGTGCCTCGATGTCTGCCTTTTCCTTGGTCAGCTTGTCGTTCTCGGTTCGGATCTCGAATTCCTCGAGCTTGCGCAAATTGCGCAGCCGCATGTTGAGGATCGATTCCACCTGGAGATCGGTCAGAGACCAGCGCTCGACCATGACCGGCTTCGGCTCATCCTCTTCGCGGATGATGCGGATCACTTCGTCGATGTTGAGATAGGCGATCAGCAAGCCGCCCAAGATCTCCAAGCGCCGGTCGATCGCGGCCAGACGATGACGCGAGCGGCGAACGAGCACGTCCTTGCGATGCGCCAGCCATTCGATCAGCACCTCGTTCAGCGCCATGACCTTGGGCACGCGGCCCATCGACAGAACGTTCATGTTGAGCGGAATGCGGCTTTCAAGCTCGGTCAGCTTGAACATCGATTCCATCAGGAGCGTCGCATCGACGGTACGGCTCTTCGGCACGATGACGATGCGCACGTCTTCGGCTGATTCATCGCGGATATCGTCGAGCAGCGGCAGCTTGCGGGCGATCAGCAGTTCGGCGATCTTTTCGATCAGACGCGACTTCTGCACCTGATAGGGAATTTCGGTGACGACGATCTGGTAGCCGCCGCGGCCGAGATCTTCCACTTCCCACTTGGCACGGACGCGGAAACCACCGCGGCCGGTCTTGTAGCTCTCGATGATCGATTCACGGCTGTCGATGATGATGCCGCCGGTCGGCAGGTCCGGGCCGGGCACGAAATCGACCAGCTTCTCGACCGTCGCATCCGGATGCCGGATCAGGTGGAGTGCCGCGTCGCAAAGCTCGTGGGCGTTATGCGGCGGGATGGACGTCGCCATGCCGACCGCGATCCCCGTTGCGCCATTGGCGAGCAGGTTCGGAAAAGCGCCTGGAAGAACCGTCGGCTCCGAATTACTTTCGTCATAGGTGTCGCGGAAATCGACGGCGTCCTGATCGATCCCTTCCAGCATGAGTTCGGCCACCGACGTCATCTTGCTTTCGGTGTAACGCATGGCGGCGGGGCTATCGCCGTCGATATTGCCGAAATTGCCCTGGCCGTTGACCAGCGGATAGCGCAGCGAGAAATCCTGCGCCAGGCGCGCCAGCGCGTCGTAGATCGACTGGTCGCCGTGCGGATGATAGTTACCCATCACTTCGCCGACGATCTTGGCGCATTTGCGGAAGGCGGTGTTCGGCCGGAGGCCCATCTCGCTCATCGCATAGACGATACGGCGATGGACCGGCTTCAGTCCATCACGGACGTCCGGCAGCGCGCGGTGCATGATGGTGGACAGCGCATAGGCGAGATAGCGCTCTTCGAGCGCTGCCTTGAGGTCCACCGGTAAAATATTGTCGCCGCCGTCGTCGCCGGGCGGATTCACGATCTGTCCCATGGGCTTTGACTAGCTCAAAGCCCGGTTTTCAGCAACAAAGCCGGGGATATCAGCCTGTGGAGAAACTAACGCTTTGATAAGGGCGTCACAAAAATGGCTCAAGCCCTTCGTCACAAAGCGATGGACGTTTCATCCGCCAGACCTATAAATGCGATTGATTTCACGGGCAGTTTTTTGCCGCAGGAGGCTTTTCATGCGTTATTCTTCCACAATCAGGCTGCTTGCAGCCGGAACGACCCTCATTGCACTCGGCACACCTGCCCTGGCGCTCGATGGAAACGATCTGGTCAAGAAGCTCAACAGCGCTCTCTACATGCAGCAGGGCGAAGGCATCGTGCCGGGTTCCGTGGAGGTCAACGGTTCCAACGTCACGCTTCGCAACAGCCGTTTCGAAGCCGGCGCCAGCCAGGGCAGCCTGCCGCTCGGCACGATCGAGATGGAGGGCGTGGAAGAGGATGCCGGCGGTTACTCGATCGAGACCGTGACATTCGAGAATGTCGACCTGCGACAGGACAAGACCGAGATCAGCGCCTCCGACATCGTCATGAGCGGCGTTACCGTGCCGGCGAACACGACCGGCAATTCTTTGGACTCGGTACTGCTCTACGACAAGGCGACGACCGGCCCGATGGCGATCAAGGTCGACGGCAAGACCGTCGCATCGATCGGATCCTCAAAGCTGACCACCGACGTCTCGGACGACGACAAGAAAATCAGCTTCGATCTGCAGGTCGCGGACATCAAGGCTGATCTTGCCACGATCGACGATCCGGCGACGAAACAGACGATCTCCGATCTCGGCATCACGTCGCTCGACGGCAAGGTCAGCATGGCCGGAAGCTGGGACCTGGAACCCGGCACGCTGGCAATCGAGGAATATGCGTTCGACTTCGCCAATATCGGCAGGCTCGACATGGCATTCAGCCTCTCCGGCTACACGCTCGATTTCGTTCGTTCCGCCAATGAGACGGCACGTGCGATGGAAGCCAATCCGAACAAGGAGCAGGCAGAACAGGCCGCCAATCTTGCCATGCTCGGCCTGATGCAGCGCCTGACCTTCAACAGCGCGATGATCAGTTTCGCGGACGACGGTATTACCGAAAAGGCACTGGATGTCGTCGGCAAGCAGCAGGGCACGAGCGGCGACCAGCTCGCCCAGATGATCAAGGCGATGACACCGATCGTGCTTGCCCAGTACAACATTCCGGAATTGCAGAACGCGCTCAGCCAGGCGGTCAACACCTACCTGGACAACCCCGGCAGCCTGACGATCACCGCCCAGCCGCCGAGCCCGGTTCCCTTCCCGATGATCCTCGGTGCCGGCATGGGCGCCCCGAACACACTGCCGCAGGTGCTTGGCGTGACGGTGAAGGCGAACGACTGATATCATCGCCTCGGAAATCGAAAAGCCCGGCAGGTGACTGCCGGGCTTTTTCCGTCAGTGCGCCGGAGATGGCGCGAGAGAGGCATGTTCCTTGTCGTGGAGAGCGAAGCGATCGATCATGCTGGCACTGGCCTCATTGGCTCCCCTCACCTCGACCTCGGCACCCCGGCGGCGGAATTTCAGGACGATCTGGTCGAGTGCCTCGACCGCTGAAATATCCCAGAGATGAGCGCGGCTGACGTCGATCGCCACACGCTCGAGTTTCTCTTCAAAATCGAAGGCCTGAAGCAGGGAGTGGGTCGAGGCGAAGAAGATCTGTCCTTCGACTTCATAGATACGCGTGGCGTCCTCCAGCCTGGACGACACCTTGAACATACGCGCCACCTTGCCGGCGAAAAACACGCCCGACAGCAGCACGCCGACGATCACGCCCTTGGACAGATCATGGGTGAAAAGCACGACGGCAACTGTCGCCAGCATGACGATGGACGATGTACCGGGATGGCGCTTCAGATCGACGATCGACTTCCATGAGAAGGTGCCGATCGACACCATGATCATGATCGCCACCAGCGCCGCGACCGGCACGATGCGCAGGACATCATCAAGGACCAGAAGCAGGATCAGCAGGAAGGCACCGGCAACGAAGGTGGAGAGACGTCCGCGGCCGCCCGAAGAGACATTGATTACCGACTGACCGATCATTGCGCAGCCCCCCATGCCGCCGAACAGACCGGAGACGATATTGCCCGTGCCCTGCCCGACGCATTCGCGGCTCTTACTGCTGACCGTATCGGTCATATCGTCGACGATCTGCGCGGTCAGCAATGACTCCAGCAATCCGACCGCAGCAAGCGCCAGCGAATAGGGGAAGATGATCTGCAGCGTCTCGAATGTCAGCGGCACCATGGGAAGCGCAAAGACCGGCAAGGCGGTCGGCATTTCGCCGAGATCGGCAACTGTCCGGACATCGATGCCAAAACTCAACGTCACGATCGTCACGACGACGATAGCGACAAGCGGCGATGGCACGGCCTTGGTCAGATAGGGAAAGAGATAGATGACCGCCAGCGCCAGCGCGATCAGCGGATAGGTGACTGCGGGAACCCCGATCAGCTGCGGCAGCTGCGCTGTGAAGATGAGGACCGCCAGCGAATTGACGAAGCCTGTCATGACCGACTTGGAGACGAAGCGCATCAACCGGCCGAGCTTCAGCATGCCGGCGATGATCTGCAGCACGCCCATCAGGAGCGTTGCGGCAAACAGATATTCGATGCCGTGCTCCTTCACCAGCGGCCCCATAAGGACGGCCGTTGCTGCGGTTGCGGCGGAAATCATCGCAGGGCGACCGCCGGTAATGGCGGTGGTGCAGGCGATCGCTACGGAAGCGAAGAGACCGACCTTCGGGTCGACACCGGCAATCACGGAAAAACCGACAGCTTCCGGGATAAGGGCCAGAGCGACGACGACGCCGGAAAGGACATCGCCACGGATGTTGGAAAACCACTCGCGGCGGTAATTGGTCAAACTTGTCATGGAAAATCGCACACATTCGCGCATCGCCGCAGGAAATATCCGGGGTGTGAAAACGGCTGATGCTTTGCGTTGTCCGGCGGATCGGCGGCCGGAAGAGCCACCCGGGAGTTTCACCCGAGTCCTTGTGGTGTGTGCTGTTTAGACGCGGCTGCGAGAAGCAGCAACAAAAAATGACAAAGCCCGGAAGGCTTCAACCTTCCGGGCTTTGATTTCCGTTCAATCTGAAACGGTATTATCGATTTTACTCGAGAACCTGGATCACCGTGTGGGTCTGGGGATCGACGATCACACGTCGCTCATTGACGATGGTGTAACCGTAATTGTCATAGCCCTGAACCGGGCGAACTTCGACCGTATCGGGCAATACCCGCCCTACCAGTACATCGCCCTCGTAAGGCACGGATTCGATCGGCTGTTCCATTACATAGGTACGGACTTCACCGGGCAGCACGACCGTGGAATTGGTGGTCACCGGATCCTGGGTGATCACGGTGGTTTGGGCGAAAGCCACACCGGAAAAAGCCATCGAGGCCGCGGACACGGCCAGCAGGAACTTACGCATGTTGTTTCTCCCTTGCTTCTGCTGGCAGTAACAACCCGGTCGGGATGAGATGGTTCCGCATTTTTAACTGCCTTAATTGTGGCAGAAACTATGGCAAAACTGCAGCAATACATACGCTCCTGCCCGAACGAGTATTTCGAACAGTCTGAACTTCGCCGGAGACTTGGATACGGTCAGGCGGCGCGGCTGTCGAGACGCCGATCCATTTGCTGCTTGGGCGTCAGGCGGAACATGCCGACGAGTTCGCGCAGCCGCTGTGCCTCGGTCATCAGAAGCGCACTGGCAGCATTGTTTTCCTCGACCATCGCCGCGTTCTGCTGCGTGCCCTGATCGAGCAGATTGACGGCACTGTTGATCTCCCCCAGCCCAACCGACTGTTCCCGAGCGGAAACCGCTATCGCCTCGACCTGAACATTGATCGCCTCGATGCGGCTGCTGATACCGGTCAGTGCTTCGCCGGTATCACGCACGGAACGGACACCATCCTTCACCTCGTCCGCCGAAATCTGAATGAGCTGCTTGATCTCGCGTGCGGCATCGGCCGAGCGGCTGGCGAGTGCCCGCACCTCCTGCGCCACGACTGCGAAGCCGCGACCTGCATCCCCTGCCCTTGCCGCCTCGACACCGGCGTTCAGCGCCAAGAGGTTGGTCTGGAAAGCAATTTCATCGATCACCCCGATGATACCGGAAATCCTTGCGGAGGATCCTTCGATACGCCGCATGGCTTGTAGCGCATCCGAGACGAGGCCCCGCGTATGCTCCGCCGCCTTGTTCGCCTCGCTTGCAAGGCCATGTGCCTCCTGCGAGCGGCGCGACGAATTGCCGACATTGGCGGTGATCTCATCCAGAGCCGCCGCGGTTTCCTCAAGCGAAGCCGCCTGCTGTTCCGTGCGGCGGGAAAGATCATCGGCACTGCCCGCGATTTCGCGGCTTCCGCCTTCTATCGAGCCGCTGGCATGGGCGATCTCCGTCATCACATCTGCAAGGCGTGCCACGGTCTGGTTGAGGTCGCTGCGCAGCGCTTCGAAATCGGGAGCAAAAGGCTCGGAGAGTGTGAATGAAAGATCCCCCTCGGCCAGGCGTTGCAGACCACCAGCCAGACCGCGTGTCGCCTGTTGCAATATCCTGCGCGCCTCGGCTTCAGCTTCCTCGTGCATGCGCTTGCGTTCGTCCTCGGCATTTGCACGCGCCGCCGCGGCCTCCTGCTCAAGCCGCATGTTGGCAATCGCAGCCTCACGGAAGGTATCGAGTGCCTCAGCCATTGCACCGAATTCATTGCGACAGTGGAGTGCCGGGATGGTGATATCCGTCTGGCCATCGGCCAGCCTGCGCATGGCTCTCGTCATGGCGACGACCGGGCCGGTAATGGAACGCCCGATCAGCCAGACGCCCGCGGTCAAAGTGGCGATGGCGCCAAGAAGAAGTGCTGCGACGATGAAGAGATTGCGTTCCGCAACCAGCTCGTTCTCGGCCAGCGTTTCAGCCCGCTGCGTCTCATAAGCTGCTCGGACGGCTGCGACCTGCGGTTCGAGCGCCCGGTAGGCTTCAGACACGTCAGCTTCCGACTTGGCTTCCTTCAAGCTGCCATCGGCATAGAGCTTGAAAGCCGTCCGATAAACTTCCAATGCATCCACGACGCGGCTGCGCTGCGCGCCCGGACGAAAGGCCTGCTTGACCAGAACGGTAAAGGTCTCCGCCTCTGCTGCATGCTTTTGGAGATAGCCAGCATCTCGACGCAGGATGAAATCCTTCTCGTGTCGCCGCATCATCAACATACTGGCGCGAATGGCTACATCCTCGACAGACTGAAGGCGATCCTCGATTGAGTGCACGGCGGAGCGCATGGCGCCCTCAAGGCCGTTATTCTGGTCTAGTCCGAGATCCTGATTGTCTTTTACCAGCGTCGCAAAGGCGGCCTCATAGGCCGAAAGCCCCTCACCCAACCGGTCAAGATTGGCAGTAAGCTCACCGGTCGCAGAAGACTTCAGTCTGTCGAGCCGGGCGTGAACGCCGGCAATCATCGACTGAAACTTCTCCACAGCCACGATGTCCTTGTTCAGCAGGAAATACTGCTCCCAAAGCAGGCTGTCGCTTACGCCCGCGGACATCATCGAAACTTCCGCCTGTCTTACCGTCAGTGCATCCGCTGTCGCCCGATATCCCCTCTCGATCTGCCGTTGACCGAGAAAGATTGCCGAGATCGCGACGATACCGACCAAGGCGAGAATGGCGAGCAGCAGCACACGATGGGAAATGCGCAGATTAGAGAAAAAGGCCAAGTCAAAAAATCCCGTGGCAGATGAATATGCCCGGATAACTGCCTGTCAGGGTTTAAATAAACCTCAATGGGAATGTTAAAATTCACAACCAGTTTTGCAATGCAGCAATGCAACTGCGCATTGCACAGCTATGCAAAACGGCGACCCGAGGGCCGCCGTTGAACTTGCTTGAAAATCGACGGGTCGAAAGACTGAAAATCAGTCTTTCTTCACTGGCGGGATCGGACGGATCGCCAGTTCGCGTAGCTGGGTCGGCGTGGCTTCCGAGGGAGCGCCCATCAGAAGATCCTGTGCCTGCTGGTTCATCGGGAACAGCGTGATTTCGCGCAGGTTCTTGGCACCGGTCAGGAGCATGACGACGCGGTCGACGCCGGCTGCCATACCGCCGTGCGGAGGTGCACCGTACTGGAAGGCGCGGTAGAGGCCGCCGAAGCGGTCTTCCACGTCCTGCTGCGACAGGCCGACCATTTCGAAGGCCTTGACCATGACTTCCGGCAGCTGGTTACGGATCGAGCCCGAGGCGATTTCGAAGCCGTTGCAGACCATGTCGTACTGGTAAGCCTTGATCGTCAGCGGATCCTGGTTTTCCAGTGCTTCGAGACCGCCCTGCGGCATCGAGAACGGGTTATGGGCGAAGTCGATCTTCTTGTCTTCTTCGTTATATTCGAAGAATGGGAAGTCGACGATCCAGCACAGGGCGAACTGGTCCTTGTTGGAGAGGTTCAGTTCGTCGGCGGCGCGGTTACGGGCCTCGCCTGCAAACTTGTAGAACTTTTCCGGTTCGCCGGCGACGAAGAAGCAGGCGTCGCCTGCCTCCAGACCGAGCTGTGCTGCAATCGCTGCGGTGCGTTCTTCGCCGATGTTCTTGGCGAGCGGACCGGAACCGGCAACCTTGCCCTCTTCTTCCTTCCAGAAGATGTAGCCGAGGCCCGGCTGGCCCTGCTGCTGCGCCCAGGCGTTCATGCGGTCGCAGAATGCGCGGCTACCGCCGGTCTTGGCCGGGATCGCCCAGACTTCGACCTTCGGGTTCGACGCGATCATGCCGGCGAATACCTTGAAGCCGGAGCCGGCAAAATGCTCGGTGACAGCTTCCATTTCGATCGGGTTGCGCAGGTCCGGCTTATCGGAACCGTACTTGCGGATCGCGACGTCATACGGGATGCGTGGGAATTCCTTGGTGACCGGCTTGCCTTCGGCAAACTCTTCGAAGATGCCGCGCACGACCGGTTCCATCGTTTCCCAGACTTCTTCCTGGGTGACGAAGCTCATTTCGAGGTCGAGCTGGTAGAATTCGCCTGGCAAGCGGTCGGCGCGCGGGTCTTCGTCGCGGAAGCACGGTGCAATCTGGAAGTAGCGGTCGAAACCGGCAACCATCATCAACTGCTTGTACTGCTGCGGCGCCTGCGGCAGGGCGAAGAACTTGCCGGGGTGGATACGCGACGGCACGAGGAAGTCGCGTGCGCCTTCCGGCGAGGACGCGGTCAAGATCGGCGTCGAATATTCGGTGAAACCACCGATCGTCATTTCGCGGCGCATGGCGGCGATGATCTGGGTGCGCTTGACGATGTTTTTGTGCAGCGTTTCGCGGCGCAGGTCGAGGAAGCGGTACTTGAGGCGCACGTCTTCCGGATATTCTGGCTCACCGAAGACCGGCAGCGGCAATTCCTTGGCAGCCGACAGAACCTCGATTTCCTTGGCGTAGAGCTCGATCTCGCCGGTCGCCATGTTCTTGTTGACGGTGTCTTCCGAACGGGCCTTGACGGTGCCGTCGATGCGGATGACCCATTCGCCGCGCACGACCTCAGCCGTCTTGAAGGCCGGGCTGTCCGGGTCGCAGACGACCTGGGTCATGCCGTAATGGTCGCGAAGGTCGACGAAGAGAACGCCGCCATGATCTCGCACACGATGGACCCAGCCGGAGATGCGGACATTGGAGCCGACATCCGACTTGCGGAGGGCTGCACAGGTGTGGCTGCGGTAACGATGCATGTCTTTTATCCTGGACTGATGCTTGAACGACCTTTTACGGCATGCGAAGCAGCCCGGTCGAAATCATGGAAAATCGGCGCGAAAAGCGCATGGGTAGGCCGATTTGTCAAGGTTGCAATGCTTCGACAGGGCCGCTTAGCACATGATAGTGGGCATCTGCCGGCCTCCTTGCCGCCAAGGGGCTGCGTGCTTATGTCCCTTCGTCACCTCTTCAATATCGAGGCCGGCGATGCGATTATAAATCCATGGTCAAGTTTACCCGCGTCATGCTGATGGTTCTGGCCGCGCTTTTTCTGGCGCGCGGACCTATTGCCTATGGCGCGCAGTCGGCAGCGGGTCATGTCCATCTCAGCTATGCAGAACTGGCCATGCATCGTGGGCATACGCCGATGGACGGCCCTCAAGCCGAGACACAGTGCTCGAAGGCGGGATGCGCCCTTGCAGCCTGCCAGGTGCTGTCGGTTACGGCCGCGATCCTTCCAGATAGCCAGATTGCCGTTCCGGTATTTCTTGCACCTGCCTACCCCCATACTGACGACGCGGCCTTCTCGTCCCTGCGTAACGGACCTCCCCCACCTCCTCCAAAATCTCCGATCGATCACGTGCAGGCGGCCTGACCGCCCGAACCGAAACACTCGTTCGCCGATCCCAAGGAGATTATCGTGAACAGACAGACATTTGCGGCGAGATCGCTCGCCTTCGCACTGATGAGTGCTGCGTCCTTTATTGCCACCGGCGCCATGGCCGCGGAAATGGTGGTTTACAAAAGCCCCTATTGCGGCTGCTGCGAAGCATGGGCCGAAGCGCTTACCTCATCCGGCATCGCGCTTCGCATGGAAAATGTCGAGGATATGGACGCATTAAAGGCCGGGTACAAAGTACCGGAGGACGCCTGGAGCTGCCATACGGCGGTAGCAGGCGGCTATGTGTTCGAAGGCCATGTACCACTCGAAGCAGTCAACCGCGTGCTGGCCGAGCGTCCCGACATTGCCGGCATCGCCGTTCCCGGCATGCCGAGTGGCTCGCTGGGAATGGGCGAGGACCCGTCGGCATCCTATGACGTGATTGCGTTTAACAAGGATGGCGGCCAGTCGGTCTATATGGAAATCAGGCCGTAATTACCGCCTTCGAACCTTGGTCCTCCCGCGGCCACCACCCGCTCCCGCCTGCTTTAAAGAGGCCAAGGGCGGGTGGCATTGTTTCCCAACCACCATTTCCGAGGCGGCGAAGTTTTTCGCATCATGCGCCCTGCTTTAGCCATTTCCGGTCTGTCGTTTACATGCGCGGCACGCTACAGCTTGGCGGACACCCCCGCGCAAAGATTCCCCTCATGTCCCATATACGCCCCCTCGTGCCCCTTCTCGTCACCGCAGGCATCCTGATCGGCGGAAACGGGCTTCAGGGAACCTATATCGCGCTGCGCGGCACAGCCGAGGGTTTCTCACCCACGGTCATCGGCATGATCGGCGCCGGATACAGCGTCGGCTTCGCAGTCGGCTGTATTTATGTTTCGCGACTGCTGCGATCGATCGGGCATATCCGCACCTTCGCCGCAATGGCTGCAATCGGGGCATCCTGCTCTATCGTCATGGCTCAGGTGATCGATCCGGTCGCATGGGCATTGCTGCGCTTCCTGATCGGCATTGCCGTCGCCAGCCTGTTTGCCACTGTCGAAAGCTGGATCAACGCGAAGGTGACCAATGAAAACAGGGCAAGAACGTTGTCGATCTATCGCTTCGTCGATCTCGGCTCGGTTACCTTCGCCCAATATCTCATTCCAACGGTTGGCATCGAAGGACAGGCGCTCTTCGCCATCATCTCGATCGCCATGACATTGTCGCTGGTGCCTATTTCTGTCGCCGACAAATCAAGCCCTGCCCCGCCGGATGCCGTGGCCTTCGATCTCAAGGCGGTCTGGCAGATCTCGCCGCTTGCCGTCGTCGGCGTCGTCGCCGTGGGCCTCTCGATGGCGGCATTCCGCAATATCGGGCCGGTCTATGCGCATGAGATCGGCATGGACATTACCTCCATCGCGACATTCATGAGCGCCGGCATCATCGGCGGCGTCGTGCTGCAATATCCGCTCGGTCTTTACTCCGACAAGCTGGACAGGCGGCGCGTCATCGTCTGGGCAACGATCGGCTCGATCCTGACCGGCGGTTATCTCTCATTCGGTGCAGGCACGAACGAGACGGCCAATATCATTGCCGTATTCCTCTTCGGCGCATTTTCCATGCCGCTCTACTCGCTGTGTTCGGCACATGGAAACGACCACGCCAAGCCGGGGCAATATGCGCTGGTTGCCGCTGGCCTGCTGTTCTTCTGGTCGGTCGGCGCGATCGTCGGCCCGCTGCTCGCCGCCACACTGCTCCAATATCTCGGCCCGCGCGCCTTTTTTGCCTATACGTCCGTCATCTTTGCCGGTTTTCTGATCTTCACCATCATGCGCATGGGGGTAAGGCCGCCCGTGCCGCCATCGGAACGGCATGCCCGCTTCCGCGCCCTTTTGCGCACATCCGCCTATTTCAACCGGCTGGCGGCACCGCCTGAAAAAGATGACAGGGACTAACGCCTTAGCGAGCCTCTCCCGGTCTTGACATGCGCGGCTCAAAGGGAAAGGAAGGTTGAACACCGCACGTGAACGGACCAATGATCGAAACAACCGCAGCTCTTCAAGACGCCTGCGCCAAGCTGGCGCAATCGGATTTCATCACCATCGACACGGAGTTTCTGAGGGAAACGACGTTCTGGCCGGAACTCTGCCTCATCCAGATGGCAAGCCCGGACCTGGAGGTTCTCGTCGATCCGCTGGCAAAAGGGCTTGATCTTGCGCCCTTCTTCGAGCTGATGGCGAACTCCGCGGTGGTGAAGGTTTTCCATGCCGCACGGCAGGATATCGAAATCGTCCATCACCTCGGCAAGCTGGTGCCGAATCCGATCTTCGATACGCAGGTTGCCGCTATGGTCTGCGGTTTCGGCGACAGCGTCTCCTATGACCAGCTCGTCAGCCGCATCAAGAACGTCCATATCGACAAGTCATCCCGCTTCACCGACTGGAGCCGCCGGCCGCTTTCGGAAAAGCAGCTCGATTATGCGCTGGCCGACGTCACCCATCTCAGGGACGTCTATCTGTTCCTGAAAGAGCAGTTGGATCGCGAAGGCCGTGCCTTGTGGCTGACCGAGGAAATGGCGATCCTCGAAAACCCGTCCACCTATGACCTGCACCCGGACGACGCATGGCAGCGGCTTAAAGCCCGCCTGCGCAAGCCGACCGAACTTGCCATCCTGAAATTCGTCGCCGCATGGCGCGAGCGGGAAGCCCGCAGTCGCAATGTGCCGCGTTCACGCGTCTTGAAGGACGATGCGATCTACGAAATCGCCCAGCAGCAGCCGAAGGATAACGAAGCCCTCGGACGCCTGCGCACCATCCCCAAGGGCTGGGAGCGCTCCGCCTCGGGTACAGCCATCGTCGAAGCGGTTAATGCCGCCCTCGCTCTACCGAAGGCCGACATGCCGCATCCGCCCAAGCACACCCACGTGCCCGAAGGCACGGCCGCCGCTGTCGAACTGCTCAAGGTTTTGCTCAAGCTCATCTCCGACAAGCAGGGAGTGGCAGCGAAGGTCATCGCAAATACGGATGATCTCGAAAAGATCGCTTCCGAAGGCGAGAATGCCAACGTGGCTGCTCTCTCAGGCTGGCGGAAAGAGCTTTTCGGCGATACCGCGCTGAAGCTGATCGAAGGCGGCGTGGCGCTGCGCTTCGTCGACAAGAAGGTCGAGGCGGTCGAGCTTTAAGCTCTGACGCCTGGACACTCCCGCCATCAGGGATGCATCTTCGCTCCCTTGGTGATCTTGTCGACCAGCTTCCTTTCCGCTCTCAGCGCGATGCCGACCAGCTTGGCATCGTCAGGGCCAAACCGCGAGAAGACCTCGCGATTGGCAGCATCGTGACCGGGCGCGAACATCTCTTCGATGTAGGCTGATGTGATGACTTCGCGCTCCAGAGAGCGCTTGTGGATTACACGCAGCGTCTCCTGATCGGAGCCAAGCACAACAATCGGCTGGATCGATAGCGGATTATAGACATTATCCACCATGTCCCGGTATGCTTCGCCAATGATCGCCGGTGACTGAGCGATAATGCCGCTTGTCAAAAATGCGGTAACGTTGAGCTTCTGCCAAGTGGCAAGGTCCTCGCGGACAACAATCGCGATCTTGGTATCGAACATGCAGGAAAACTCCATTCGGGGTATCGAAAGAGCAGAACACTTAGCGACTGCCGGTGCAGGCGGTCTTGAACGTTTGTGCAAAGGGCAATTTCGCGACGGGATGCGAGTTGCCACGCCGAGCCGGGGCGTCGAACGTATCGAGGCGCGCTTTCACGGAAACGGCTTTTCACCACACCGCCACGATACCTATGCGCTGGGACTGACGCTTCATGGCGTGCAGACTTTTCGTTATCGTGGCGCGGAACGTTTCAGCAATCCGGGCAATGTCATCGTACTGCATCCCGACGAAGTGCACGACGGTGCGGCCGGTACCGATGACGGGCTGATCTACCGGATGATCTATCTGCCGCCCGAACTGATCGGGGCCGTTGGCGGGCATCGAAGCGCCCTGCCTTTCGTCGGAAATCCCGTCGTCGCGGATGCCGGTCTCTGGCAAGCGCTCGCCGATATTCTTGGCGATCTGGATCATGAACCGGATGACCTCGCGCTCGACGACGCGGTGATGCGGATCGCTACCGGTCTCTCGCAACAGGCAGGCATACCCCGCAAGGGAGTGACTGCTACGGCTAGGATTGCGGTCCTCTCCGCCCGCGATTTCATTGAGGATCGCTGCAGCGAGGCGGTGCGTTCGGAGGATCTGGAGGCAATTACCGGCATCGACCGCTACGAACTGGCTCGGCAGTTCCGCCGGCTGCTCGGCACCAGCCCGCACCGCTATCTCGTCATGCGCCGACTGGCACAGGCCAAAAGGCTGATGTCGATCGGTACCGGGCTTGCCGAAACAGCAGCCGCCGCGGGATTTTCCGATCAGGCGCATTTTACCCGGCACTTCCGCAAGGCCTTCGGCATGACGCCGGGCCGCTGGAACGAATTACGCACCGGATCGCGATAATCGCGTGAAATCTACGGCGATTTGACCCGTCAAGAACTCCAGTCATCAAATCTTCATCACATCATCACCTGCCCGTCACGCGCGCATTCTATCGACGCTCGCATGTTTAATGCGAAACGATCAGGTGTTTCATGACCAAAACCTTTATCACTTCCGTTGCCATGGCCGCTCTGCTTGCCGGCTCCGCCTTCGCGGACGACAAGGAGTTTCCGGCCAAGCTCGCCGGCCAGGCGATCCTGCCCGCCAACACGATGACGACTGCTCCGTCAGATGCACCTGCGTTTCTGAAGACCTCGGGCAAGTTCACGACAGCGGGCAAGCGCGTCGAGAAACTCGGCACGGTTGACGGCAAGGACGGCGCTCGTGTTACCGATGTGAAGCTGCCGCTCGATGGCCAGCCGATCCAGGGCTTTTCCGGTATCAAGGCGATGGCTGACGGCACATTCTGGACGCTGTCAGACAACGGCTTCGGCTCCAAGGCCAACTCTTCCGACGCCATGCTCTTCCTGCATCAGGTAAAGTTCGACTGGGCCGCCAACAAGGTGGACGTCGTCAAGAATATCTTCCTGTCCGACCCGAACAAGATTGCTCCCTTCCCGATCGTCATGGAAGGCTCCGAGAAGCGTTACCTGACGGGCGCCGATTTCGACATCGAGTCGATCCAGCCGGTTGCCGACGGTTTCTGGCTCGGCGAGGAATTCGGCCCCTACCTGATCAAGGTCGATGCGCTCGGCCAGCTGACCGACGTTATCGCCACAGTTGTCGATGGCAAGCCGGTGAAATCTCCTGACAATCCGACGCTTTCCATGCCGGCCAATCCGGCCGCCAAGATGCCGGTCTTCAACCTGAAGCGTTCTGGCGGTTATGAAGGCATGGCAATGTCGAAGGACGGCTCCAAGCTTTACGGCCTGCTGGAAGGCCCGCTCTTCCTCGAAGACGGCAAGGTCGAACAGGTCGATGGCCGCACCGCGCTTCGCGTCATCGAATTCGATATCGCCTCGAAGAACTGGACCGGCCGTTCCTGGCTCTATCCGCTGGCGGAAAAGGGCGTTGCGATCGGCGACTTCAACATGCTCGACGCAACGACTGCTCTCGTCATCGAGCGCGACAACGGCGCTGGCTCGAAGGACAAGGCCTGCGCCGATCCGAAACAGCCGAAGCCGGATTGCTTCGATGCCCCGGCCGAATTGAAGCGCGTCTACAAGATCGAGTTCAGCGACGCCAATGTCGGCAAGGCCGTCCGCAAGATCGGTTATATCGATCTGTTGAATATCCAGGATCCGGACAACAGGAAGAAGGTCGCGGGCGGCAAGACCGGCGTCTACGACATGCCCTTCGTGACGATCGAGAATGTCGATCAGGTCGACGCCACGCATATCGTCATCGGCAATGACAACAACCTGCCCTTCTCTGCCGGCCGTGCAGTCGACAAGGCAGACGACAACGAGTTCAGCCTGCTGGAAGTCGGTGAATTCCTGTCGGCAAAGTAACTCCATTTGGCATCATTATGAGAAGGCGTCCGGACACACCGGGCGCCTTTTTTGTCGTTGCGACCTTGCGCCAGCTAAGCCGCGATAACCAAGCGTGAGGCGCGTTGACTTTCGCGCGCACGACCGTGTAATCGCGGGTGCATTGCAACCAACGTTTCATCCTATCTTTTGCCTGCATTTCCATCGTTTGCTTTTACGCCATTCATTCTAGAGGTCAGCCATGGCAGACACCGTTTCGAAGCTGCAGTCGGCACCGGGGCCTTCCCGAGGTTTAGCCGCGATGGCCGCGAATATGCCAGCAAGCTATTTCGGCATCGTGCTTGGCCTTGCCGGTCTCGGAAACGCCTGGAGGGCCGCGGCCCGCGCATGGGACTTGTCTGCTCTGGTCGGCGATATCATCCATGTCGTGGCGGCACTCGTCTGGGCTGTGTTAATCATCCTCTACGTCATGAAGGCGATTACGGCGCCGGCGAAGCTCGTCGCCGAGGCAGAACATCCGGTGCAATGCTGTTTCATCGGCCTTGCCGGTGTCTCGACCATGCTGGTCGCGGGAGGGCTTGCTCCCCATTGGACGGCCGCCGCCTATGTGCTTTTCGCACTGGGTTTCGCCTTCACGCTGGCTTTCGGCGTCTGGTATACAGGCAGCCTTTGGCAAGGCGAACGGGATATAAGTACAACGACGGCCGTCCTCTACCTCCCGACTGTTGCCGGCAGCTTCGTCTCAGCGACGGTCATTTCCGCGCTCGGTCATCCCGAGGTGGGCCAACTCGCCTTCGGAGCCGGGCTTTTCTCCTGGCTGGCGATGGAATCCGTTATTCTCAACCGGCTGCTCACCGGGCCGACACTTGCCATTCCGATGCGGCCGACGATGGGCGTCCAGCTCGCGCCAGCTCCCGTCGGCGCAGTCGCCTATATCGCTGTCAGCGGAGGCGTACCGGACCTTTTTGTCCATGCCCTGATTGGATATGGCGTTCTCCAATTGCTGATCCTTGCCCGGCTCTGGCGCTGGATCTTTGAGGCAGGCTCGGTGCCTGGACTATGGGCCTTCAGCTTCGGCATCACGGCAATCGCCACGGCACCTACCCTTCTCACAGCCCACGAAGACGGCGGAGCCATCCCTGCCCTTGCCGCACTCCTCTTCGTCTTCGCAAACATCTTCATTGCTGCGCTGATCGCCATGACCCTGTCCCTTATCACCCGAGGCAGAATGTTTCAGCCGGCCTGAGAAAATGTGAGCAGGAACGTCGATTGACTGTCGGCTTACAGGACCCATGCTCGTCCTAAGAGCATCGATCCAGCTGAACAGGAGGAAACGAGCATGCCAAGCACGATCAAATTACACCGCGTCCTGGCAACCAGCCCGGAAAAGGTCTATCGGGCATTCATCGAGGCTGATGCGCTGACCAAGTGGTTCCCGCCGAACGGCTTTACCTGCACCGTCCATCACCTCGATGCAAAAGTCGGCGGCACATTCCGAATGTCCTTCCGCAACTTCACTACCGGCCAGAGCCACTTCTTCGGGGGCGAGTTTCATGAACTCGTTCCCGGCGAGCGCATCCGTTACACGGACAGGTTCGAAGACCCTAACCTGCCGGGCGAGATGCAGTTGACCATCCTGTTGAAAAAGGTCTCGGTCGGAACGGACCTCGATATCATCCAGGCGGGTGTGCCAGACATCATCCCGGCGGAAGCCTGTTACCTCGGCTGGCAGGAATGCCTGCGCAATCTCGCAAGGCTGGTGGAGCCGAATATCGAAGAGTGATCCCGGCGGCAAACGAGGTTGGCGACAGATATCTCGCCGACCTCGCCTTTATCATTCGAACTTGAAAGCCAGCCGCTTGCCGGTCAGCTTCGCCAGTTGCTGGAGGCGTCCGTCCAGACGCTCGCCGGCAAAATTGGCATATTCGTGTGGAACAACAAACTCGAGATCGAGATCCGGCGTTGCCGATTGGCGGAAGGTCAGGTGGTGGACGAGGCCCGGCATGGATGCCGAGAACAGGTAGACCACGCGCAGCAACCCACCCAGCAGCTTGGCAAGGTCCAGCAGGCGCGGCGTCGCAATCGTCGCCAATGCACCCGTATCGCCATTATCGCCGACGCCTTCAAAGCGGTAATAGTTGGCGAGAGCCAGATAGGCGCGGCCCGGATGAGTGATGCCGACGAAGGATGAATGGGCAATGACGTTCATCGCCTGCGCACCGCGATAATCCGGATGAGCGCGCCAGCTGATATCGGCCACGAGGCAGGCGGCCCGCCGATAGCGGCTTTCCTCTTCCGTCTCGCTGACACCGAAAAAGGGAACCATGCGGCCGGTCCAGTCGGCAAGCTCACGTGCGTGTTCCGGCGAACGGGCACGCAGGATCGCGAGCTGGTCGGCAGCAACCAAAAGCGGATCAGCGTCACGTTCACTGTCCGGCAGACGGGAATAAAGATACCCTTCGCGAACGCCCTGCGCGGAAAAGGTAATCTTTGCAGGCTTCATGACGCTCAGCACTTCCTGCATGGCGATCGCGCCATAGGGGAGAAGCGAGCGACGGTTCTTGGAAACCGCCTGCCATGCGCCGTCCTTCGAGTCCTTGGCTGCAATCACCTCGTCGAGGAATTTTTGCATCTCCTCGAGCGACAGTTCGTAGCCCTGCATCATGTGCAGCGGATAATTGGTCATCTCCATGTGGAGCTTGGCGATGTTACGCCATGTGCCGCCAACGGCGTAGAAGGTCCGGCCTTCGCCCTTTTCAAGAAAACGGGCGGTATTGACCTGCTTGCGGGCAAAACTGCGCGCCTTGGCGAGAGAGTTTCCGGAGGATTCCGACAGTCTCAGGCCACCAAGCGGCAGGGTAATTCCACGGCCGAATTCATGGCCCTTGATATCGATGAGCTCAAGCGATCCGCCGCCGAGGTCGCCGGCAATGCCATCCACATCGTGGAAACCGCTGATGACACCAAGCGCAGAATACTTGGCCTCTTCCTCGCCGGAGAGAACCTGGATTTCCTGTCCGAGAATCTCTTCGGCATTGCGGATGAAATCAGGACCGTTACTCGCCTCACGGGCGGCGGCTGTCGCCAGAACATAGATATCCGTGGCGCGCGCCTGGTCGGAAAGCGCCTTGAAGCGCTTTAACGCAACCAGGGCGCGCTCGACGCCCTCGTCGTCCATGCGACCATTCGCGCCAAGGCCTTTGCCCAACCCGCACAGAACCTTCTCGTTGAAAAGGACCGTCGGAGCCCGAGTCAAACCCTCGTAGACAACCAGACGAACGGAGTTGGATCCGATATCTATAACGGAAACGGGGGCGATGCCCGGGAGCCGCCCCTGAGCTTCAGAACTTACCATACTGCCTATTTCTTACGGCCGGACATTACTCCGGCAATCAGTTTCGGTGCGCTTGACTTCAAGGCTTCGCCGCGGCCGGAAAGGCTTGGGTTGGTCATGAAATAGTGCTGGGCGTTGAAAGGCTCCTCACCCTGCCGCACCTCCATGCGCCTTGACGTTCCGTCGGGCAGTATCTCGTAGCTCTGCTGGTTGTCAATCAGATTGCCCAGCATAATCTGTGATAGAACCTGTTCATGCACCGTTGGGTTGAGCAAGGGCACCAGCGTCTCGACGCGGCGGTCGAGGTTGCGCGGCATCATGTCGGCGGAACCGATATAGACAAGCGCCTTATCCGATGGCAGGCCCTGGCCATTGCCAAAGCAGAAGATGCGGCTGTGTTCGAGGAAGCGCCCGACGATGGACTTGACGCGGATTTTGTCAGACAGTCCGGGAACCTGAGGACGAAGGCAGCAGATGCCGCGCACCACCAGTTCGACGTCTACGCCGGCATGGCTTGCGCGGTAAAGCGCGTCGATGATCTCGGGATCGACCAGCGAGTTCATCTTCATCCATATCGCGGCCGGACGACCGGCCTTGGCGTGAGCGATCTCTTCCTCGATATGGCGGAGAATGCGCGGGCGCAGCGTGTAAGGCGACACCGCCAGTTTCATGCTCTCCTTCGGCTCACCGTAACCGGTGATGAAGTTGAAGATATTCGCCATGTCATGGGCGATCTTCGGATTGCAGGTGAAGAAGGACAGGTCGGTATAGATCTTGGCGGTGATCGGGTGGTAGTTGCCGGTGCCGAGGTGGCAATAGGTGCGCAGCTTGCCGTCTTCACGGCGGACGACCATCGACATCTTGGCATGGGTCTTCAGTTCGATGAAGCCGAACACGACCTGCACGCCGGCGCGCTCCAGGTCGCGCGCCCAGCGGATGTTTGCCTCTTCGTCGAAACGCGCCTTCAACTCGACCAGCGCCGTTACCGATTTGCCCATTTCAGCCGCATCGATCAGTGCTCGGACGATCGGGCTGTCGTTGGAGGTTCTGTAGAGGGTCTGCTTGATGGCGAGCACGTCGGGGTCGCGGGCGGCCTGCAGAAGGAACTGCACAACCACGTCAAAGCTTTCATACGGATGGTGGACCACCATGTCTTTTTCGCGGATGGCAGCAAGGCAGTCGCCAGCATGGTCGCGAACCCGCTCCGGAAATCGGGCGTTATAGCTGTCAAAGCGCAGATCTTCGCGCGGCGCCTTGGTGATTTCCGACATAGTGTTCAATGCGAGCAGGCCGGGAAGAACGGCCACGCGATTGTCCGGCACGCCGAGTTCCTGCACGACGAACTGGCGCAGCGACGCCGGCATTTCGCTGTCGGTCTCGATGCGGATGACCTTGCCGCGGCGGCGGCGCTTCAGGGCCGTTTCGAAGAAACGCACCAGGTCTTCCGCTTCTTCTTCGACTTCCAGATCGCTGTCGCGAATGATGCGGAACGTGCCAGCACCCCGGACTTCGTAGCCAGGGAACAGCCGGTCGGTGAACATGCCGACGACATCTTCCAGCGTGATGTAGCGGATCGTCGTGCCGTCATCTGGCAGGCGGACGAAACGATCGAGTGTCGTTGGCAGACGCAGCAGACCGGTCATCGGCTCCTTGCCGTGCAGGCTGTGCAGCTGGAGGCCCATGGAAAAGCCGAGGTTCGGAATGAAGGGGAAAGGATGCGCCGGGTCGATCGCCAGCGGCGTCAGCACCGGGAACAGGTCTTCCTCGAAATCCGTCGCCAGCCATGTGCGGTCTTCGGCGGAGAGCGCATTGGGGCGTACGATGAGGATGTCTTCCTGCGCCAGATATTGCTGCAGCACGGCGAGCGAGGCCTGCTGCTCCATCTGGAGATTATCGATTTCCTGCAGGATCGAGTCGAGCTGCTCGGCCGGCGTCTTGCCATCGGGACTGCGGATGACGATACCCTGACGGACCTGACCTTCGAGGCCGGCAACACGCACCATGAAGAATTCGTCGAGGTTGGCAGCCGAAATGGACAGGAACCGGACACGCTCCAGAAGCGGATGCGCTGTATTCAACGTTTCTTCCAGAACGCGGCGATTAAACTGCAGCCAGGAGAATTCGCGGTTGATGAAGCGGTCGGAGCTTGCAAGCTGTTCCTCGAAGCTCGGGATCGAGTCTACAACAACTTCCTTGGTTTCCGACGTTCCGGCGATCTGGTCCATGAGCTCCATCCTCAGTTTAAGCCTTTCGGCCGTATAATGTTTTGACGACGGAACTGTGACAGTCAATCTCCCGCGTCAGTCTGGCCGAAACTCTCCAGCACTTCCGAAGCCAGCGCCCGGTTGATGCGCGTGCCGCGGGAAAGCGCCAGATGATCCAGCTGCTCAACGACGCGCTGCGCCGTTTCGAGCGAACGCTCCATCCGGTTGACGATATAGCTCACCAGTTTGTCATCAATATTAAGCTGCCGATCGGAAAAAAGCTTTATCATTACCTGGGCGAGAAGCTCCTCGTCAGGCTCGCCGATTTCAACGACGGTGGCTGCCTTCAGCCGCGACTTGAGGTCCGGCAGGTCCACCGCCCAGGAAGTCGGCCAGAGACGCGACGTCATCAGCAATGTCTGTCCGTGCTGACGCACGGCATTGATGACATGGAAAAGCTCGGCATCGTCAAAGCCGCGCCGGTCGGCATCCTCGAACAGGACCGGGCCGCCTGCGGCGATTTGCGATGCGTTGGAACCAACGACGGGATGGATTTCCTGCCCCCCCGACAGCTCGCGCCAGATATGGGCGAGATGGGATTTTCCCGATCCGACCGGGCCTGCCAGCACGACAACCGGTGAAGGCCAGTTGGGCCACTCGTCGACGATAGACACGGCAGCGGCCATACGTTCGGACACCATCAGGTCGTCGCGTCCGCGGGCGGCATCGTGGGAAAATTGCAGGGGCAGCTGTTCGCCCTTGCCTTGCGGGCGGTCCATAGGGTCAGTCATAAAATTTCAGTTATTCTCAGGAGCTTCGATTTCACGCGCGGCGGTCTTGTGGTCGACGGCGTGGGCTGCGCCTTCCTCCCAGGGGAGTTCGGCGGAGCGGCCATAATAGATATCGCTGTCAAGATATCGTGCCAAGGCGAAACGGACAAGCACGCCAACCACCGCAGCCGCGGGCACGGCGATGAGAAGGCCGACGAAGCCGAACAGCGCTCCGAAGGCAAACAGCGCAAACATCAGCCAGACCGGATGCAGGCCGACGCTCTGGCCGACCAGTTTCGGCTGCAGGATATTGCCCTCAAGGAACTGACCGGAGAAGAAGACGGCGGCTACGGCGAGGATCCAGGGGAAATCCGGCCAGAACTGTACGAGTGCCACGCCAATCGCCATCACCAGTCCGATGAGCGAACCGATATAGGGGATGAACGAGATCATGCCGGCGACGAAGCCGATCAGCAGGCCGAAATTCAGCCCGACGAGCGACAGGCCGACTGCGTAGTAAATGCCGAGGATGAGGCAGAGCGAGCCCTGGCCACGGATGAAGCCGGCAACGGATTGATCCATGTCGCGGGCGATCTGGCGGACGATCTGCACCTGATCCCGAGGGATCCAGCTATCGACCTTGCGCACCATGCGATCCCAGTCGAGCAGGATGTAGAAGGCGACGACCGGGGTGACGACCAGCAGCGACATGACGTCGACGATCGCCTTGCCGGAATTCCAGATCTGCGCCAGTAAGGATCCCACAAAACCTGCCCCTTGGCTCAGCACCTGGGAAAAGTTCTCCTTCACCGTTTCGATCTGGGTCGAGACCCAGGGCGGCAGGAAGGATGTCTGCGGGCTGGAGATGATCTGCTGCAGTTCCGTGATGTAGCCCGGAAGCGCCGCCGCAAACTGGGTGAACTGGCTGATAATGATCGGGATGACCAGCATCAGTGCCAGCACGAAGATGGTGACGAAGCAGACGAGGATGACGATTGTCGCCATGGTGCGGCTAAGCCCCCGACGCTCCAGCCAGTCGGCGACCGGATCAAGGAAATAGGCAAGCGCCATGCCGGCCACGAAGGGCAGAAGGATTGACGAGAAAAACCACAGGAAAAGAATGAAGCCGACAAGCACGCCTAGCCAGAACAGGAGGTGGCGCTTCAGGCTTGCGCCACTGACGTGATACGGCATGTCTGCTCCTTGTCGATCGCTATTCGCGTTTCCATGGCATATGAGGGGCTTGCCGGACGAGGTCAAGTTCACATCCCGGTTAGCGAGCATGCCTGTGAAATGCCTTCAAAACATGGCCGAAACGCTTGCATATCCGGGCGCGTCGTGCAATTGGCGGCAGCTTATAGTTCCCTTTGGGTCCGGACTGGAGATGGATTATGAGCGAGGCAGGCAAGAACGGTCTCACCTATAGCGATGCAGGCGTCGATATCGACGCCGGTAACCTGATGGTCGAGAAGATCAAGCCGGCGGTGCGTTCCACCCGGCGCCCTGGTGCTGACGGCGAGATTGGCGGTTTCGGCGGCCTCTTCGACCTGAAGGCAGCAGGCTTCAATGACCCGATCCTGGTTGCCGCCAATGACGGCGTCGGTACCAAGCTGAAGATCGCCATCGACGCGGATTTCCATGACACGGTCGGCATCGACCTCGTTGCCATGTGCGTCAACGACCTCGTCGTTCAGGGTGCGGAACCGCTTCTGTTCCTCGATTATTACGCTACCGGCAAGCTCGATCCCGATCAAGGTGCTGCGATCGTCAAGGGCATTGCAGCGGGCTGCGTCGAATCCGGCTGCGCGCTGATCGGTGGCGAAACGGCTGAAATGCCGGGCATGTATTCCGATGGCGATTACGACCTCGCGGGCTTTGCCGTGGGTGCTGCCGAACGCGGCCAGCTTCTGCCGGCCGGCGATATCGCGCCCGGCGACGTCATCCTCGGGCTGACCTCTTCCGGCGTTCATTCCAACGGTTTCTCGCTGGTGCGCAAGATCGTCTCGCTTTCCGGCCTCGGCTGGGACGCCCCTGCCCCGTTCGCGGCAGACAAGAAGCTCGGCGAAGCGCTGCTGACCCCGACCCGCATCTATGTGAAGCCGCTTCTGAAGGCGATCCGCGAGACGCATGCCTTGAAGGCGCTTGCCCACATCACTGGCGGCGGTTTTCCGGAAAATATTCCGCGCGTCCTGCCGAAGCAGCTTGCTGCCGAGATCGAGCTCGGCAACATCCCAGTTCCGGCTGTATTCTCCTGGCTGGCGAAAACCGGCGGTGTCGAGCCGAAGGAAATGCTGCGCACCTTCAACTGCGGCGTCGGCATGATCATCGTCGTGTCTGAAGAGAACGCCAAGGCGGTGACCGACGTGCTCTCCGCCGAAGGCGAGACGGTCGTACAGCTCGGCCGCATGGTAGAGCGCGCTGAGGGCGGTGCCGGCGTCATCTACAAGGGTACGCTCGGCCTGTAATTTCTCAATGTCTTGAGGATGAGATCATGAACTCGGCCAAAAAGCGCGTCGTCGTCTTCATCTCTGGCGGCGGCTCCAACATGGTATCGCTGGCCGATACCTGTGCTGAACCGGGTTTTCCGGCCGAGATCGTCGCGGTTATCTCCGATAAGCCGACTGCCGGCGGGCTCGCCAAGGCCGAGGCGCGCGGCATCAGGACTTACGTGTTCGAACGCAAGGCCTATGCCGGCAAGGCCGAGCATGAGAACGCAATCCTTGAGGCGCTCAGCGACATCGATCCGGACATCATCTGTCTTGCCGGTTACATGCGGCTGATCTCGGGCGATTTCATCCGCCCCTATGAGGGCCGCATTCTCAACATCCACCCTTCCCTGCTGCCGCTTTTCCCCGGTCTTCACACACATCAGCGTGCCATCGACGCCGGCATGAAGATTGCCGGCTGCACCGTGCATTTCGTCACCGAAGGCATGGACGAAGGCCCGATCGTGGCGCAGGCGGCCGTGCCGGTCATTTCCAATGACACCGCCGACACGCTGGCAGGACGCGTGCTGACAGTCGAACACAAGCTTTATCCGATGGCGCTGAAGCTGCTTGCCGAGGGCAAGGTGAGGATGGAGAGCGGGCGGGCTGTGTCCGCGCAGGCTGCAGCGCCTGCGACCTTCCCGCAGATTATATCGCCGATCGAGGCTTGAACTCAGGCCGCCATCATCTGCAGCGGATGCAGCGTGCCGTCGCTATAGACGAAGCGGCCGTCGCGGAAGGTGGCGCGGATGCGGTGGACGTCGCCGGTCTCGACGGCGACGAGGTCGGCGCGCTGGCCGATCGATATCTCGCCGCGATCGGTGAGGCCTGCCGCACGGGCAGCATTCGACGTTGCCATGGCGACGGCCTTGGGCAGGCCGATCGTCATGATGTCGGCGAGCTTGAAGATTGCAGGAACGAAGGCGGCCGGATGATAGTCCGCTGCGATCGTGGAGAGAAGGCCGGCGCTGGCGGCGTCGAGCGCGCTCAGGTTGCCAGACATGGAGCCGCCACGCAGCGCATTCGGCGCGCCCATCAGCGTGTGAAGGCCACGGCGAATGGCTTCCTCGGCAGCGGCCATCGTCACCGGAAACTCGCTGATCGTGACGCCGAGTTCGAACATCTCGATGACCTTTTCGACGCTGTCGTCATCATGCGAGGCGAGCGACAGGCCGTGCTTCTTCGACAGCGCAACGATTTCCTTGAGCCGCGTCTCGATTTCCGGATTGCTGCGCATCTCGATACGCTTGTTGATCATCTCCTGCGCGGTCTCGATCGAGATCGAGCGGCGCTCGGACATGCTCAGCACATAGGCTTCGATATTGTTGTACTGGCCCTGCCCCGGCGTGTGGTCGGTCAGCGATACCATGTCGATCTCGCCGGCTTCCAGCAACCGCTCCAGCGTTTCTGCTGCACCGACATTGGTAATCTCGTAACGGGCATGGACGCGGTGGTCGATCAGCAGATCGTCTCGCAGCCGGTTGATGCCCTCGATGACGGCAGAGGTCGTCGCGAGCGAGCGCACATTGCCATAGACGCTTTCGGTGGCGAAGGAAACGGCGGCATAGGCAGTCGTCACACCATGAGCGGCAAGCTTCTTGTCCAGTTCATGGATGCCGAAATCGATCGGCATTTCCGCCTTCGGACGCGGGGAAATCTCGCGCTCGATCATGTCACCATGCAGGTCAACGAAACCCGGCATCAGGTAACGCCCGCCGCCGTCGATCACGGCATCTGCAACGGCCTCATCACGAATTTCGGCAATCGCGCCGTCTTCGATCCGAACCGATCCGCCTTCAACGATCTGGTCCGGCAAAACGAGGGTGAAATTGCCGAGCCACATGATCATCTCCTAATGCTTTCGGTCTGTCGGCTGGAGCCGTTAGGCGCATTTCGTGACATTCGTATGAAGCCGCAAAGAATTAACAACGTGGATGCATTCAGGCCGAAGCCAGTTCCGCACGGTGCAGCACTGCCCACTGCAATGCGATGATCGTCTTGGCATCGGTGATTTCGCCCGTGGCTATCATCCTGTAGGCCTCATCGAGGCCCAGGGTTACAACCTCGATATCCTCTGCCTCGCCTTCAATGCCACCGCCGAGACCGGTTTTATTGTCGGCATCGATGCTGGCGACGAAGAGCGACAGCTTTTCCGTCAGAGCGCCGGGGCTCGCGTGAACGTCGCAAATGTAGCGCGCCTTCTCTATGCTGAAGCCGGTCTCTTCCATCGCTTCGCGGACTACGGCTTCGGCCGGAATTTCACCATCGTCAACGAGACCGGCAGGTATCTCCAGCATAAAAGCCGGGTCGCCATTGGCGAAGGCACCGGAGCGGAACTGACGGACGAGAACGACGGTATCATCGGCTGGATTGTGCAGAAGAATGGCGGCAGCGCTGCCGTGATCGTGGACTTCGCGAGAGACAGTGACCACACTCCCATCCCGCATCTGCTGCTCGAAAGTGAGCATCTCCAACGTCACAAATCCCTTCCACAGGGTCTTTCTCGATACGAGGCGCACGCGGTCCGCTTCGGAAGTGTCGATGTCGATCATGTCCGTTCCTGTACTTCTGATTCCCGTCGATGATGCAGGATCAGCTCTTGCGGAGCCAGACCTTGTTGTCGTGGACGGCAGCGCCACCGAATGGCGCAACGGGATCGGCACCGGTCAGAACGTTGATCCCCTCGCCGTCGAGATGCGCGTCGTTGGGCCATAGCCCTTCGGCGATCAGCACACCCGGCTTTGCGCCCGGCACCAGCTTGGCATGAAGGCGGATTTCGCCCCGGCGATTACCAAGACAGACGATATCGCCATCGACAACGCCGAGACGTCCTGCATCGCTCGGTTCGATCATCACCTCCGGCCGGCCTTCCTTCTGTATCGAGCTTTTCGTCTCGGCAAAGCTGGAATTGAGGAAGCTGCGCGACGGAGAGGTTGCCAGCCGGAACGGATGTTCGGCATCGACCGTCTCGATCACCGCGACATGATCCGGGAAGCGCGGCAGTTCCGCATGCGGGCCAAGCGGACCGACGTTATCCGGCGTGCGATCGGGGGACGGGCCGTTTATCCAATCCGGCGAGAAACGGAATTTTCCATCCGGATAACCGAAGCCCTTGATGTAATGGGCCGTGTCGAAATCCGGCTGGGCATCGATCCACTTGTCGGCCTTCAGGTCGTCATAGGAGCCCCAGCCGCTATCGGCCAGAATGCGGTCGATATGGCTGCGCTCGTCCTTACCGAAACCGGCGTAGTGATCGACGCCGAGACGCTTTGCCAGTTCCTCGATGACGAAGAGATTGGTACGAACGGTCGATGGCGGCTCGACCAGCTTGGGGCCGAGCAGGATATGCTGCTGGCCGCCGGCGCGATATAGATCGTCATGTTCGAGGAACATGGTCGCCGGCAGCACGATATCGGCCATTTTGGCCGTATCGGTCATGAACTGTTCGTGCACGGCGGTGAACAGGTCGTCGCGTGCAAAGCCCTGTTTTACCAGACGCTGTTCCGGCGCGATGTTCATCGGATTGGTGTTCTGGATCAGAAGCGCCGTGACCGGGCCCCGATGACGCAGAGCCACCGGATCGCCGGTCAGCACGCGGCCGATCTGCGACTGGTCGAGCATGCGGATCTCGGGGTTCATATAGGCCGTGCCCATCAGCTCGGACTTGTTCAGCCGAAAGATCTCGCCGTTGTTATGGAAGGCGCCGCCGCCTTCGTATTGCCAAGAGCCGAGAACGGTCGCGACGGACAATGCGGCATGCATGGCCGCCGTGCCGTTGCGCTGGCGGGAAAAACCGTAGCCGAGGCGGAAGAAGGTTTTCTTCGTCGTGCCGATCAGACGAGCGAAATCCTCGATCTCCTCGACCGAAAGACCGGTGATTTCCGACGCCCATTGCGGCGTGCGGGATTTCAGGTGCGCTTCGAGGCCAGCCGGGTCATCTGCATATTTCGCCATATACTCGCGGTCGGCATAACCGTCGCGGAAGGCGATATGCATCAGGGCGCAGGCGAGCGCGGCATCCGTGCCGGGACGAAGGACGATCTTTACGTCCGCCTGTTTCATCGTCGGATTGTCGTAGATGTCGACGACGACGATCTTCGCGCCGCGTTCCTTGCGGGCCTTGATCGCATGGGTCATGACATTAATCTGGGTGGCAACCGCATTGGTGCCCCAGATAACGACGCAATCGGATTTCGCCATCTCGCGCGGATCGGGACCCCGTAGAGCGCCCGTGCCCATCACGTAACCGGTCCAGGCCATGTTGGTGCAGATCGTGCCCATGAAGCCCGAATATTTCTTGGCATGCCGCAGCCGCTCGATACTGTCGCGCTGTACCTGCCCCATCGTGCCTGCGTAAAAATACGGCCAGACGGCTTCGGACCCATGTTTCGCTTCAGCCTTGATGAATGCGTCGGCGATCTCGTCGAGCGCAGCCTGCCAGGAAAGCTCCTGCCAGTTGCCATCGCCCTTCGCCCCTTTGCGGCGCTGCGGCACCATGAGACGGCCCGGATGGTAGATGCGCTCGGAATAGCGCGCGACCTTGGCGCAGATGACGCCCGCCGTATAGGTATTGTCCGACGACCCGCGCACGCGGCCGATCCTGCCGTCCTCGGTCAGATCAACATCCAGCGCGCAGGCGCTCGGACAGTCGTGCGGACAGACGGTATGGCCGACTGAATTGTGGCCGGGCTTGCTTTTGGCAGAGATGGGGGTCGCGATGTTCATGGGTTTTCTATATTGCAAGCTGAGGCGCGCCAAAAGCGCGATTTGGCAGCCATCAATTTTATTCAAGCGAGACACAAGCCCAGATGAACTACCGGCATATCTATCACGCGGGCAATTTTGCCGATGTTCTCAAGCACGCCGTTCTGGCGCGGCTGGTTCGTTACCAGCAGAAAAAGGACAAGGCATTTCGCGTGCTCGATACCCATGCCGGCATCGGGCTTTACGATCTGTCGTCGGAAGAAGCACAGAAGACCGGTGAATGGGTGGACGGGATCGGTCGGCTGATGGAGGCAGAGCTTCCTGCAGATGTGGCCGAAATCCTCGAACCCTATTTCACCGCGATCCGGGAATTGAACCCCGCGGGCGGCATCAAGCTTTATCCGGGCTCGCCAAAGCTTGCCCGCATGCTGTTTCGCCCGCAGGATCGGCTTTCGGCGATGGAACTGCATCCGGAAGACTATAACCGTCTGCACAATCTGTTCGAGGGTGACTTCCAGGTTCGCGTGACGGAGCTCGATGGCTGGCTGGCGCTCGGTGCGCATCTACCGCCGAAGGAAAAGCGCGGCATCGTTCTGGTCGATCCGCCTTTCGAGGAGAACGGCGAATACGAGCGGCTGGTGAAGGGGCTTGCTAATGCCTACCGCCGCTTTTCCGGCGGCACCTATTGCCTCTGGTATCCGATCAAGAAGGGCGCGCCGATCAAATCCTTCCATGAGGAGCTTCAGGCGCTGGAAATCCCTAAAATGCTCTGCGCCGAACTTTCGGTGAAAAGCGATCGCGAAACGACCGGGCTTTCCGGCACCGGTCTCATCATCGTCAACCCGCCCTTCACGCTGAAGGACGAGTTGCATGCGCTACTGCCGGTACTCAAAACCGTACTTGGTCAGGATCGTTTTGCCTCGCAACGCGCCTTCTGGCTGCGTGGCGAAGAGGGCGGACGCGGCGAGGAATAATCGCCCAGAAGCTCTCTAAGCCTTTTCCTGATGCTTGGCCCGCTGGATATCCAGCGGCTCATCGCGGCGAAACTGCGAGCGCTCGAAAACGAAGATCACCACCAGCGCCATGACGAAGGGGATGATCAGGTAGAAGAGCCTGAAGACAAGCAGTGCCGCGATGACATCGGCCGGATTCATGTCCGGCAGGCCCATGACGAAAACCAGTTCCAGGACACCGAGACCACCCGGTGCATGGGAAAGAAGGGCCGCGGAAAAGGACACGAGAAAAATTCCCAGTACGACCATGTATCCGGGATTTCCGACCTCCGGCAGGGCAAAATAGATGATCCCGGCAGCCCCGATCAGCTCGATCGGCGCGATCAGAAGCTGCGGCAACACGACCCGTGGTGCGGGATAGACGATATTGACCGTCCCCAGTTTCGACAGCCGGAGTGTCAACGGCTTCAGCTTCATGAAGCTGGCAACGACGTATAGACCGATCAACACCAGCAGCAGATAGCCCAGCGCAGCCGAAGCTTCGACCGGGATCAGGTCACCGAAACGCGCAATCACTTCCGGCTCGATGACAAGAATGATGCCGATCAGCATCAGCGTTCCGAGAATGAAGGTGAAGGAACACATGGCGATAAGGACGCCGATTTCCGCCGGTGTCATGCCCCTCGTCGAATAGGCGCGGTAGCGGACAACGGCACCGGAAACGACGGAGGCGCCAATATTATGCGACAATGCGTAGGTGGTGAACGAACAGACGGTGATGAAAAACCAGTCGATTTTGCGCCCGAGATGCAAGAGGGCTATCCGGTCGTATCCCGCCAAAGCCCAGTAGGCGACAAGGCTTGAAGCCGCGGCCAGGCACCAGTGTGTCTTGGGAATTGCCGCAAGGCTTACCCACAGATCATCGAGCGAAAGCCCCCTCAATTCCTTGTAGAGAAGCCACGCCGAAAGCGCTATCGTAAGGCCGCCAACGGCAGGCCACAGGTATTTCTTGAATGTCATTCAGCTGTTTCGCTCTTTGCTCCCCACCTCGATCACTGCACGCAGCCATCAGCGAATTTGCACTCTATTCGCTTGGACACTGAACATTCAACAATTACAACGCTCTCGTGTTCCAATGGTGAGGATTCGTGATCATGATGAAGAAATCGTCGGCTCTCCGCGAGGTCCTTTTTGCCGCAGCGATCATGCTCGCAACCGCGGTCTCGGCATTGTCCCCGGTCAATGCGCAGGAACGTCGCCAGGATCGGCAGCCGGACCGCGCCGGGAATTTCGATTTCTACGTGCTCTCGCTCTCATGGTCTCCGACCTTCTGCGCCACTGCCAAGGGCGGTCGCAACGACCAGCAATGCGGCATCGACAAACGGTTCCGCTTCGTCGTGCATGGCCTGTGGCCACAATATGAAAAGGGTTATCCGGACTTTTGCCGAACCTCCGAGCCTGAACGCGTACCGCGTACGATTGGCGAAAAGATGTTCGACATCATGCCATCGATGGGACTTGTCGGCCATCAGTGGCGAAAGCACGGCAGCTGCTCCGGGCTGAATCAGGAGACCTATTTCGACAAGGTCCGCCAGGCTTATGAGCGTGTAGCGATTCCTGCCGACCTGACCCGCGGCGACCGGCCGCTCAACCTTTCCGCGGATGAAATCGAACAAAAATTCCTCAGCGCCAATCCTGGCATGAGCCACCGCGGCATCGCCGCGAGCTGCGAGGGACGCCAGTTGGAAGAAATCCGCATCTGCCTCACCAAGGATCTCGCATTCCGCGACTGTGCCGAAGTCGACCGCCGAGGCTGCACGATCAGCCAGGTCACCCTTCCGCCAGCCCGCTGACAAATTTCAAAGAGGAAAGCCTGATGAAAATTCTATATTCTCCAGCATCCCCCTACTCGGCCAAGTGCCGCATGGCGGCACGCCACCTCGGTATCGAACTGACAGAAGTGAAGACCGATACCAATACTGCGCCGGCGGAACTGACGGACAACAATCCGCTGGGCAAAATCCCGGTACTGATCCGCGACGGTGAAGCGCCGATCTATGACAGCGTCGCGATCATGCATTTTCTCGACCGCAAGTCGGGCGGCAAACTTTATCCGAAAAAGGATGAGAAGCGCACCGAAGCGGAAGTGCTCGAGGCGCTCTGCGACGGTGTGATGGACTGCCTTCTTTCAATTGTCTACGAGCGCCGTTTCCGCGGCGAGGAAAATGCCTATCAGCCGTGGATCGACAAGCAGTGGGCAAAGGTGGTCAAGTCGCTCGACCATCTGGAAAAGAACCTGCCGAAGACCGGCAAGAAACTGCATGGCGGCCATTTCGCGCTCGCCGCGATGATCGGTTATCTCGACCTGCGCTTTAACGGCCAATGGGCCGAAGGCCGCCCGGAACTCGCTTCCTGGCCGGATATCTTTGCCAAGAAGTTTTATCATTATGCGGAGATGAAGGCTGCTGCATAGGCTTGGCCCGGACATTGCTTTTCAATGCATCGGAAACGATCAAGGGGGCCTGTTCAGGCCCCTTGAAATTTGACTTCCGGCCCGGCCTGCAGCAACCGAATGTGCTTGCCATCCGAGGCAATCGGATCGACAACATGTCATCCAGAAAAGGAGAAAAAGATGGCCAAGGGTCAGGTGCGAAGCAACAAAGAAGTCCGGAAACCCAAAAAGGAGAAGGGCGCCGAGAAGGTCGCGAAAACGCTCGGTTCTCAGGTGAAGAACTCCGAAAGCTCCATCACCAAAAAATAACACAAGCCACCGGACGGTGGCCCGCGACATTGGCGACGACGGGACTTGGCGGGATGACGTTGAAGCGTCTCCGGCAGAAGATGAATTTTCTTGCTGAAGAGATGCTATCTCTCCCTGCAGGCACGAGCCGACAAGCCGATCGTTCAACTCCCGATATACTTAGACTTTCCTCCTATATGCCCAAGCACCTGAAATGCTTGCCCTCACCCCTCCCTCCGCTACTATGAGACGAACGGCGGGAGGCCGTGATGGAGGAAATCAGATGACATTCACTGCATTGACGCGGCGTGCCGCGCTTGTTCTTGCCGGAACAGCACTTTCAGCGCTCTCGTTCGGCCATCAGGCGAATGCCCAGACCTTTCCCGACCGGACGATCACGCTGGTCGTGCCCTTCGCTGCCGGCGGCTCCACGGATGTGGTCGGCCGCGTGGTGGCGCAGAAGATGGGTGATATCCTCGGCCAGCAGGTGGTGGTCGAAAACGTTGCCGGCGCAGGCGGCAATCTCGGTGCCGACCGCGTGGCCCGCGCAGACCCGGATGGCTACACGATCCTCATGGGCACCGTCGCAACACACGCCCTCAACCCATTGATCCTGAAACAGAAACCGTACGATCCGGAAAAGGACTTCTCACCGGTTTCGCTGCTCGTCATCGTGCCGAATGTGCTGGTCGTCAATCCGAAACTCGAAGTCAATTCCGTCGCGGAATTGATCGAGCTCCTGAAGAAAGACCCGGACAAATATTCCTACGCATCGTCGGGCAACGGTACGCCGCTGCATCTCTCCGGCGAGCTGTTCAACAGCATGGCGGGCGTGAAAATGCAGCATGTGCCCTACAAGGGTGCCGGCCCTGCGCTTAACGACCTTCTCGGCAACCAGATCTCGATCATGTTCGACAACCTCCCCTCGTCCTCCAGTCATATCAAAGGCGGGACGCTGAAAGCGCTCGGCATCACGACGAAGGAACGCGCGCCCTCTTTCCCTGACGTGCCGACCGTGGCCGAGACCGTGCCGGGTTATGAAACCTACACTTGGAACGCCCTGTTCGCGCCCGCCGGCACGCCTCCGGAAGTGGTCGCCAAGCTCAACGAAGCCGCCAATACGGCTTTGAAGGACCCAGCCGTCACCGGTCGGATGAAGGACTTTTCCGCCACGATCGTCGGCTCAACACCGGAAGAACTCGGCAAGCATGTGACCGCCGAGCTCGCCAAATGGAGCCCGGTGGTCAAGGCCGCCAACATCCAGATGGACTGAAGATTTTCACATACAAAAAAGCCCGCGGCATTCACGCCGCGGGCTTCCCCAGCCTGTTTAGGCTATAGGTCTGATTAGAACTTCACGCCGATACCGACCTTGACGCTGTGATCGTCATAGCCCTTCGAGAAGGAGCCGCTATCGAGATTGTAGTCCTTGGAACCGTAGTCGGTGTAACGGTATTCGAGACGGGCCGTGATGTTGCTGGTAACGAAGGCTTCAGCACCTGCACCGACCGTGTAACCAACGGCAGTCTTGCTTTCCGACGAGGTTGCGTCAGACAGCTTGTTGTCCTGGATGGCGACACCGGCCGTACCGTAGATCAGGAAGGGGTTCATGTCGTAACCGACGCGACCGCGCAGCGAGCCGTTCCAGCCAGCCTTGCCTTCGAGATCCGGATAAGTGCCGTCCTTTTCGCCGTTGTAGGCGACATCGCCTTCAACACCGTAGACGATCTGGCCGCTCTGCCAGTTGTAACCGGTATAAAGACCGCCACCAAGCTTGCCATCACGATCGCCAGCGCCGAAACGGCCCCAGTCGTAGGCACCGGTTGCACCGAGGTAGTAACCCTGCCAGTTACCGACAGCCGGAGCCGGCTCGTCAACGGCGACCGGCGCCTGCGGGACCTGGTCTACAGCGTCAGCAGCATTGGCCGCGGAAATTGCGATGAAGCTGGCAGCCGAGGCCATCAGAGTTGCGATGAGAATACGCATACATTTTTCTCCTTTTAATGCTGCCGGGAAGGCGTCACATCAACATTGTTGGCGACAGCTTTGTTCCCTGCTCGCTGAGGAGAAATTTGGAGTGCAATTGAGGAAATGAGAGAGCCGAATTGTGAATTGTTTGCGGCAGACAGAAGGCTAAATCTTGATGTTGCATCACCGCAACATGTATTTCATTAACCCTAATACAATACTAATTCGTTGATTAACTGTTTTACATTTATTTCTTATTTCTTAACAAGCGAAAATATCCAAGTCAATACACACGATATTTGATGACAATCATCAAGCTGCACCCAAGATGTGCCTGTTGTTCGAGTTTAGATCAAACACATCGCATCTCGGCTCCTCCCGTTTATGCTTCGAAATACCTGTCTATGCATACCGCTCCCGACCTCACACCGGCACGACCGTCCGAATGCCGCCGCATTTCGTCAAAGGCCGCGATTGAGGCGCAACAACCGTGCCTGCTTCCAAACAGCTTCACCGGACACTATCTGTGAGAGCAGAAATCGACTTCGATTCGAGATATGGCGAGCCCGGCGCCTACGCGCGACGTGGCGGAGATATGTAATGAACGACAAGAAGCTGCCGGATGGCGGCGTTCTCTATGACGAGATCGATGATGACGAGGATGACGCAGCGGCGCCTGATACGCCTGCCGACGCGATTGCCGCGACAATCGACTGGAACGAGGCGCTGAAGAACGAAAGCGGCCTCAAGGGTGCCGATCTGATTGCCGAATTCGTCAAGCACCTGCCGAATACGCCGGGCGTCTACCGCATGTTCAATGAGGCAGGCGATGTGATGTATGTCGGCAAGGCACGCAGCCTGAAGAAACGCGTCGGCAATTATGCGCAAGGGAGGCTGCATTCCAACCGCCTCACCCGCATGGTGCGCGAGACGACGCATATGGAATTCGTCACGACGCGGACGGAAACCGAGGCGCTGCTTCTCGAAGCCAACCTGATCAAGCGGCTGCGCCCGCGCTTCAACGTGCTTTTGCGCGACGACAAGTCGTTTCCCTATATTCTGATCAGCGGCGATCACCGCGCTCCTGCTCTATTGAAGCATCGCGGCGCGCGGGCACGCAAAGGCCAGTATTTTGGGCCGTTCGCCTCCGCCTCCGCCGTCGGCCGCACGATCAATTCACTGCAGCGCGCGTTCCTGCTGCGCACGTGCACCGACAGCGTGTTCGAGACGCGCACGCGACCCTGTCTTCTCTATCAAATCAAACGCTGTTCCGGCCCCTGCACGCATGAAATCAGCGATGCGGGGTATGCGGATCTGGTCAAGGAAGCATCGGACTTTCTGTCGGGCCGCAGCCAGAATGTGAAGAACACGATCGCTGCCCAGATGCAGGAAGCTTCGGAAGATCTCGATTTCGAGCGTGCTGCAGTCTATCGCGACCGACTGGCGGCACTTTCGCATGTCCAGAGCCATCAGGGCATCAACCCGGCCGGCGTCGAGGAGGCGGATATTTTCGCCATCCATCACGAGGGCGGACTGACCTGCATCCAGGTCTTCTTCTTCCGCACCGGCCAGAACTGGGGTAACCGCGCCTATTTCCCCAAGGCCGATCCGCAGATGACGGCGGCCGAAGTGCTGAACGCCTTCCTTGCGCAGTTCTACGACGACAAGCCGGTCCCGAAACAGATCCTGCTTTCCGAAACGGTCGAGGAACAGGATTTGCTGGCGCTCGCCTTTTCCGAAAAGGCAGGACACAAAGTGGCGATCCTGGTCCCACAGCGGGGCGAAAAGCGCGATCTCGTCGATCACGTTCTCGCCAATGCCCGCGAAGCGCATGGCCGCAAGCAGGCCGAAACATCCTCGCAGGCGCGACTGCTCAAGGGATTGGCGGAGACATTCGCGCTACCCTATCAGCCGCGCCGTATCGAGATTTACGACAACTCGCATATCATGGGCACCAATGCCGTGGGTGGCATGGTCGTGGCGGGGCCGGAAGGTTTCGTGAAGGGCCAGTATCGCAAGTTCAACATCAAATCGACCGACATCACGCCTGGCGACGATTTCGGCATGATGAAGGAAGTGATGACGCGGCGCTTCTCCCGCCTCATCAAGGAAGAGGGGATTCCGGACCGCAGCATTTCGGCTGGCACGAATGCCGGGGCCGCAATGGAAACGACCGGCGACGATATCAATGACGCCGCCTTCCCGGCATGGCCCGACGTGATCCTGATCGACGGCGGCCAAGGGCAGATGACGGCTGTACGCGCCATTCTCGACGAACTCGGCATTCGCGATGTCGTCACTGCCATCGGCGTCGCCAAGGGCGTCGACCGCGATGCCGGCCGCGAGCGATTCTTTGCCGATGGCAAAAGCGACTTCTCGCTGCCGCCGCGCGATCCGGTTCTCTATTTTATCCAGCGCATGCGCGACGAGGCGCATCGGTTTGCGATCGGCTCGCACCGGGCACGACGCAAGAAGGAGATGATCAAGAACCCGCTGGACGAGATTTCCGGCATCGGACCAGGCCGAAAACGCAAGCTCCTGCAGCATTTCGGCACGGCCAAGGCCGTATCACGCGCGGGCCTCAACGATCTCATGGCCGTCGAAGGGATTTCAGAGGCTGTGGCCAAGCAGGTCTATAACCATTTTCACGAAACGAGGGCCAATTGATCCCGCTTCCGAGCCTCGATCTGGCCTTTCGCAACTCTCGGCGGATCGCCTGTCACAATCGTCTGTAAAAAAGCCGCGAAACCGGTTGACGCTTGGCCTTCGACGCATCAACTAGGGAACAACACGCAAGCATAGGTACGATATGGCTTCCCGCGCATACAATATCCCCAATCTTCTCACCTATGCGCGCATCGTTGCCGTGCCGGTGATCGTTCTCTGTTTTTTCGTCGAGGGGAAGCTGGAAAGCTCTGACACTGCCCGCTGGACGGCGCTGTGGCTGTTTGTCATCGCCTCGCTGACCGACTATCTCGACGGCTATCTCGCCCGCATCTGGAACCAGACGTCGAATATCGGCCGCATGCTCGATCCGATCGCCGACAAGCTGCTGGTCGCCTCGGTCCTGCTGCTGATGGCAGCGGATGGAACGATTGCCGGCTGGTCGCTCTGGGCGGCGATCACAATCCTTTGCCGTGAAATCCTCGTCTCGGGCCTGCGTGAATATCTCGCCGCGCTGAAAGTCTCCGTGCCGGTCACACGGGTCGCCAAATGGAAGACGACGATCCAGATGGTATCGATCGCCTTCCTGCTCGCCGGTCCCGCCGGCGACAAGGTCGTGCCCTACATTACCGAAATGGGTATCGCGCTTCTCTGGGTCGCTGCGATCCTGACCTTCTACACCGGCTATGACTACTTCAAGGCCGGCGTGAAGCATCTGGTGGATGCGGATTGAGGACTTTGGAATGAAGGTCAATCTCATCTATTTCGCCTGGGTTCGCGAACGTATCGGCAAGACCGAGGAGGAAATCGAGCTTCCTGAAAGCGTCGTGAGCGTTGGCGATTTGCTGAATCACCTGAAAGGCTTGGGTGAGGTATACGAGGCTGCACTTGAATTTCCCGATGTGATCCGCGTGGCGATCAATCAGGAACATGTCGAGCATGACGAGGCGATCGCCGGTGCCCGCGAGATCGGCATATTTCCACCAATGACCGGCGGGTGAAACGGTGAATGTCCCCTCTCCCACCATCCGCGTGCAGGCGCATGATTTCGATCTTCAGGCGGAAGTCGATGCCCTGAGCGGTGGCCGCACGGATATCGGCGCGATCGTCTCATTCGTCGGGCTCTGCCGCAGCGAACAGGGCAAGCTTTCGGCGCTGGAACTCGAGCACTATCCCGGTATGGCGGAAATGGAGATGAAGCGGATCGCCGATCTTGCGATCGAGCGTTTTTCACTGATGGGGGCAACCGCCATTCATCGTCACGGCCGGATCGAGCCGGGCCAGAATATCGTGCTGGTCATCGCTGCCGCGCCGCACCGGCAGGCCGCCTTTGACGGCGCCAATTTCATCATGGATTACCTCAAGACCTCGGCCCCCTTCTGGAAGAAGGAACATGCGGCCGACGGCACCGCCGGAGCGTGGATCGAGGCCAAGGGCATCGATGACCAGGCGAAGGACAAGTGGGACTGAGTTCCGCCTTCCGTTAGATCGTTATCCGCTCCCGGCGGCTGAGAACAAGAAGCAAAACCAGCCCGGAGATTATCGCCAGATCGCGCCAGAAAATCGAGCCGTAGCCGCCCCATAGCGTTTCGGCTATCCCGACCAAAGCCGCCCCGGCCGCAGATTTGATCGGGCTTGAATGTCCGCCTGCAGCGGCTATCAGCACAACTTTCAGACCGAAAAGCAGGCCGGCACCGAAATCCATCGTGCCGTAATAGGATGTCGCGAGTATGCCGCAAACTGAGGCATAGAGGGCCGCCAGCGCGTAAGCCGAAACGAAGATCCGTGCGGAATTGACGCCGGACAGCTCTGCCGCAAAGGCATCGTCGGAGACCGCCCGCCAGTAACGGCCGAAACGGCCATGCCAGAGCGCGATATGGCCGGCGAAAACCATCACCAAGATCAGCGCCGTGTTGATCACTTGCAGCATTGTCAGCCCAACGGAAAAGTCAGAACCCTGCCAGAAGACGATCCGGCCATTCAGGAAAGGCGGCAGCCAGAGTTCGCGCGTATAGGAAGCAAGCCGCGCGCCTTCCATCAGCACCATCACCAGACCGAGCGAGGCGACGATCATGGCATTCGGCGATACGGCTGAAAGCGGCCGCATGACGAACTGCCCGATCGCAGCACCTGCCCCTACCCCGCCGATCAATCCAACCACCGCACCAAGCGCCAGCGAAGCGGGCAGAATAAGCCACAGCCGATCCCAGCCTATATGGGAGAAGAGAAGATAGATGTGGCCGGAAAAGGCGAAGATCGCACCGTAGGTGATGTCAGCACGGCGGGTGACGGCAAAGGCGATCGCATAGCCGAAAGCCAGCGCCGCATAGAGCGATGCGATTGGCAAAGCATTGGCGATCTGCTGCAGGAAATAGGCCATCCGGCGCTCCGATACATGAGATCGAATATAACTGGTAAAAGCCATTTTGAAAGTTATAATCGCCCATGACCTTTTCATGGACACCACATCGTTTTGCCGGGGGTGCGCTGGCGCTGGACGTCGCCAACAGCGTCATCCTGCGTTTCGACCCTGCCCGTAGCGTGGATCGATTTGCCGAACCGGCGCAACTGAATGCATTTGCGAAAGCGGCAGGCGAATTCTCCGCGGAGCGCGCGCTGTTCGGCACGCCTGCTGTCCTACCCAAGCCGAACGAGGCATCGTTCATTGCCATGCGTGAGGCGATCGACGGTTATTTTCGGGCCTGCGTAAGCGAGGGAGATACACCGCTGCTTCTCGCCTCCCTGCTGGAGGCGGTAGCCGCGATACTGCGGCTGGGAGCCAGGGGATCGCTCGAGACCGAGACGGCCTATTCGGCTCTGAGGCTGTTGTCCGACACCGGAAAAAAAAAGGATCAGGATCTGCGGCAATTGCGGCTGGCTGTTTATCGACCGCAGCAAGAACCGCAGCCGCATCTGGTGCGACATGACCGTTTGCGGCAACCGGGTGAAGGCTGCACGTCACTATCACGGCAGGAAGGATCGGCTGCCATGAAGGGCTCGGCGCTCGCTGCTGGTTTCGCAATCCTTCTTCTGGCTTCCTGCCAGCGGGAAACCGAGGGCAAGCTGGTCGAGCTTTCCGGGCGCCTATTCGTGTTCAACTATCGCGTCGCCACGGCCAACTATCTCGTCACGCTGAAAAAGCTTCGCCCATTGCCGGATGGCAGCGTCGTTACGGCAGAGTTCGAAAATCCGAAGGGCGGCTATGCCCTTAAGGCTCGGGAAAAAATCTTTCCGATCGAGGAGAAGATCGTCATCCAGAGCCCGCATATGCAATGCGTGCGCAAGGATCACCCCTATGCGGTGACCATCCGCATCCTGTCTGCGTCGGGAGATACGCTGCAGGAGATCGAAACGAGCATTACCTCGGATGTCGACCAGAGCGTGCTGCCCGCCAAGCCGCTCGTCGTCGGGCCGGGCTATACGCCCAATCCCGATGTCTTTCACGGGGATGGAAGCGAAGACATGTCGAGTGACGGCAGCTGCCCTAGATAACAAAAAAGCCGGAGCGTCAGCCCCGGCTTTTTTTCAATCATCAATCGTGTGGCGATTAGCCGACGATTTCGGTTTCTGCGAACCAGTAGGCGATTTCCTGAGCGGCGGTTTCCGGAGCATCCGAACCGTGAACCGAGTTTTCGCCGATCGACAGGGCGAACTGCTTGCGGATCGTGCCTTCGTCAGCGTTTGCCGGGTTGGTCGCGCCCATGATTTCGCGGTTCTTCAGGATGGCGCCTTCGCCTTCCAGAACCTGAACGATGGTCGGGCCGGAGGTCATGCCTTCAACCAGTTCGCCGAAGAACGGACGTTCCTTGTGAACTGCGTAAAAACCTTCGGCTTCACGCTTCGACATCCAGACGCGCTTGGACGCGATGATGCGCAGGCCGTTGTCTTCGAATACCTTGGTAATAGCGCCGGTCAGGTTGCGCTTGGTGGCGTCCGGCTTGATCATCGAGAAGGTGCGTTCAATCGCCATCTTGTCTATCCTTTGTTTCCAGGGGCACTTTGCCAGGGGAAAGTTGGCGGTGTTTACCCGCCCCAAGCGCCGGAAACAAGGGGGTCCCGGCCATTGTCTTGGCTATTGTCACCCCGCGAAGCCGAATTTCACGCCGCCGTCACACTGCGCCCGACGCCCTCGTAAAGGTCGAGGCAGCGCTCGAACCACGCTGCAACCGGGTCATCGGCCGCCAGCACATTCCCGCCGGTGGTGATCCGCATCCACTGCAGGGCACCGAACAGGATATAATCGGCAAACAGCGGACCATCGCCGCCGATGAAATCCTGATAACCGAGCATCTGGCGCATCGGCTCCAGTTTTGCTGCAAAGCCTGCAACCGCAGCCTCACGCCCGGCACGCAGATCTTCCAGCGACCGGCCAAGCATCTTCTCGCGTGTCGTCCGGAAATAGGCCCGGTCGGTCTCGTCCAGCATGTCGTGGATATCGGCAACCGCGATGCCGGTGATCGCGGGATGGATGATGCTCTGCGAAAAACGCTCGACGAACCGCGACAGCGCCTTGCCGCCTTCCCCGCCGAACAAGGTCGGCCGGTTGGGATAATGCTCCTCCAGATAAAGCGCGATATCGAAACTGTCGCGGATCAGTTCGTTGCCGTCCCGCAGGATCGGCACTGTCTTGGAAAATCCATTCTCCAGTTCCGGGATCTGGGTGAAGGGTGTCGGCTTCTCGACGAAATCCAGCCCCTTGTGCTTCAGCGCTAGGACCACCTTCCAGCAATGCGGGGAGAAAGGGCGGCTCTCGTCGGCACCGCAGAGGGAATAGAGGATACGAGTGGTCATCAAGGGGCTCCAATTCATCCGTTAGAATTTTGATGATGAGCAGGAATTTGGCTGCAATCCAATCAGAAGATTTCATGCGTTGCATAAGACCCGCGTGATGCGCTTTGCTGTAAATGGAAATTCTCAAAACGGGCCACGCGGGAGAACCATATGCAGCGCCATTTCCAGATGCTTGCCGATTACAACCACTGGGCCAACAACCGTGTCTATGATGGCTGCGCAGCACTGAGCAACGAGGATTACCGTGCCGACCGCGGCGCATTTTTCGGCTCTGCGCATCGCACGCTCAACCATCTCCTTGTCGCCGACCGGATCTGGCTGAGGCGCATCACAGGTAGCGGCACGGCGCCGATGGAGCTGAATGTCATCCTGTTCGAGGATTTTGCCGAGCTTCGCGCAGCGCGGAAAGCAGAAGACGATCGCTTTGTCGCACTGACAAAATCGCTTTCACCGCAAGATTTTGAGCGCGCGGTGACCTATACGCCCGTCAGCAATCCTGTTCCGGTCACCGATCCGCTCGCCGGCATGCTGGCACATGTGTTCAACCACCAGACCCACCATCGCGGGCAGATCCACACGATCCTGACCTCGCTCGGCCAGCCCTCCATCGTGCTCGACATGATTGCGTTTCTGAGGACGGATGGAAAACACTGGATGTCGTGAACTGGGCCTTAACCCTCTTTCGCACGAATCCGAGCCTCAATTGCAATCCATGGCCGTATTTCAGCGGATGTTAACGCGCTGTCGCAATCAATCGTCTTCACGCACGAACGATCAGGAGACGACGGATGCCGACCCAGGCCCGAAAAGCAGCTCAGGACAGGACATTGCAGGCGGTAAGCCAACATATGGCCCGCATCGAGGTGAACGGCCTGCCGCGCAATTACGAGCTCTTTTACGAGGCTCATTGCGGCACCGACGTCGGGCTGTCGCGCGAAGTCATGGCCCTGCCGGTATCACCTAACCAGACGGCGCTGGACGAGATCGGCATCCGCTACCAACTACCGGGCTTTGTTGCCACCGGCCTGCCGAAATCCCGCAATCCGGATATCCTGCTGATCGCCAGCCTGCGCGAGAAGATGGCGAGCGGCGCCGAGCAGAAGCGTGGCTTCAGCCGAGCACTGGAAGCCGTTGCAAAGAGTCTGCGCGAGGATAACGGCGCCGGCCCCGGCGATATCCTTGCCGAAATCGAATATCTCAGCGTCTCGCTTTCCGATGCCGTGGTCGCAGAAACGGAACTCGAAGCCGCCCTGCGTTCCGGCGCCAATCTTCTGACAGTTGCCGAACAGGACGCCTCCAGCGCCCGCGCCGTGATGCTGCGCGACCGGATGACCGGCCTGCCGAACCATGCCGCCTTCACCGAAAAGCTCGAAGCGCTTTATGCGGACGACAACGAGAGCCGCGATACGGCACTCTTCCTCGTCGCCGTCAGCGACATTTCCGACATTGCCGACACCTATGGCGAGGCGGCAGCCACCCGAATCGTCAAGAAAACCGCCGCTATCTTCCGCAAGACGATCAAGAAGGACGATTTCCTCGCGCGCATCGGCAAGGCAGAATTCGCCTTCCTGTTCCGCCATGTCGGCCGCGATGCGATCAAGCCGATAGCAAACCGCCTGACCGCTTCGATCAACGACAATCTCGTCTTCGCGACCTCCGAGGGCACGCCGGCGATCCGGCTTTCCATGGGAGCCTCCATGGCAACTGAGGCGTTTTCACCGCAGCAACTGCGTCAGCAGGCCGTGCTTGCGGCCGAAGCCTCACGGGCCTATCCGCGCACCAATGTGATCATTCACGGGGACACCGGCCGATCGGGCGTCTAATCTGCGATCTGATCCGGGCGATCCCTTGCGTTGACAGCGTGTTTCGGCCAAAACCGCCGCCATGATCACGATTACTGACCTTTCAGCCCGCATTGCAGGCCGCCTGCTTCTCGACAACGCCAGCGTCTCGCTCCCGGCGGGCGCCAAGGTCGGCCTGATCGGCCGCAACGGTGCGGGAAAGTCGACGCTTTTCCGCGTCATCACCGGCGATCTCATTGCCGAGAGCGGATCCGTGACGATCCCGAAGAATGCCCGGATCGGACAGGTTGCACAGGAAGCGCCTGGCACGGAAGAGTCGCTCATCTCCATCGTCATGGCCGCCGACAAGGAGCGCACGGCGCTGATGGCGGAAGCCGAAACGGCAACCGACCCGCACCGCATCGCGGAAATCCAGATGCGGCTCGTCGATATCGACGCTCACTCGGCGGAAGCGCGTGCAGCAAGCATTCTTGCCGGCCTCGGTTTTAATGCAGAAGCCCAGCTTCGTCCCGCCTCGTCATTTTCCGGCGGCTGGCGAATGCGTGTGGCGCTGGCGGCCGTGCTGTTTGCCGAGCCTGATCTGCTTCTGCTCGACGAACCAACGAACTATCTCGATCTCGAAGGCACGATGTGGCTGGAAGACTATGTGCGCCGTTACCCGCACACGGTCATCGTCATTTCGCACGACCGCGATATGCTGAACAACGCGGTCAATTCGATCGTGCATCTCAACCAGCAGAAGCTGACCTTCTATCGCGGCAATTACGACCAGTTCGAGCGCCAGAAGGCCGAAGCCGACGAATTGCAGATGAAGGCGAAGGCAAAAAACGACGCCGCGCGCAAGCATCTGCAGAGTTTCATCGATCGCTTCAAGGCAAAGGCGACCAAGGCCAAGCAGGCCCAGAGCCGGGTGAAGGCGTTGGAGCGCATGGGTACGGTGGCGGCCGTGATCGAGGACCATGTCCAGCCGATCAGTTTTCCGAAGCCGGAAAAGATCCCCGCCTCGCCAATCGTTGCAATCAACAAGGGATCGGTCGGTTATGAACCCGGCAAGTCGATCCTGAAGAACATCAGCCTGCGCATCGACAATGACGACCGCATCGCGCTGCTCGGCTCCAACGGCAATGGCAAATCGACCTTCGCCAAGCTGATTTCTGGCCGCCTGCAGACAGATGGCGGCGAGATGAAACTGCCGCCGTCACTCTCTATCGGTTTCTTCGCTCAGCACCAGCTGGATGACCTGATTCCCAACGAAACGCCGGTCGATCACGTGCGCCGGCTGATGCCGCAGGCGGCGGAAGCGCAGGTACGTGCCCGCGTCGCGCAGATGGGGCTAGCAACCGAAAAGATGAATACCGCCGCCAAGGATCTGTCGGGTGGCGAAAAGGCACGCCTGCTGATGGGGCTTGCCGCTTTCCATGCGCCGAACCTTCTGATCCTCGATGAACCGACCAACCATCTCGACATCGACAGCCGCCGGGCGCTGATCGAGGCGCTGAACGATTATGACGGCGCCGTCATCCTGATTTCCCATGATCGCCACCTGATCGAGGCGACCGTCGACCGGCTGTGGCTGGTCAATGACGGCACGGTCAAGCCGTTCGAGGGCGACCTCGAAGAGTATCGTGAGCTGATCATCGCTTCAGGCCGCAAGAAGGACGACAAATCGCAGGCTGCAGCAGACGAACAGGTCAACAAGGCCGACCAGCGCAAGGCAAATGCCGAAAAGCGAGCCTCGCTTGCGCCGCTGAAGAAAAAGATCAACGAAATCGAATCCTTGACCGCCAAGCTTGAGAAGCTGATTCAGGCGCTTGATAAAGAACTTGCAGACCCTGCCCTTTATGAAAAGGCGCCTGCTAAGGCAGCTCAAAAGGCCAAGGAGCGAGGCGAGGCCGCCGCAAAGCTTTCGACCGCCGAAGAGGAATGGCTGATGCTGTCCTCGGAATATGAAGAGGCGATGGCGGGGTGACTTTCATTGCAACGTCTTTCTCGGGCCTGTCCCGAGAATCTACTCACGTTGCAGCCAGCCGAAATGACAGCAGATCCCTGGGACTAGCCCAAGGATGACGGACAGCACAAATGCCGTCAGGCCGGTTGCCACCGCCCTTCGTGATGCATAGGTAGAGGCTTCCCGAGCACACGAGGAGGCCATGATGAACCTGTTTCTCGAAACAGACGACGACCAGAACACGATCGCTTTCGTTACCGAGCAGAACAGCAAGTCGGACCGCCAGTTCAGGACACCGGAATTCGAAAACGATCGCGACGCGCTGAAAGCGATGATCGAGCGCGAGGACCGGCTGATCGTGCCGGTGCGGCGCGGCAAATGGCTGTTCGATTTCCATCGCTCGAACGATAATCCGCTCGGCATCTGGCGTCGGTTGCCGGGGAACCTTGAGCCGCGTCACGACGCGACTTGGGAAACGGTCTTCGATTTCGACGCCTTCTGTCTGAAAGAGGGCAAGCGATGGATCTATTCCGGCGCGATCACCTCTCCTTACGAACCGACGCGAGTCCTGCTGATCCTGTCGGATGGCGGTTCGGATCAGTTGCGGCTTCTGGAATTCGACACCGAAACCAGGATGATCGTCGAAGGTGGCTTCGACACACCGACGGCGCGGGCGCATGCAACTTGGCTGAGCCCGGACGAGATCGCCTATTTCGGGTCGATCGACGAGTTTTCCGCCACCCGCTCCGGCTGGCCGCGGGTCGGCCGTATTCTCAAGCGCGGCGCTGATCCCAAGGCTGCTCCGATCCTGTTCGAGGCGGGAAAGGACGATGTCTATGGCGCGGCCAGCGTCATCGATCCGCTGTTCTGGGGCGGCAAGCCGGACGAGCGGAAGATCGAGTTCTTCACCGTTGGTCACGAAATCGGCAAGGCGAGCGTGCATATCCGCAACGCGAGTGGAGAGATAGAGCGCCTCGATCTGCCTGTCGAAAGCGACAGCGACCTCAATCACACCCATGCGATCTGGCGGGCGAAGACCAACGAGCGGTATCCGACCGGCACGCTCATCCTTCAGGATTTTCATCCTTTCGGCTCAGTGCCGCTGACGAACCCACGCGTTCTGTTCTCGCCGAAGGACGGCCAGTCGGTTTCCCAGTTCACGCTGCTCAAGACCTGGGCCGTGTTCATCGTCGTCGATCGCATGGTGCCGAAATTCTATCTGGTCGACCTGACCAAGCCCGATCCCAAACCCGAAGAACTGCCTCTGCCGGAAGAGTTGCAGACGGTCGGCTTCCGGATGTTCGATGCCGACCTAACGCTCGGCGAGGAAATCCTCACCGTCATCGGCCAGGGCTTTCTTCTACCTTCCAGCAGCTTCCGTCTCGACCTGACGGATCACAATGCCAAACGCGAACTCATCCCGACGGGAACCTCGCCCGCCTATTTCGATGCGGAGGGAATGACCTCGGAACTGCTTGAGGCAATCTCTGAAGACGGCACCAGAGTGCCCTATCACATCACCCTGCCCCGCAACTGGACCAAAGGCGAACTGCCGGTACTGATGTATGGCTATGGCGGTTTCGGCGTATCGCTTTCGCCCGTCTATTCCGGCGCCTACGGCATGCTGCTAGAACAGGGCGGCGCCTTCGTGCAGGCCTATATCCGCGGCGGAGGTGAGCTTGGCCCTGACTGGCATACGGTCGCCAAGGGCAAGGGTCGCCACAAGGCGTTCGAGGATTTTGTCGCCGTCGCCCGCGATCTGGTCAGGCGTGGTTATACCAAGCCATCCCGCATCGCGTGCAATGGTGGCAGCAATGGCGGACTTCTGACCGCCGTGATGGCGACGCGTTACCCGGATGACTTCGGCGCGGTGTGGACCTCGGTGCCGGTGATCGACATGTCGCGCTTCCACATATTCCCCGCCGGGCGCGCCTGGATGGACGAATACGGTAATCCGGACGTGGCCGACGAGCTCAACGCGATGCTCCCCTATTCGCCGCTGCACCAGGTGAAGCCGAAGAGCGAGATAACCTATCCGCCGATCTACATCGAAAGCTCGACCAATGACGATCGGGTGCATCCTTCCCATGCGCGGCGTTTCGCCAAGCGGCTGATCGATGCGGGTCACGAGCCTTTCTTCCGGGAATACGGATCGGGCGGTCACGGCGGTGCCGGCGACACGACCGAGATGGCCGAGCGCCGCGCGATGGGCTACAGCTTCCTGCGCCAGACGATCATGAGAGACTGACCTGATAAAGAGAACCGGAGGCGCACGCTTCCGGTTTCCACTTTTGCAGCATTCGGATACTACCGCTGAAGAGCTAAGCGCGGACGGGCAAACATTCAGCAATAACGACCCATTAACCATGTTCGACGAAAGATCACGCGAACCGATTCACGCGTCATTTTTTATCGAGAACCTTTTATGCCGGTCCGTGCTGCCTGTGCCGCTGCTGTTGTCATCAGCCTTCTTTCCTCATGCGCAGGCAAGCCGCCTTCTGAAGGCGGGTCTCTCAGCTCGGCCTTTGCCGCCGGTGAAGCCGCCGGGTCGCTGAAACCCAAGGACGATGCAAAGTCGCCGGTTGCGCTTACGCCCGCGGCCTGGGGCCGACTCAACAAGATGGGCGGACTTGCCGGACGTGAACTGACGGTCAGCTCGATCTCAGAGATCAAGCTGCGCGACAAGGAAGTCGTACTTACCTTCGACGACGGACCAATGCCGAAAAAGACCGAGCGCATCCTTGCCACGCTTGATCAGTTCGGCGTGAAGGCTTCGTTCATGATGGTCGGCCAGATGGCCAAGGCGCATCCGGACCTTGCCCGGGAAGTCGTGGCCGAGGGCCATACGATCGGCAGCCATACCTATCGCCACCCGGATCTCGCCCATTTGTCATTCGACGAAGCCGTTGCCGAGGTCGAGAGGGGCCGTAAGGCCGTGGAGGCAGCAACCGGTGTCGAGGCCGATTTCTTCCGTTTCCCCTACCTCGCAGATTCGAAGAAGCTGAGGCAATGGATGGGAAACCACAAGATGGTTGTCATGGATGTCCAGGTCGATTCGAAGGACTACTTCAAGGACACGCCGGCCGCAGTCGCGACACGGACGATGGAGGCGTTGCGCTCACATCGCAAGGGCATCATCCTGATGCATGACATTCATCCGCGCACCGCCGCGATGCTGCCGGCGCTACTGATCCAGCTCAGGGCCGAGGGTTACAAGGTGGTTCAGCTGAAATACGGCAAGCCCTCTTCGGACATGCTCGTCGCCTCGATCACCAAGCCGCTGTTTGCCACCAACTGAGTGAGCGGTTAGCAAGAAGGCCGGTCAGGCCTTCTTCACCCAACGACCTTCGGGCGATTGCTGCCAGTAGGTCAGCGCATGCCCCTCCCCCTTCAGACGCTTCCATTCGGCGCGTGCGCCCTCGAGCTGGCTCTGGTCGTAACCATCGAACATGAAGACGACGCGTTCGTAAGGATCGAGCGGCGGTGGGGCGGCACCGTCCACCATGAAGCGGACAGTCGCCTGGTTGGCGTTTTCACTCGCTGTAGTCAGAAGCACCGGCTGGGCTTCAGCCATAGGCGCGGCATCCGTTCCATGCGGCAGAAAACTCTCATCACGAAAGGTCCACAGATGCGCGTCGAGCATGTCCCGACGCGTCTCGTCATTCGTCTGCACAACCACCTTCCAGCCGCGCTCGACGCTCTTTTCGAGGAGCGCCGGCAGCGCATCCTCGAGCTTCGATTCGGTCAGGTGGTAGAAGAGAACTTCGGTCATCAGCCCTCGTAATTCGCCCGGACGAGTTCGTCCAGCATGCGCACGCCATAACCCGATGCCCAGGACGTGTTGATTTCGGTCTGCGGCGAATTCATCGCTGTGGCGGCGATGTCGAGATGCGCCCAGGGCGTGTCGCCGACGAAACGCTTGAGGAACTGCGCTGCCGTGATCGAACCCGCGGGACGACCGCCGCTGTTCTTCATGTCGGCAAAGCGGCTATCGATGATCTTGTCGTATTCCTTGGCAAGCGGCATGCGCCACAGCTTTTCGGAGGTCGTCTCTCCTGCTGCCGTCAACTGGCCGGCAAGCGTGTCATCGTTGGAAAACAGGCCGGCGTGGACATTGCCGAGAGCCACGACGATCGCGCCAGTCAGGGTTGCTAGATTGACCATGAAACGCGGCTTGAAACGTTCCTTGGTGTAGAAAAGCGCGTCAGCCAGAACGAGACGGCCTTCGGCATCGGTATTGATGATCTCGATCGTCTGGCCGGACATGGAGGTGACGATGTCACCCGGACGCTGAGCGTTGCCGTCCGGCATGTTTTCCACAAGGCCGAGAATGCCGACGGCGTTGACCTTTGCCTTGCGGGCGGCAAGCGTATGCATCAGACCGATGACGGCAGCGGCGCCGCCCATATCGCCCTTCATGTCTTCCATGCCGGCGCCCGGCTTGATGGAGATGCCGCCCGTATCGAAGACGACCCCCTTGCCAACAAAGGCAACCGGCTTGTCCTTTGCCTTGCCGCCGTTCCAGTGCATGACCGCCAGACGCGGCGGGCGGACCGAACCCTGTGCCACGCCGAGGAGCGCGCCCATGCCGAGCTTCTTCATCTCAACTTCGGTCAAAACCTCGACCTCCACACCCAGCGCCTTCAGTTCCTTGGCCTTGTCGGCGAATTCAACAGGGCCAAGCACGTTCGGCGGCAGGTTGACAAGATCACGGGCAAGCACAACGCCGCTAGCGATTGCTTCCGTTGTGGCAAATGCCTTCTTTGCAGCGGCATGCCCAGCCATGACGATCTTCACGTCGACCGTTGTCGGCTTATCGTCGTCCTTCTTAGCCGTCTTGTAGCTATCGAACGCGTAGGAACGCAGCAGCATGCCGAGAGCGAAATCGGCAGCCTCGGCTGCAGTCACGTCGAGGCCCGGCACATCGAGAAACACGACGGCCTTTTTGGCGGTCTTGAGATTTGCGGCAGCGACACCACCGGCCCGCAGCCAGTCATAAGCAGTCAGGGTATCCGGCTTTCCAAGCCCGATAACCGTCAGGCGATCCGCGTCTGAGCCATGCGGTGCGATCACATCGAGTACAGTCATCGCCTTTGCGGAAAATTTGGCGATCCCGGCTGCCCGCGCTCCAACACCCTGTGGATCGACCTCGGATAGACCAGAAGCGGGCAGATCGCCGGAAAGCTTGAGCTGAATGGCCAGAGAAGCAGCCACGGAAGAAGATTTGGCAAAGGAGATATTCAGTTGGACGGACATCGGCACTCCACGTCTTTTTATACGCACATGGCCCGATCTTCACCCTTTCGGCCACGAAGGCAACCCCGGCAAGGCAAGGCTTGGCTGTCTGCGGGCGAATGTCACCCGTTTTGAAATGTCACAACAAAAAATAAAAGTCGGCTAGCCAACATTTTTGTGACGTGGCATCTGTCGCAAAGACCTCATCGATCACATAGATAGGCTCAGCGTCATCATGGGATGGCGGAGCAGCAAAATGTCGGACGGGAATGAAGCTTCTCGAAACTTACATATTGCGCCGGATATGCCAGATGTTCCTGGTGGCACTCATTCCAGTGCTTACGATCATCTGGACCATTCAGGTGCTGGGGCGTATCAATCTGGTCACGGACACGGGCCAGTCGATGGGCTCGTTCATGCTGCTTGCCAGCTATATCCTGCCGACGATCCTGCCGGTCGTGATGCCGTTTGCCTTCGTCATCGGCATCACCCAGACGCTGACAGCGATGAACAACGACTCGGAGCTGCCGGTTATCGACGCGGCAGGCGCCAGCCGCAGCATCATTTATCGGCCGATCATCGGGCTGGCCGTCGTGCTCGGCATCGTTTCCTTTTCGGTTACAAACTTCCTTGAACCCGTCTCGCGGCTGGGCGCGCGCCAGATGGTCGCCGCTGCCTATGCCGACCTTCTGTCATCGGTCATCGAAGAAAAGACCTTCCGCAGCATCGAGGACGGATTGTACGTGCAGATCTCGGAAAGACATTCCGGACGCCTGCTCAAGGGCCTTTTCGTCGTCGACTACCGCGATCCGAATTCCGATCTCATCTATTATGCGAAGGAAGGCTCGGTCGATCCGGGCGGCACGTCTCTGACCATGCGCGACGGAGAGGTTCACCGTAAAACCCCGGATGGCCGCATTTCGATCATTCGATTCGATTCCTATGCTTTCGACCTCTCGGCCATGACGAAGTCCGAGGGCGGGCTTCCCCTTTATGCCGCCGACCGGCCACTTAGTTACCTGCTCGATCCCGACCCCGAAGATGCGGCCTTCAAGAGATCTCCGGAAAGCTTCCGCTCTGAACTGCACCGCAGGCTTTCGGACTGGGCTTATGTCGTGACCTTCGGCCTGATTTCACTGGTCGTTGCAGGCAGCAGTCGTTCCCACCGCCAGGCGCGGGTCCACCCGATGATCTACGCACTGGTTGTTGCGTTCGGCCTACGCTGGCTCGGCTTCTCGTTCACCAACCTTACGGAACGCAGTGCCTCCTACATCCCTGCCGTCTATGCGGTTCCGCTTGTTGCATCGGCCATCGCCATCTACATGCTTGCAACAAACAGGCAGTTCCATATGCCAAGCATATTCAACACAAGCGTTACGCGCCTGACGCGCGTGCTTCAACAGCGCTTCACGCGTTCGACAGGCACCGGCGGCGGAGGCGCCGCATGATCTTTTCCACGCTTGGGCGGTACTTTTTCCGCCGTTATGTGATTACCGCGTTCTGGTTCATGCTCGGCGTCAGCGCCATTATCTTCCTCGCTGATTTCAGTGAAACGACACGCAGGCTTTCCGGTCTGACCGACTACAGCATTTTCGGCGCGCTCGGCATGACTGCTCTGCGTCTGCCCTCGATCCTGCAACAGACCATCCCGACGCTCAGCCTTTTCATCGGCATGACCGTGCTCATTTCGCTGAACCGTCGTTATGAGTTGGTCGTTACTCGCGCGGCAGGGATTTCCGTCTGGCAATTCATATTCCCGTTCATTGTCGGCTCTTTCCTGATCGGCATCCTGACGCTCACGGTCATCAACCCGCTCGGCGCGTGGGGTCAGCGCGAATCGGCATCGATGGAGACGTCCTGGCGCCAATCGAGCAATCGGGCCAAAGCCAGCAAGTTCGTTCCCTGGATTCGCCAGATCAGCGGCGACGAGGATGTGATAATCGGCGGCAAGAGCTACCGAGACAGTGGCACCGAGCTGATCGACGTAGTGGTTTTCCACTTCGACAAGAGCGGCTCGGTCACCATGCGACAGGATGCGCGCACAGCAAAACTCGAAAATGGTTACTGGCTTCTTAACGACGTTTTGGAGAATCGGCCCGGTGAAATTCCTGTTCGCAAGCCAACGGAACGGGTGCGTACCAATCTGAAACAGGAATACATTCAGGAGAGCTTGTCGCAGCCGGAAACCGTTGCGTTCTTTGAGCTTTCGCGAAAGATCGAGGTCAGCCGCTCGTTCGGCATCTCTACCAAGGCGCTGGAAACGCAGTTTCACTCGCTTCTATCGTTGCCTATACTGCTTGTAGCCATGACTCTCATTGCTGCAACAGTCTCGTTAAAATTCAGTCGCTTCGCCCAGTCCCGCTCTATGATTCTGGGTGGAATAGTTTCCGGCTTCGTGCTTTATGTCGTCAGCGTGCTTGTAAAAGCGTTCGGAAGCAGCGGAGCGATTCCTCCGTCAGTGGCGGTCTGGATACCAGTCATCGTCGCAACGGCATTGGGGGCTACGATCTTGCTTCATCAGGAGGACGGCTAGTGGCGGTCAGTAACCGCAGAAATATAAGACGGCTTGCCGCCGCTCTGCTGACAGGTGTGTCTGCGTTCGTATGTGGCTTCACGACGAATGTCGTGCATGCGCAAGGTCTCGTGCCTGTCCAATCGGACGACGCGAAGATGCTTCTGCGTGCCAACGAGCTCACCTATAATCAGGATGCTCAGCGCGTCACCGCCCGCGGCGGTGTGCAGATTTATTACAATCGTTACCGCATGGTCGCCCAGCGGGTCGAATATGACCAGAAGAGCGGACGCGTCATGGCGTCCGGCAATATCGAGCTCATCGAGCCGGGCGGAACGCGCGTCTATGCCGAAGAGCTGGACGTTACCGACGATTTCGGTCAGGGTTTCCTGAATTCCCTGCGTGTCGAGACGACCGATAATACGCGCCTTGCAGCGGAAAGCGCCGAGCGGCAAAGCGGCGACGTGATGGTACTCAACAATACCGTCTATACCGCATGCCTTCCTTGCGCCCAGACGCCAGGCAAAGCCCCGTTGTGGCAGGTCAAAGCGCAGCGTGTGATTCGCAACGGCCAAACCCACACGATCCGGCTGGAAAACGCTCAGTTCGAGTTGTTCGGAATGTCGCTCGGTCGGCTGCCGTTCCCGATCACCGTTCCCGACGAAACCGTCGAGCGTAAGTCTGGCCTTCTGTTCCCACGGTTCAGCGCCGACGATAATCTCGGCTTCGGGATAAGCGTCCCATATTACCATGTCTTCTCGCCAAGCATGGATGCCACGCTGACACCTACGTATTACAGCAATCAGGGCCTGCTCGTCGAAGGTGAGATCCGCAACAAGTTCGAAACCGGCGAGCACACGTTCCGATTCGCCGGCATCAACCAGCAGAACTCCGGTTCGTTTGCAGCCGGAACTGCGGATCGGGAATCCGACAACCGCATCATGGGCGCCTCCAGGGGCGAATTCCATATAAACCCGCGCTGGACATTCGGCTGGGATGTGATGGTGCAGAGCGACAACAACTTCTCGCGCACCTACAACATCGACGGGTTCGACAAGGAAACGTTCACCAACGACGTCTACCTAACCGGGCTCGGCACGCGGAACTATTTCGATCTGCACAGCTATTATTTCGATGAGCAGGACAATGCGGAAACCAGCTTGCTGGAACGTCAGCAAGCCATCGTATACCCAGTTCTCGACTACAGCTGGTTTGCGCCTGAACCTATCTTCGGCGGCCAGCTGTCGATCAATGCCAACCTGACAAACCTTTCGCGACGCGCAGAGGACACCTACCTCGAGGGCGTCGACAGTTATCGGTTCCCGGGGCTTGAAGGCAGCTACACCCGTTTCACCACAGAAGCGGAATGGAAGCGCACGATCACGACGGATCAGGGACTGCAGCTGACACCGTTGCTGGCATTGCGCGGCGATGGCCTGCGCAGCACCTCATCCGGCGCCGGCGGTCCTTATTCCGGTTCGCTGGAAGACGATCCGAGCGGGCGTTACATGGCGACCGCAGGTCTTGAAGCTCGCTACCCGTTCCTGATCACGGCCGGCAGCAGCAGCCATATCATCGAGCCGATAGCGCAGATTTATGCCCGTCCCGACGAGCAGATGGCGGGCGGCCTGCCGAACGAAGATGCACAGAGCTTCGTCTTTGACGCGACAAGCCTGTTCGAACGCGACAAATTTTCCGGTTATGACCGGATCGAAGGCGGCACACGTGCCAATGTCGGTATCCGATATACAGGCTCGTTCGATAACGGTGTGGGCCTCCGCGGCATTTTCGGCCAGTCCTATCAGCTCGCCGGCGAGAACTCTTTCGCCAGCGCCGATCTCGTCAATGCAGGCGCCAATTCGGGTCTTGAAAACGACGTGTCGGACTTTGTCGCAATGGCGGCGATCGACCTGCCGCAGGGTTTCAGCCTGTCCACGAACACCCGGTTCGACAAGGATACGTTTGATATCCGCCGTACCGATGTCGGCTTCGACTACAAGACGCCTCGCGTCACCGGAAAGCTCGTCTACACCAAGGTCGAGGCTCAGCCTGACTATGGCTCCACCAGCTCGACCAATATCCTTGAAAAGTCGATGAGCTTCCGTATCAACGAGAACTGGTCGATTTCCGGCAAGGCGACGTGGGATCTGGACGACAACGAAGTCACGCGCCGTGGGCTGGGCTTCAGCTATGCGGACGAGTGCACGATCTTCACGATCGCCTATACCGAGAAGACAGACTCGAGCAAGGCGAACGACTGGAGCATCGGCGCACGCCTGAGCTTCAGAACGCTCGGCGACGTGAATATCGGATCGACAAGCGATTACGACAAACAACAGACTTTCCGTTATTGATCGCGCAGAATTGACGGCGCTCTGATGGCGCCGTCATGGTTTTGCCGCAACGATTGCGCATTCGGGCACGCTTATAGTAAAAGGCGACCCGCAAGTCGCATGACAAGTCCGAGCGCAAGAGGAGTGGACTGATGTTTGGAGTGATCGGAACGCGCAGACTGGCGATAGCCATGGCTGCACTGGCGGCTTCGCTCGTCGTCGATCCCATCGTGGCGGCAGCCCAGACCAGCGGTGTTGCCGCAGTGGTCAACCGCACGCCGATCACCACTGCCGACGTTGCACGTCGGGTGGCTTTCCTTCGTTTGCAGCGCCAGAAGGCCGACAGCAATACTGCGCGTGAACAGCTGATCGACGAGACGCTGAAGCGTCAGGAGATCGCTCGCGTCAAGATGTCCGTCAGCACCGACGATGTCGATGCGTCCTTCGCGCGGTTTGCTGCCAGCAACAAGATGACACCTGACCAGATGGGCAAGATCCTCGATCAGGCTGGCGTGACATCACAGCATTTCAAGAATTTCATCGCCGTGCAGATGAGCTGGCCGCGGCTGCTCAACGCTCGTTATGGCGGCGGCGGCAGCCGCATGTCCAGCCAGGAGCTGGTCACCCGGATGATGGAGAGCAAGGAAAAGCCGGTCACCACCGAATACTTCCTGAAGCAGATCATCTTCGTTGTTCCGCCGGCAAAGCGCAATGCGATCATCAACAAGCGCAAATCGGAAGCGGAAGCATCCCGGTCGAAATTCCCGGGCTGCGATCAGGCAAAGGATTTTGCGGCGACTATGATGGACGTATCCGTTCGCGACCTCGGCCGCGTCATGACACCCAACCTGCCGGATGACTGGAAACCACTGATCGAAAAGGCGTCCCCAAATGGGACGACTGCTACCAAGATCACTGAACGTGGCGTCGAGTTTCTTGCGATCTGCAACCAGCGTCAGGTTTCCGACGACGTTGCCGCGGAAGCCGTGTTCCGTGCCGAAGACCTTGGCAAATCCGAGAAGAGCGGCACCAATCCGAACGACAAGAAATATCTCGACGAGTTGCGCTCCAAGGCGCAGATCGATCGTCGCTGACCCAAGGCATTCCGGAGTTATCATGGCGCCCGACCGCCCGCTTGCATTGACCCAGGGCGATCCTGCAGGGATCGGCCCGGATATTACCTTGGCTGCATGGGCGGCGCGGCGGGAAACCGGCCTGCCGCCTTTCCTTTTCATCGGCGATCCTGAGGTTCTGAAGTCTCGCGCTGCTTTGCTCGATCTCGATGTATCGATCCGCGAGGCTACTGCGGAAACGGCGGTATCGGTCTTTGATCATGCCATCCCCGTATTGCCCATTTCATCGGGCGTCGAAGTCGCCGCCGGCGAGCCGCATGTGGCGACCGCCCGCGGCACAATTTCGTCGATCGAGATCGCAGTCGATCTTTGCTTTTCCGGCAGAGCCTCGGCAGTCGTCACCAACCCGATCGCGAAATCGATTCTCTATCAATCCGGTTTCAAATTTCCGGGTCACACGGAATTTCTCGCCGACCTCGCGCAAAAGGTAACGAGTCGATCCTATCTGCCGGTGATGATGCTTGCCGGGCCGAAGCTGCGTGCCATCCCCGTGACGATCCATATCCCGCTCAAGGATGTACCCACTGCGCTGACGGAAGACCTTATCGTCGACACCTGCCGTGTCACCAATGAGGATTTGAAGAACCGTTTCGGCATCGCGAAGCCGCGTATTGCCGTTGCAGGCATCAATCCGCATGCGGGCGAAGATGGCGCGATTGGTGTTGAGGATCAGGAGATCATTCATCCTGCCATCGTCAGATTGCGTGACGAGGGTCTGCATGTGTTTGGGCCGCTGCCGGCGGATACGATGTTTCATGACGAAGCACGCTCACGTTATGACGTCGCGGTCTGCATGTATCACGATCAGGCACTGATCCCGGCGAAGGCGCTGGGCTTCGACACGTCGGTCAATGTGACGCTTGGCCTTCCCTTCATCCGTACGTCCCCCGACCACGGCACGGCATTCGGCATTGCCGGTCAAGGCGTGGCGCGCGAGACGAGCCTCGTTGCAGCACTGAAGCTCGCAGCCGAACTGGCGACGAATACACAGGCAAAAACTCCCACATTTGGCGTAACCGTCTGATGGCAACACTTGACGGACTCCCGCCGCTTCGCGACGTCATCCAGCGCCATGGGCTGGATGCGAAAAAATCGCTTGGCCAGAATTTTCTCTTCGACCTCAACCTCACCCAGAAGATCGCGCGCTCGGCGGGTTCGCTCGAAGGTGTGACGGTATTCGAGGTCGGCCCCGGGCCGGGCGGACTCACTCGCTCCATTCTTGCGCTTGGCGCGAAGAAGGTGATCGCAGTGGAACGCGATGCACGGGCGCTGCCGGTGCTTGCGGAAGTCTCCAATTTTTACCCGGGTCGTCTAGAAGTCATCGAAGGCGATGCGCTGAAGACCGATTTCGCGGGTCTTGCGGCAGAAAAGGCCGATGGCGGACCGGTCAGGATCATTGCCAACCTGCCCTATAATGTCGGCACGCAACTGCTCATCAACTGGCTGCTTCCGGAAGACGGCAAATGGCCTCCCTTCTGGGAAAGCCTGACGCTGATGTTCCAGAAGGAAGTCGGCCTGCGCATCGTCGCGGACGAGGAAGACGATCATTACGGCCGGCTCGGCGTGATCTGCGGCTGGCGCACGGATGCGCATATGGTGTTCGACGTGCCGCCCCAGGCTTTCTCACCACCGCCGAAAGTGACGTCGACCGTCGTACACCTGATCCCGAAGGCCAATCCCCTGCCCTGCGACGTCAACAAGCTGGAACGCATCACCCACGCTGCCTTCGGCCAGCGCCGCAAGATGCTGCGCCAGAGCCTGAAGCCGGTCGGCGGCGAAACGCTGCTCAACAAGGTCGGTATCGATCCTCAGCGCCGCGCAGAGACGCTTTCCGTCGAGGAATTCGTTGCATTGGCCAACGCGCTTTAAGGCGCGTCGGCCACGGCGATCAACACAGCCTCAGTTCACGACGCCTTGCGTTCCCAGCTTGCGAAGGGATCGGGTAAATTCGTCCAGAGTTCCGGGGTGAATGCCGGGGCGTCGACCAGACAGCTATCCAGCTCGGCCCGGATATTCTGCTCATCCATCGGATCAGCGCCGATGAAGACGATCTCCTGCCGCCGGTCACCCCAGACGGGATCCAGATAGGGCTTCATCATCTCGGCGAATTCCGGCGTCTGCGGCCAGCGTTCCTTCGGCACCGCCGACCACCAGAGTCCCGTTCTACCAGTGCGAACCAGTGCACCCGCCTGGCTGATCTCGCCGACGAAGTGCGGGCGTGTCGCCAGCCAGCAGAAGCCCTTGGCGCGGACGACACCCGGCCACGGCCTGTCGATGAAGCGCTGGAACCTGGCCGGGTCGAAAGGCCTTCTGGCGCGGTAGACGAAGGAGCGGATGCCGTATTCTTCCGTCTCCGGCACGTGGTCCTTGAAACCGTGTAGTTCCTTGAACCAGAGCGGGTGCTGTTCCGCCTTGTCGATATCGAAACGGCCTGTGCCCAGAACATCCCTGAGATCCACCTTGCCAAAATCCGTCTCGATCAATTTGGCATCCGGATTGAGCGCCACGATGATTTTTCGCGCAGCGTCGCGTTCGTCCGGCGTCGCGGTGCCGATCTTGTTCAGCACCACGACATCGGCGAACTCGATCTGCTCGACCAGAAGATCGACAATGGTGCGGTTATCGCCCTCGCCTGCCGTCTCGCCGCGATCGGCAAGGAAGTCACCGGAACCATAATCCCTCAGCAGGTTGGCGGCATCGACCACCGTCACCATCGTGTCCAGTCTCGATATGTCCGAAAGGCTCTGGCCGTTCTCATCGCGAAAATCGAACGTGGCGGCGACCGGTAGAGGTTCGGCGATACCGGTCGATTCGATCAGCAGGTAATCGAACCGCTCCTGCTCGGCGAGCGCACGCACCTCCTTCAGGAGATCGTCGCGCAGCGTGCAGCAGATGCAGCCATTGGTCATCTCCACCAGTTGTTCCTCAGTGCGCGACAGATTGGCACCACCATCACGCAGAAGGGCGGCGTCGATATTCACCTCGCTCATGTCGTTGACGATCAGTGCCACGCGCATACCCTCCCGGTTGGCGAGAATGTGGTTGAGCATCGTCGTCTTGCCGGAGCCAAGGAAACCGGAGAGCACGGTAACGGGGAGCCTATTTTTCATCGCAGATGTCCATTGCAGCTTTTGTTACGTTATACTATTACGTCATCATGTGATCGGGACGCTGTCAAGCCATCGGGTTGGAAGCGGCTCATCACGCAAGCTCACTGGACAAGCTCCGGTGTGTCTCCTATCAAGGGCACGCTACGGTTCTGCATTCGCAGATGAAAAGGGAACGCGGTGAGGTCTTTTTGACCGAGCCCGCGACTGCCCTCGCAACTGTAAGCGGCGAGCCTTTCGTCACATCCACTGGTTTTTGACCGGGAAGGAGACGGCAAGGCGCTCGAGCCGCGAGTCAGGAGACCTGCCGTCAGCTTTGGGCCTAACCAATACCGGACGAGGTGTTCCGGCAGGGAGAATGATATGACGCAAGCGACCCCGTCGCCCGCCATTTTGATGTGGACCGCAGAAGCGGCCTCGCATCGTCCTGCCTTTCATCCCGGCAAAGCCATTTCCTTCGAAAGGACAGGACATGAAACTCGGCTTGATCGCCGCACTGCTTGCGGTCTCCACCGCAGCGCTTCCCGCAACCGCATTCGCAGCCTCGACCAGCTATCCGCTGACGGTTGAGAATTGCGGACAGAAGGTGACCTTCGACAAGGCACCCAAGCAGATCGTTTCCATCGGTCAGGGCATGACCGAGATCCTCTATTCGCTCGGTCTTGCAGACAAGGTCGCCGGCACGGCCGTCTGGGTCGGCCCTGTGCTGCCGCAATATGCCGAGGCGAATGCGAAGATCAAACGGCTTGCCGACAACGATCCGAGCTTCGAATCCATCGTCGGGCTTGAGCCTGATCTCGTCGCTGCCGAATTCGAATGGTATGTCGGGCCGATGGGCTCGGTTGCCCAGCGCGAACAGTTCTCCGATATCGGCGTCAAAACCTATATCTCGCCGGCAGATTGCGTCGCCAAGACCAATCTTGAAGGCGGCGACGGCGTGCGCAAGGAACTGTTCACGATGGACCTGATCTATCGGGAAATCGCCGAACTGGCCGAAATCTTCGACATCCAGGATCGTGGCGACACGCTGATCGCCGACCTCAAGGCGCGTGAAGCGGCAGCCGTCGCCTCGATCAAGGGCGCGGAAGCGAAGAACCTGCCGATCGTCTTCTGGTTCTCCAGCAAGGAAACCAAGGGCGACGCCTTCATCGCCGGCAAGAACAGCGCCCCGGCCTATATCCTGAAGACACTCGGCGCCAAGAATGTCGTGACGACGGAAGAAGAATGGCCGCTGGTCGGCTGGGAGACGATCGCCCAGGCGGATCCGGCCGTGATCGTCATCGCCACGATGGACCGCCGTCGCTACGCTGCCGATGATCCGGCGGTAAAAGTCTCCTTCCTCGAAAACGACCCGGTCGTCAGCCAACTCGATGCGGTGAAGAACAAGCATCTCGTGATGATGGACGCGCAGTCGATGAACCCGACGATCCGCACGATCGACGGCATCGAAACGCTTGCAAAAGGCATCCAGTCCTTCGGACTTGCGAACTAGGCCATGCCGCCTGCACCGCCCGCCATCCGGCCGGGCGGTGTTTTCCGGCACCTCATCCGTCATCCGAAAGGACAGGACATGAAATACGGCCTGATCGCCGCTCTTGTTGCGCTTCTCCTCACCACCCTCACCTCAACGGCATTCGCCGCCCCGACCAGCTACCCGCTGACGATCGAGAATTGCGGTTCGAACGTCGTCATAGAAAAGGCTCCGCAACGCGCCGTGGGCCTCGGCCAGAACAGTACCGAGATCCTGCTGATGCTCGGCCTTGCCGACCGCATGGCGGGAAGCGCCATCTGGGTCTCGCCGGTTCTGCCGGAACTTGCTGCAGATAATGAAAAGGTCCACCGCATCGCCGCCAACACGCCGAATTTCGAGGCCGTGGTCGCGCGCGAACCGGATTTCATCGCTGCACAGTTTCTCACCTCCGTCGGGCCACAGGGCCGTGTCGGCACACGCCAGCAGTTTTCCGATCTTGGCGTGCCGAGCTACGTGTCCCCCACCGATTGCGCGGTGACGGATAACGCGGCTTCGGATGGCGCCCGCAAGAAGATGTTCTCGATGGATCTCCTCTACCAAGAGATAGACGAACTCTCTCGCATCTTCGATGTGGCCGATCGCGGCGAAAAGCTGATCGCGGAGATCAAGGCTCGAGAAGCTGCCGTGCGCGCCCGCGTTGCCGAAAAGGCGAAGGATGTCAGCCTCGTCTACTGGTTCTCGTCTCCGGAAGTTACAGGCGATGCCTGGGTCGCCGGCAAGAACGGCGCTTCGGGTTACATCACCGAAGCTCTCGGTGCGACGAATATCGTTGCATCGGAGCAGGAATGGCCGCTGGTCGGCTGGGAAACGATTGCCGCAGAAAACCCGACGGTGATCGTCATCGGCACGATGGACCGCCGCAACCAGCCTGCCGATGATCCAGTGGCAAAGAGACAGTTCCTCACCACTGATCCGGTCGTCAGCAAGCTCAACGCCGTCGAGAAAGGCCATATCGTCGAGATGGATGCACAAGCGATGAACCCGACCATCCGCACGATCTCCGGCCTTGAGACCGTCGCTGCTTCCCTCGAACGCTTTGGACTTTTGCAGTGACGCCATCCCGCATCAGGCTCTGGACCGCCGGCGCTGCCGGCGTCCTCCTCGTCGTCGCCGCCCTTCTCCTCGCCATGACGGCGGGGGTTGCGATCGGCGAGATGACCATTCCAATGAAAACCACGGTCGCGGCAGTCACAAACCGTCTCGGCCTCACGGATATCGCCGTGCCGCGTATCCAGGAAGCGGTGATCTGGGATTATCGCCTGTCGCGCTCGCTGGTTGCCGCCTTCTGCGGCGCTGGCCTGGCGCTTTCCGGCGCGATCCTGCAGTCGCTCTTACGCAATCCGCTGGCTGAACCCTATGTGCTCGGCATATCCGCCGGCGCCTCGACGGGTGCCGTGTCCGTCATGCTGCTCGGCTTCGGCGCAGGCGCGATCTCGCTGTCGGCGGGGGCTTTTGCCGGTGCACTGCTCGCCTTCGCCTTTGTCGTGATGCTCGCCAGCGGACGGCAGACGGCGGACAGGACGATCCTGGCCGGTGTGGCGGCCTCGCAGCTCTTCAATGCGCTGACCTCCTACATCGTCTCGACATCGGCGAATGCCGAGCAGGCCCGCAGCGTAATGTTCTGGCTGCTCGGCAGCTTTGCCGGGGTGCGCTGGCCGGATGTGGCGCTGGCCGCGTCGGTCGTGAGCATTGGGCTTGTCGTCTGCATCTGGCATTCCCGCGCGCTCGACGCCTTCACCTTCGGGGAGGATGCAGCCCGCTCGCTCGGCATCGCCGTCCAGCGGGTGCGCATCGTGTTGCTGCTCGTCACCGCGCTGATGACCGCCACCATGGTCAGCATGGTCGGCGCGATCGGTTTCGTCGGGCTGGTCATCCCGCATGCCGCCCGCTTCATCGTCGGGCCGGGACATATGCGGCTCCTGCCCGCCTGCGCCCTTGTCGGCGCGCTGTTCATGGTGGTGGCCGATATCGTCTCGCGCATCATCATCGCGCCGCAGGTGCTTCCCATCGGCGTCGTCACGGCGCTGGTCGGCGTGCCGTTCTTCTCGGTCATCCTCTACCGGGCAAGGAGGGTCGCATGAGCGCTCACTTGATGCTCGCCGCCAATGCGGTGCGCTGGCTCGCCGGCCGCAAGGTCATCGTCGATGGCGTTTCTGTCTCGGTAGAACCGGGCCAGACCCTCGGGCTGATCGGCCCGAACGGCTCGGGAAAATCCTCGCTCATTCGTCTATTGGCGGGTCTCAGGGCCCCGGCTGAGGGCGATGTCCTGCTCGACAACCGCAAGATCGCCGGCTTCGGCCGACGCGAGCTTGCCCGCCGTGTCGCCGTCGTCGAACAGCATTCGATGACCGAGGCAAATGTAACGGTGCTGGATGTGGTGAAGCTCGGGCGCACGCCGCATCGTTCGGCGCTTTCCCCTTGGACAAGCGCCGACGACGAGATCGTCGAGAATACCCTTCGCCGTGTCGGCCTTACCGACCGGCGTGACCAGTTCTGGCATACGCTTTCGGGCGGCGAGCGGCAGCGGGTTCAGCTTGCCCGGGCGCTGGCGCAGTCACCTTCGGTCCTTATCCTCGACGAGCCGACCAATCATCTCGACATCCAGCACCAGATCGACATCCTGCGGCTGGTCGAGGATCTTTCGGTGACGACGGTGGTGGCCATCCACGACCTCAACCTTGCCGCCCGTTTCTGCGACCGGATCGCTGTGCTGTCGGAGGGTAAACTCGTCACCTGCGGACCACCCGCGGAGATCCTCACCGAGAAGATGATCGCCGACGTCTTCGGGGTCGAGGCACATGTCTCCACCTCCGCCCATCACGGCCGTCTCCATATTCAATTTCTGATGTAGGCAAGGTACATGCAGAACTGGTCGATCAAGGACGAAATCCGCGACTACTGGAGCCTTCGCGCCGAAACCTACGACAGCAGCCCCGGCCATGGCATCGCCAAACATGCTGAGATCGAAGCCTGGAGCCGGCTGATCCGGCGCCATCTCGGCGACGGAGGCGGTAGAGCAGCGCTCGATCTCGCCTGCGGCACGGGCGTGATGACGATGCTGATGCACGGCCTCGGCTTCAAGGTGACGGGACTGGACTTCACCGAGCCGATGATGGCGCGTGCAAGGCGCAAGTCTGACGAGGCGAATGCCGCGATCCGGTTCCTGACCCGCGATGCGGAGGAGACGATGGAGCCGGATAATACTTACGACGTCATCATTGCCCGACATCTCGTCTGGACGCTCACTAATCCCGACCAGGCGTTTTCCGACTGGCTGCGCATCCTGAAACCCGGCGGCCGCCTGCTGATCATCGACGGCGATTTCGTCCGCCAGCACTGGCTGGAAAGGCTTCTACCCGTGCTCGACCGCGTTTTCGGCAAACAGCAGGATGGCCACAGCCTGTTGACGCCGGAACAATGGGCGCATCACGAACGGATCGTCGGCCAGGTGCATTCAAGGACGGGATCAGGGCGGACGATACGCTGCAGCTTTTCAGGACTGCAGGTTTTGGCGAGCTGAAGATCGAGACGGATCTCGCCGACATTCGCCGCAGCCGCGGCATCAAGCTTCTGTCGCGTAAAGGCCTTGCCTCGACGCTGCAGCACCGTTTTGCGATATCCGGCCGAAAGCCGCTCTGACTAGAGCTTCGGCTCTTCGGTCAGCAGCGTCGCGACGAAGTCGAAAAGGCCGTGCCGGCGGTCGCGGCGGACGCGCTCGGCGTTGACGATGCAGTTGACGTGGCCAAAAGCTTCATCGAGATCATCGTTGACGATGACATAGTCATATTCGCGCCAGTGCTCGATCTCGGCACGGGAGTTCAGCAGGCGCGTGCGGATCACCTCTTCACTGTCTTCGGCACGGCGGTGCAGGCGCGACTGAAGTTCGGTCATGGTCGGCGGCAGGACGAAGATCGAGACGATATCGGCCTTCATCTTTTCCTGAAGCTGCAGCGCACCCTGCCAGTCGATATCGAACAGCATGTCACGGCCCTCGGCCATCGCCTGTTCGACCGGCTCGCGCGGAGTGCCATAGAAATTACCGTGCACCTCGGCCCATTCCAGCAGTTCGCCATTGTCGCGCATGCGCTCGAACTGCGGGATGGTGATGAAGTGATAGTGCTTTCCGGCAATTTCGCTCGGACGCTTCGCACGAGTCGTGACGCTGATCGAGATTTCCAGGCTATGATCGTCTCTGAGCAGGTTGCCAGCGATCGTCGATTTTCCGGCACCGGAGGGAGACGACAGTACGAGCATAAGCCCGCGTCGGGCAATTTTCGTATCTGCCTTGTCTGACGATGTCGGGGCCGGGCTCATCTCTTACTCCAGATTCTGGACCTGTTCGCGGAACTGGTCGATGACGACTTTCAGTTCGATGCCTGCAGCCGTTACAGCAGCAGAATTGGATTTGGAACAGATGGTATTCGATTCCCGGTTAAATTCCTGTGCAAGGAAGTCGAGCTTGCGGCCGATCGGCCCGCCTTTTTCCAGAAGCTCGCCGACTGCCGCCACATGGCCCTTCAGCCGGTCGATCTCTTCGCGCAGGTCCGCCTTGGTCGCCAGCAGGGCCACTTCGGCATAAAGCCGGTCGCGATCGAGCGCCGCCTTGTCCTGCATGATCTGGTCGAGCTGGAGGTTCAGGCGGCGGGCGATCTCTTCGGGCGAGCGCGACGCATCGGTCTCGACGATATGGGTCAGTTCAGCGATACGGGCCACATGGGCTGCAAGGACAGCGCGCAATGCCGCCCCTTCGGTCTCGCGCATGCGCTTGAGGTTCGCAAGCGCAGTGGTCAAGCCGGACAGGATCGCCGCGTCGCGGGCGAGAAGCGCATCCTCGCCATCCTCCTGCTCGCGGATATCGACGAGGCCACGGATCGAGATCAGTGTATCGAGGCGCAGCGGCGACGGATCGATGACGTCCTTCAGTTCTTCACGCAGCGCAAGTACGGCTGCCAGTGCATCGCGATTGACGACCGCTTCCATACGCGTCTCGTCCACCGAGATCGTAAGCGACGCCTGGATATTGCCGCGCGAAAACGCCTCACCGACCATGCGGCGGGTGTCCGGCTCCAGCCGCTCGAGCCCAGGCGGCAGGCGCAGACGTGCATCCAGTCCCTTGCCGTTGACCGATCGCAGCTCCCAGACAAAGCGGCTACGCCCGCTGACACCTTCGCTGCGGGCAAAACCGGTCATCGACTGCAATGTCATTCAATCTACTCCATAAGCGTGCCACCGCTTGGCGCGGTGGCAGAAATTCTGGTCAGTTGCCTGTCGGCCTTTCGGCGTCCGCGCCGTCCGGCTGGCCGTCAACAACCTCTTCCGCCGCGTTTGCTGCAGCAGCGGTGCCTGCCTTGCGCTCGGCCTCAATCCTGCGCCAGCGCTTGACGTTGGCATTATGCTCTTCGAGCGTCGGCGCAAAGACGTGACCGCCGGTGCCGTCGGCAACGAAATAGAGATCCTTGGTGCGCCACGGGTTGGCGACGGCTTCGAGTGCTGCACGGCCCGGATTGGAAATCGGAGTCGGCGGCAGGCCCTTGATCTTGTAAGTGTTGTACGGCGTCTCTTTCTGCAGGTCGGACCGATAAATCGGGCGATCGGATGGTTTTCCATCACCGCCGAAGATGCCGTAGATGATCGTCGGGTCGGACTGAAGGCGCATGCCTTTCTGCAGCCGGTTGAAGAAGACCGAGGCAACGTGGGCGCGCTCGTCATCCTTGCCGGTCTCGCGCTCGACGATCGAGGCCAGAACGACGAACTCTTCCTTCGTCTTGATCGGCAGGTCCGGGTCGCGGCGCTCCCAGATCTGGTCGATCAGCTTCTGCTGGGCAGCATGCATCTGCGACAGGATTTCGGAACGGTTCGTCCCGCGGGAGAATTTGTAGGTATCCGGGCGAAGCGTGCCTTCCGCCGGCAGGTCGGCAGGAAGATTGCCTTCCAGAATTGTGTCCTCTCTCAGTCTGAGCGCCATCTGGCGGACGGTCAGGCCTTCCGGCATCGAGATCGAATAGAGGATTGACTTGCCGGATTCCAGAAGATCGGCGATCTCCTGCATCGTGGCATGAGCCTTGATCTCATATTCGCCGGCTTTGAGGCTACGGCGATTTTCGGCAGAACCGGCGTAACCGAGATTGACCGAGGTAACGTAACGGAAGACCCGTGCATCCTCGATGATCTCGTTGCGCTCCAGGCTTGTGGCGATCTCGGCAATACCTGCGCCTTCGCGCACGACGAAATTGGTATTGGCTGCAAGAGGGCCAGGGCTGTGATAGCTGGACAGCGCGTAATAGAAAATCGCGGCACCGGCGAGGCACACAAGCACGATCATCGTCATCACGAAGTTGAAGAAGATGATGACCTGGCTGCGGGCTTTCTTTGAACGTCGCGGCGGATCCGGCACGCGTTCCGGCTTCAGGGCTTCGTTCGGTGATTTGGGAATGATCGGGCCGCGGCTGCTGCCGTTGCTGGCTGCATTGCCACCGCTGGACGGAAGCTCGCCACCATTATCGGAATTGCTCAACCGCACCCCCCTTTGCACTAATCGGAATCATTGCCCGCTGTTTGGCCAAGCAATACGGCAAAAAGCAGGTTCAGAATATGATGTCGGCCAGACAGTAACGTCCAGCCGACGATGGAGGCGATCACAATTACGCGTCGTAACGCTTCAGAACGAGCGACGCATTGGTGCCGCCGAAGCCGAAGGAGTTCGACAACGCGACGTTGACGTCACGCTTGCGGGCCTGATGCGGCACGAGATCAATTGCGGTCTCGACATCCGGATTGTCGAGATTGAGTGTCGGCGGCACGATGTTGTCGCGGATCGCAAGTGTCGCGAAGATCGCTTCAACGGCACCGGCGGCACCAAGAAGGTGGCCGATCGCCGACTTGGTCGACGACATAGAAACCTTCGAAGCCGCATTGCCGACCAGACGCTCGACAGCGCCGAGTTCGATCGTGTCGGCCATGGTCGATGTGCCGTGGGCGTTGATGTAGTCGATATCGGAGGCAGACAGGCCGGCGCGCTTCAGCGCCATGGTCATGCAGCGGAACGCGCCATCGCCATCTTCCGACGGCGCGGTGATGTGATAGGCGTCGCCCGACAGACCGTAGCCGACAACCTCGGCATAGATCTTGGCGCCGCGGGCCTTGGCATGTTCAAGCTCTTCGAGAACCACGACGCCGGCGCCCTCGCCCATGACGAAACCGTCGCGGTCGCGGTCATAGGGGCGCGATGCTTTTTCCGGATTGTCGTTGTGCTGGGTCGACAGCGCCTTGCAGGCGGCAAAACCTGCGAGACCGATACGGCTGACCGGAGATTCCGCGCCACCGGCGACCATCACGTCGGCGTCGCCGAAAATGATCAGCCTTGCGGCATCGCCAATCGCGTGGGCACCGGTGGAACAAGCGGTGACGACGGCATGGTTGGGGCCGCGAAGCTTGTGCTTGATCGACACTTGTCCGGAGACGAGGTTGATCAGGCGGCCGGGAATGAAGAAAGGAGAGATACGGCGCGGTCCTTTGTCGCGGAGCGTATAACCCGCCTCGACAATACCTTCGAGACCGCCAATGCCCGAGCCGATCATCACGCCGGTCATGATCTGGTCTTCATCCGTCTGAGGATGCCAGCCGGCATCTTCCAGCGCCATATCGGCGGCGGCCATGCCGTAAAGAATATAGGGATCGACCTTGCGCTGTTCTTTCGGTTCCATCCATTGATCGGCATTGAATGTGCCGTTGGAACCGTCGCCGACCGGAATGCGGCAGGCAATCTTTGCCGGCAGATCGTCAACTTCGAATTCGGTGACCAGTCTCGCACCGCTCTGGCTGGCGAGAATGCGCTGCCAGGTAACTTCCGTTCCGCATCCAAGCGGTGATACCATGCCGGTACCGGTGATAACGACACGCCTCATCGCCAACAACCCACCCCGTATTTCATGATCAAATTGCTGAAACGGCCCGAACTAGCGGGCCGTCATGTGAGATCGATGCCCGCAAAACGCGGGCAATCGTCCCAGATATGTCGTCGATTAGGCCTGTGCCTTCTCGATGAACTTGACCGCGTCACCGACGGTCAGGATCGAGTCAGCAGCGTCGTCCGGGATTTCAACGCCGAACTCTTCTTCGAACGCCATGACCAGTTCGACGGTGTCGAGCGAATCCGCACCCAGATCGTCGATGAAGCTTGCGCCTTCAACAACCTTGTCGGCATCAACGCCGAGATGATCAATAACAATTTTCTTAACGCGTTCTGCGATATCGCTCATGTCGGTTTCCTCGACCTTTATCTTTCACCGGATACCCATTGAGGCATCCTCGTCCTGTTAAACCTTCAACTGCACCTTATCGGGTGCCGATGCCGGCAAACCCCGCCACCCCTTTTCCGGTTCCGTGCATCATTGCTCACGCAATATGACGACCTGAATTTCAGGGTGACTTTTCACAGTCATGGCCCGATTAACACGGTTTGACTGTTCCGAAAAGCCAGAATTTGTTCCCTCCCACAGCGCAGAACCCTTGTTCTCCACTGGTTTTACGAACAAAGCCCGGCAATCAGATCATTGCCATGCCACCATTGACGTGAAGCGTCTGGCCGGTGACGTAGCCTGCCTCGTCCGAAGCGAGATAGAGAACCGCCGCTGCGATGTCCGATCCGGCGCCCATGCGCTTCATCGGGATCGCGCCCATGATGGCTTCCTTCTGCTTTTCGTTCAGCTTGCCGGTCATGGCGCTTTCAATGAATCCCGGAGCCACGCAGTTGACCGTCACGTTACGGGTGGCGATTTCCTGGGCGAGCGACTTGGAGAAGCCGATCATGCCGGCCTTAGACGCACAGTAGTTGGTCTGGCCAGGATTGCCGGTAACGCCGACGATCGAGGTGATGTTGATGATGCGGCCGTGGCGGCGACGCATCATCGGATGGGTCAGCTCGCGCGTCAGGCGGAAAACCGAGGTGAGGTTGACTTCCAGAACCGCATCCCAGTCCTCGTCCGACATGCGCACGAACAGGCCATCCTTGGTGATGCCGGCATTGTTGACGAGAATATCGACGCCGCCGAGAACTTCCTCAGCCTTCTCGCCGAGCGCCTTGACCTCGGCACGATCGGACAGGTTGGCCGGGAAGATATGGACGCGATCGCCGAGTTCTGCGGCCAGTGCCTCAAGCTTTTCGACGCGGGTACCGTGCAGGCCGACGACAGCGCCCTGTTTATGGAGAAGGCGGGCGATCTCTTCGCCGAGGCCACCGGTAGCGCCGGTGACGAGTGCCTTGCGGCCGGTCAGATCAAACATATCGAAATCCTTTTCTTCAGCCGAGAATGGCAGCGATTGCCGCGTCGATATCGGCCGGGGTGTTGACGGCTACGCCAGAGATATTCTTGTCGATGCGGCGGGCAAGACCCGTCAGCACCTTGCCGGAGCCGATTTCATAAAGCGTGGTCACGCCGTTCTGACCGAACCACTCGACAGTTTCGCGCCAGCGGACCTGGCCGGTAACCTGGGTAACCAGCAGCTGCGCGATTTCTTCAGCATCGGAAACCGGGGCGGCGCGCACATTGGCAACGACCGGCACGACCGGGCTCTTCTTTTCGACCTTGGCGAGCGCGTGACGCATGGCGTCGGCGGCCGGCGCCATCAGGTCGGAATGGAAGGGAGCGGAGACGGGAAGCATGATGGCGCGCTTGGCGCCCTTTTCGGTCGCAAGGGCCGCTGCCTTTTCGACAGCTGCCTTGGAGCCGGAGATGACAAGCTGTCCGCCGCCATTGTCGTTGGCGATCTGGCAGACGCCTTCTGCCTTTGCCTCAGCGCAAATGGCGTCGACATCAGAGTGTTCGAGGCCGATGATCGCAGCCATAGCCCCCTGCCCGACCGGAACGGCCGACTGCATAGCATCACCGCGGATGCGCAGAAGCTTCGCCGTATCCGACAGCGAAAAGGTGCCGGCGGCACAGAGCGCCGAATATTCACCGAGCGAATGACCGGCGACATAAGCGACCTTGTCGGCCAGCACGAGACCACGCGCTTCGAGCACCCGCATCGTGGCGATCGAAACAGCCATCAGCGCCGGCTGGGCGTTTGCCGTCAGTGTCAGCGTGTCTTCCGGGCCATTCCACATGATGTCGGAGAGTTTCTGGCCGAGCGCCTCATCGACTTCCTCGAAAACCGCGCGGGCTTCCGGATAGGCTTCCGCGAGGTCCTTGCCCATGCCGACCGCCTGGCTACCCTGACCCGGAAACGTGAATGCAATGCTCATTGGGATAATCCTTCCCTTATGTTTTGCCTCTCCATTCACATTTGAACCTTGAGAGTCAAGGGTAACACCCTGCGGCGGCCCTGCCATTCCAAAGCAAATCGGCCCGGAGCGGTGGTTTGTCGAAGCGGTTTGAGGCGAAATAGAGACCGGGGCGCGAAGTTGATCGCGTGATGCCCTTGCGATTCATCAACCGGGCGCTAAAGTCCCCCGCCTTGTCTTTCCTCCCGGCCCCTCCCTCCCGGCCTCCTCATCCAGGACTGCATTGATGAAGTACAACAAACTCGGCCGCACAGACTTTTCCGTGTCCGAAATCTGCCTCGGCACCATGACCTGGGGCACCCAGAACACCGAAGCCGAAGCGCATGCCCAGATGGATTATGCCGTCGAACACGGTGTCAACTTTTTCGATACGGCTGAACTTTACCCGACAACGCCTGTCAGCGCCGAAACCTATGGCCGCACCGAACAGTATATCGGCACATGGCTGAAGAAACGGGCCAAGCGCGGGGATATCGTGCTTGCCACCAAGATCGCCGGCGCCGGTCGTCCGCATATCCGTGAGGGCCGCCCGATCGAGGCTGCGACCATTCGCGAGGCGGTCGATGCCAGCCTCAAGCGGCTGCAGACCGACTATATCGATCTTTACCAGATCCACTGGCCAAACCGCAGCCACTATCATTTCCGCAATTCCTGGACCTTCGACGCCTCGACCCAGGACCGAGAAAAGTCCATCGCCGACATTATCGAAAAGCTGCAGACGCTGGATGATCTGGTAAAGGCCGGAAAAATCCGCGCGCTCGGCCTTTCTAACGAGACCGCCTGGGGTACGATGCAATATCTACGCCTGGCGGAAGAAAAAGCGTTGCCGCGTGTCGCGTCGATCCAGAACGAATACAATCTGCTTTACCGTACTTTCGATCTCGACCTCGCCGAAGTCGCCCATCATGGCGATGTGGGCCTGCTCGCCTACTCACCGCTCGCAGCCGGCCTGCTCACCGGTAAATATCTCAACGGAGCCCGCCCCGCCGGCACGCGCGCGACCGTCAATACCGATCTGGGCGGGCGGCTGCAGCCGAAACAGGAACCAGCGGTCAAGGCCTATGTCGATGTGGCAGCGAAACATGGGCTTGACGCCGCGCAGATGGCGCTGGCTTTCTGCCTCGCTCGCCCCTTTATGACTGCAGCCATCATCGGCGCCACCTCCATGGACCAGTTGAAGATGGATATCGGCGCGGCAGATGTTTCGCTTTCCGATGAAGTGATGAAAGACATCGCCGACATCCACCGGCAGTACCCGATGCCGATCTGATCCACCCCATGCCAACCTCCACGACAAGGTCGCCGGTCGTGTCGTGGAAGTGCCCGAGGACTACTCAACCCGCTACAATTGGCGACCCCTCCTTATACAATCTACGATTGATTGCGCAAGCTATATGCAACCATTATCTATGGTTGCATATAACGGGAGGATCACGCCATGGTAGACGTAAACGTCGAAATCAAAGCAGAAGATTCGCCGATTTCGAACGCGGTGGATCTGTATTACAGCCAACTATACGAGATCTTGAACCCGCAAACGGAACAAAAGATCGCGCTCAACAGCAGCCTCGTCACCTTCGACATCATTCCCCAGGCGCCGATGTTTACGGAATATGTTTTCCGCGCCTTTGCCGACAGGACGGTGACAATTTCACCCACCGAATATGGTCCCGTCGCCCTGGGTGTAGCCAACACGAACGACAGGTATTCATTCTTCTTCACGGAAGTTCTGAAACAGGCCGTATTCAAGCTGGACACCGCGCTACGGCAAGACATCGTCGACAAGATCGACCTTATAGACAGGGAAGTCCGCCAAAGCCGGCAGGAACTTCAGCTCTTCTACCAGACAATGTTCACCGCCTGGAACTCCTATGCCACGCAGAATGGCGTCGCCGCAGATGACGCCTATTACCTCGACAAACAAACGGCTTTTTTCAACACGAACAACTTCGCCGAACAGATCAGCTATTACAAGAACATCATCTCTGACGGCCTTGTCCGCATGCACATCCTGCGCGACGCGCAATATCCGGATGTGGAGGCAAGACACATATCCTCGCTGCTCAAATACGCGACGCTCGACCAGTATCTGATGCCGCGACCAAAAGATCCGATACTCGAAGAGATCAACAAATACGACCCGATCCGATTGGGGCAGGCATACATCTACAACAACCTGAACTATTTCGAGCCATCCGTCGAAATCCGTCCGTCCGGATATCTACCGAAATTCCTGACAAATATCGGCAAGCGCTCCGTGTCGATCGAAAAGACCGCGGCTGCGACCCACCAGCATGATGTCAGCTGGAGCGCCTCCGGAACGGCCCGGAAGTGGTTCTTTTTCAAGGCAAGTGCCAGTGTCTCGAGCGAGAGCCACCTCAAGGAAACCGTTGCGGCGACCAACAGGGTCGGAATGGCTTTCGAGAACATGGCGGAATACTGGGTCAATCGCGGCCCGTGGTTCTCGTCGGGCGTTTTTGCATACAAGAGGATCCGCGAGGTTCTTGCCGCAAATCCGATTTATGCCGGTCTCCTTGGACACGCCATCTCGTCCGTAATCCTTGGCCGCGGCCTGGAACTCACCCTGTATTTCGACAAGGTGTCGACATTCTCCGAATGGTCGAAATTCACGGCGTCGGCCAGCGGCTCATTTTCCGTTTTCGGCATGAATATTCCGGCTACGTCCGGTTCGATGTCGGATTACAAATTGAACACCCGCGAGTCCGAAGACAAGAAGAGCGTCACCTTTCTCGACGATCCAGCACATACCCGGCTGCTCGGATTTAGGGTCGACAAGCTCTTCGATGGGGCTGAGGAGTTTGCTCTTGCCGCATCCCCTTACATCGACGAGGTCGGCCCCGACGACAAGGCTATTTCATCCCTGGGAACGTGGAGTTCTGCAGTAGATACATCTGCCGAAAAAAGAAAAAACAAGCTGCTCAAGATCGCGACAGAAAAGCTCCTCGACTGAGGTTCGCAAAGATGCGTTTGCTGGCGAAAGTCGTTGTCTTGATATTGTCGGCCACCTCTGCGACCGAGGCGGCCGACATGCCCGAAGCGGGCAAAGGCACCCGTTGCTCCTGCGGCGAAAACACCGCGGCCCAGGCACCCGTTGTCACACGCTCCTATCCAATCTGCTATTTCAACAAGAAGCCCGGTGACGAGGAACTGGCCCGGCTGGAGCAGAAGCTGATCGAATTCATGAAGCCCTATATGCCAAGTGGCGTTCTGCAGACGGGAATGTCGCCAAACAATCGCTGGATCAGCGTCAAGGGAATGCAGTCGGGACACATCGCCTTGAAAAAGGTATGGCCCCAGATAGGCTGTTACGGCAACTATGTGACCCAATCCGAATATGTACAGCACAAACGTTGCACTGGTTACCTTGAGCAGCTTCTAAAACAGAACTCCTATACGTTTTCAGGCGAAACAAGCGATGGAGACGGCATTACCGGGCAGTTGTTTTGTGACGGAAAATGATCGCCCCTTGCCTTTCGCCTAAAAATCCGTATAAGCCGCCGTGTTCGAAACACCCGGTCTTCTGGCTGGTGGCTGTACGGAGGGCAGGTTCGCTCAGGCGAGCCTCAGGGACGAAAGCGTTCCGGCCTCCCGTGTCTCCGCTCTCGACCGTCTCGAAACAACAACTTTTCTTGCCGGCCTTTTGGCCATCAGGAGCAGTCGTTGAGGCTTAGCCGCCGAACCCGGGTGCAAAACAACCGCAAGAAAAGGCAAAGCTTACATGGCTCTTTACGAACACGTATTCCTTGCCCGGCAGGATATGTCCGCTCAGCAGGTTGATGCCCTCGTCGAACAGTACAAGGGTGTCATCGAAGCTAACGGCGGCAAGGTCGGGCGCGTCGAAAACTGGGGCCTCAAGTCCCTGACGTACCGCATGAAGAAGAACCGCAAGGCTCACTACGCCCTGATGGACATCGATGCTCCGGCTGCTGCCGTGCACGAAATGGAACGTCAGATGCGCATCAACGAAGACGTTCTTCGCTACATGACGCTCGCCGTCGAGAAGCACGAAGAAGGCCCGTCTGCCATGATGCAGAAGCGCGACCGTGATGACCGTCCGCGTGACGATCGTGGCCCGCGCCGTGACTTCGGCGATCGTGGCCCGCGCCGCGAATTCGGCGATCGTCCTCCGCGTGAAGGCGGCTTCGAGCGCGCACCGCGCCCGTCCGCTCCGCGCGAATCCTAATCTGGGCCTCAAGGAGAAAACACAATGGCTGACGTATCCTCGTCCCCGGCACGCCGTCCTTTCCATCGTCGTCGCAAGACCTGCCCCTTCTCGGGCGCAAATGCACCGAAGATCGACTACAAGGACGTTCGTCTCCTGCAGCGCTACATTTCCGAGCGCGGCAAGATCGTACCTTCGCGTATCACCGCAGTTTCCCAGAAGAAGCAGCGCGAACTGGCCCAGGCCATCAAGCGCGCCCGTTTCCTCGGCCTGCTGCCGTACGTCGTATCGTAATTGATACCGGACCCGCTGATCAAAAATCAGCGGGTCTACTCCCTTCCGTGTTGGGCGCGGATCGGAAACGAACTACAAACCCCATGTTGGGGATGAAGTGCCTATCAAAGTGATTCAGGCCCGTCCCCTAACTGCTTTATCCGGCAGGACAGCGAGAGCGTAATGAACAAGACACAGACAGTGCTGCCCACCGGCATTCTGGCCGGCGTCGTTGCCACCCTCCTCGTGATGGGTGCCGGCACGCAATCGTCTTTTGCCGCCGTTCTTTATGCCGCCTCTGCTCTTCCGATCTTCATCGCCGGCCTTGGCTGGGGTAACCGCGCAGCCATTACCGGCATCGTCACGTCGGGCATTCTCGGCGCAGTTCTCATCTCGCCGATCTTCGCCGTCACCATGGCGATCTTTACGCTGATCCCGGCCGGCTGGCTGTCGCATCTCGCCAATCTGGCGCGTCCGGCCTCCGAACTCGGTGGCCCCGACAATCTGCTCGCCTGGTATCCGATCTCCGACATCCTGCTGCATCTGTGCGGCCTCGTGACGATCGCCGTCATCGCGCTTGGCGTCGCCATCGGTTACGGACCGGAACTTGTAGGGCAAATCGTCGACGTGCTCGGCTCCGCGCTGCAGACGCAGGAACCCGGCCTGTCGCTTACCGCTGCCGATATCGGGCAATTGAAAAGCACGATGCTGCTCACGTTGCCGATGGTTCAGGGCGGCATATGGGTCATCCTGCTGTTTGCAGCCTTCTATTTCGCCATGCGCATCGTCTCGCGCTCGGGCCGCGCGCTTCGCCCGCGTGAAGACATGCCGTCGGCGCTGCGCATGAACCGCCATGCGATCTACATTTTCCTCGCCGGCATCGTCATGACCTTTTTGGGCGGCGTACCGGCAATGATCGGCGCCACAATCTGCGGTACATTCGGCGCAGGTTTCCTGATGTCGGGTTTCGCCGCCATCCATTTCCGCAGTCAGGGCAAGGACTGGCGCCTGCCGGTCCTCGTGCTCGCATACCTCTCCTCCATGCTCGTCATTCCTGCCTTCGCGATCCTCGCTCTCGGTCTCACGGACACCCGCCGGACCATCGCGCTGACGCCGGCAAAGGGCAGCACGGATCAGAACACAACCAATCCAGACAATTGAGAACTAGAAAGGAACTCCAACATGCAAGTCATCCTGCTTGAACGCGTACCGAAGCTCGGCCAGATGGGCGAAACCGTAAAGGTTCGCGACGGTTACGCTCGTAACTTCCTGCTGCCGCAGGGCAAGGCACTTCGCTCCAACGAAGCCAACAAGAAGCGCTTCGAAAACGAGCGCGCAACGCTCGAAGCTCGTAACCTCGAGCGCAAGGGCGAAGCCCAGACGGTTGCCGACGCACTCGCCGGCAAGACCTTCGTCATCGTTCGTTCGGCTGGCGAAACCGGCCAGCTCTACGGTTCTGTTGCTGCTCGCGACGTGATGGACGCACTGGCTGCAGAAGGCTTCAACGTCGGCCGCAACCAGGTAGACCTGAACCACCCGATCAAGGCAATCGGCCTGCACGAAGTAACACTCCACCTGCATTCGGAAGTCGAGATCCAGATCTCGGTCAACGTTGCCCGTTCGGCCGAAGAAGCAGAACGTCAGGCACAGGGCGAAAGCCTCACCTCCGCTGACGCCATCTACGGCGTTGACGAAGACGCACTGCGCCCGGAAGACTTCTTCGATCCGGAAGCTGACCGCGACGGCGACGAAGAATAATAGATCTCTCGCAGATTCGTCTGTGACAGCGCCCGGCCTCACGAAGGCCGGGCGTTTTTTTGTCTCTTTTTGCGGGTAAGATGGCGTTTGCTCCGGTGAGTCGCGGCCTGTTCGCACCACTCCTGCGACGTCGGCCCGAATGAGGCACAGTCAACCGGATTTGTCGCTTCATTACGTTTTTTGTTTCGCGTAAATGACGCCCGCTGTGGATATCTGTGGGTAACATCCGAAGGCAAAATGCACGGTTTCGGGTCGGTCCAGTTATCACTAGAACCGAGGCCTTGAACGGACAGGACGGGTAGAAGATCATGAACGAAGTTCCGCGCAACATGGGGTCGCTCAGCAACAAGGATGCAGCGCCGCATTATCGCGAGGCGCCGAACAATATCGAGGCGGAACAGGCGCTGCTCGGCGCGATCCTGGTCAACAACGACGCCTATTACCGCGTCTCGGACTTCTTGAAGCCGCCGCATCTCTACGAACCGCTGCATCGCAAGATCTACGAGGTTGCCGGTGACATTATCCGCATGGGCAAGACCGCCAACCCGATCACGCTGAAGACCTTTCTTCCGGCCGATGACAAGGTGGGCGACCTGACTGTCGCGCAGTATCTCGCACGTCTTGCCGCCGATGCGGTGTCGATCATCAATGCGGAAGACTACGGCCGGGCGATCTACGACCTGGCGCTTCGCCGGGCGCTGATCACCATTGGCGAGGATGTCGTCAACATCGCCTATGATGCGCCGCTCGACATGCCGCCGCAGAGCCAGATCGAGGATACCGAACGCCGCCTGTTCGAACTGGCGGAAACCGGCCGTTACGACGGCGGCTTCCAGTCTTTCAACGACGCCGTTGCGATCGCCATCGACATGGCGGGGCAGGCATTCGAGCGCGACGGCCAGCTTTCCGGCATTTCCACCGGCATCATGTCGCTCGACGGCAAGATGGGCGGTCTGCAGCGCTCCGACTTGATCGTGCTCGCAGGACGCCCCGGCATGGGCAAGACCTCGCTTGCCACCAATATCGCCTATAACATCGCAGCGGCTTACGAACAGGAAATCGCGCCCGATGGCTCGTTCAAGGCCAAGAACGGCGGCGTCGTCGGCTTCTACTCGCTCGAAATGTCGTCCGAACAGCTGGCCACCCGTATCATTTCCGAGCAGACGGAAGTGTCATCGTCAAAGATCCGCCGCGGTGACATTACCGAAGCCGATTTCGAGAAGCTGGTCGCCTGCAGCCAAATGATGCAGAAGGTGCCGCTGTTTATCGACCAGACCGGTGGTATCTCGATCGCCCAGCTATCGGCGCGCGCCCGCCGCCTGAAGCGCCAGCGCGGCCTTGATTGCCTGGTGGTCGACTATATCCAGCTGATGACCGGTTCGGGCAAGTCGGGTGAAAACCGCGTGCAGGAAATCACCCAGATCACCACGGGCCTGAAGGCGCTCGGCAAGGAACTCAACGTGCCGATCATCGCGCTGTCACAGCTGTCGCGCGGTGTCGAAAGCCGCGAAGACAAACGCCCGCAGCTCTCCGACCTTCGTGAATCCGGCTCGATCGAGCAGGACGCCGACGTCGTGCTCTTCGTGTTCCGTGAGGAATATTATGTAAAGAACATGGAGCCCCGCGACCTGGCCGATCCGAAATACCCGGAATGGGAAGCACATATGGAGCGCGTCAAAGGTACGGCCGACGTCATCATCGCCAAACAGCGCCACGGACCGACCGGCACGGTCAAGCTCGCCTTCCAGTCCGAATTCACGCGCTTTGCGGACCTCGCCGAGCCGAGCTTCACGCAATACGAAGAACCCTGATCGAAAAGCCTCGCCGGCATTACACCGGCGAGGCTGAGGGTCGCGGGCTAACTCAGGCCGCGTTGTAAAGCCGTCGCGTAACGAAGCCTGAACCGTTCAGAGCATTCAGGGTCTTGGCGATGGCAAGTACGGCCAGGTCCGCCAGCGGCTCGATCAGCACGACCGACATATAGGCAATACCGAACGTGCCGATCGCCATAAGATTTTCGCTTGCGAAACCGGCGCCATAAAAGGCCCAGAAAGCCACCCAGGCGACGACACCGGCCTGATAGGCGGTCGATAGCTGGAGCGCCTGCCTATAGGTGAGATCGACATAGGCCGTGCCTGGCGAAATGATACGATCCGCCAGCGATTTCACCGCAAACAATGGCACCAGCAGCGTCGTGACGTTCATTCCAAACTGCGGCAGGTCTTCCGGCGCGAAGAACATTCCCTGGATCATCAGACCGAGCGCTAGCCCGATTGCCGCCGGCGCTGCGCCGAACAGCAGGAACAGCGTCGAGCCGAGAATGAAATGGACCTCGGATACGCCGACTGCGTAATGCGGCAGAAGCTCGAAGAAAGAGAAGACAGCCGCTGCAGTAACTGCAGTGCGCGAGACCAAGGAGACAAGCCCCTGTTGCCGGATCGTGTCTCGCGCCAGCTTCAACGTGAAAAGTCCCGCCCCTGCAGCAGTGGCGTAGCTCAGAATGATTTTGGCCCCGTCTACGAGGCCCGGTTCGATATGCATGTGTGCTCCTGTCCGTCACACCCGACGGTCGTTGATTGATAAGATGCACACGGTCGGTCTCCTGACTCGCGGGTCGATGCCTTGTCGAACCTTCCCATGGCGCGAGGCCACAGTGGTGTTTCGCAAAGCTCGCCGCTCACAGTCGCGGGGGCGGTCGGGTTCAACAGATGCTGCCCTTGTTCCCATGCGGTCAACGGATGTCGGCCGCACCATGTGCGGGAATGGGGTAGCAATTTCCCGCAGAGGCAGCAAACAACAGCAGCCGAAATCGCACCGATCTATCGCTGTCATAGGGTCGCATGCAGCAAGACGGGATCATAGGTGTTGCTGCGTGCACTCCTGGGCCTTCAGCCATTTGCGAATGCGCGCTCTTGCATTGGCATAGGGCGATGCGGTGTTGAACTGGATCATGCGCCCCTTGGTCCATTTGCCGTACCAGCCTTTGCCGTAAAGCTCGTCATTTGACCGGTTGCTGATTGTCGAGACCAGCTGCTCCTTCACCGTCCTCAGTCGTTCCAACCGCTCGGGCCAGTCCAGTGCGTCATGGTCTGCGTAGAACTTTTGAGCAAGCGGCCCCAGTTCGTTCCACTTGAACCCGGTCTCCGGAAAATCGATCGCCTCACCCCGGTCATCCCGATCGAGCCATTTCAGCACCAGTTCGTTCCAGCCGATGAGGTATGCGACGAGATCGGCCGGGCTCATCATCGAGCCTGCCATGTGGCCCTGCATGGATGCCTCCCTCGCCCGGGCCTTCGGAACGCGGGCAAGATCGTCCCAAAGCCTGTTGAAGGTCGTGGAGACCGCCGCAAGAAGTTCCTGCCTGGAACCGGGTACAGCCATGGAGTGCCTTCAGATACTGGTCGAATACAGCATCTAAGCTACGCCTCTCTCCACGGGATATGAAGCCTTCCGGCTGTCGCAGCCGGGCACCGACCCTAGGATTGCTGCACTATTATTGTGGTGTCAAAAGCCTGTACGGAGAACCTTATTCTTTACCCGCGGCCTTTTTCCAGCCGGCAAAAAGGTTAGGATCGGCCACTCCGATTTTTCAAAAGCATATTCAGTTGAGACCGCCATGACAGAACAGACCGATTTTGACAGCGACGAAACCTATCTGGATGATTTCGATATCGCGCCCGTGAGATTGACGGTCGATCTCGGCGCACTCGTCGACAACTGGAAGGAAATGGCACGCCGCTCTGGAAGGGCTTCAACCGCCGCAGTCGTCAAGGCGGATGCCTATGGTCTGGGGCTAGAGGACTGCGGTACGGCGCTCTATGAAGCCGGCGCACGGGATTTCTTCGTTGCCGCGGTGCAGGAAGGCGTAACCTTGCGCACCTATGCACCGGATGCCCGCATCTACGTGCTTTCCGGCATATGGCCGGGCCAGGAACGGATGTTTTACGAAAACGATCTGGTTCCGGTGATCATCTCCGAAGAACAGCTGGCCTTCTGGATGTCGGTCACGGCCGAACATGGCGACCATCCTTGTGCGCTGCATATCGATACCGGCTTCAACCGGCTTGGCCTTCCCGCGGAAGAAGCGATCGCCTTTGCCGAGGATGTCTCGCGGCCGGCAAGTTTCTCACCCGTTCTCGTCATGTCGCATCTTCACAGCGGCGATTCGCCAGCCTCGCCGCTCAACCGATCACAGCTTGAGTCTTTCCAACGGGTTGCGGCGGCTTTCGAAGGCGTTCCGACAAGTCTTTCGGCCTCCGCCGGCATCTTTCTCGGCCCCGAATACCATTTCGATCTCACCCGGCCCGGCATTGCCGCCTATGGCGGTGAAGCGGTCAACGGTATGCAGGCGCTGAAACCCGTGGCAAAGGCGGAAGCACGCATCATCCAGATCCGCGATGCGCCGTCCGGTTCGACCGTCAGCTACGGTGCCACCCATCAACTCTCGCGCAACAGCAGGCTTGCCGTTGTGTCGGCCGGTTATGCCGACGGCTACCTGCGTTCGCTGTCCGGTTCCGGCGTACCGCTTCGGGCTGGCGGCGCACCCGGCGCTTTCGGTTTCATCGCCAACAGGCGCGTGCCCGTGATCGGCCGGGTTACGATGGATCTGACGATCTTCGACGTGACCGACGTACCCGAAAACGAAATCCGCACCGGTGACTATATCGAACTGTTCGGCCCGAACATCGCACTCGACGACACCGCACGCGCCGGCGGCACGATCGGTTACGAACTTCTGACCGCGCTCGGGCTGCGTTATGAACGGCGCTACATTTATCCGGACGATTGATATCACCGCCGTCTTGTCATCACCCGCCAGTTTCGCTTAAAAGGCCATTGGTTCCGCTTTTGTTCTTGCGGGTATCCGAGATATTCAAGGCGGCGATCAAATCTATGGCAAAAACCAAAACCCAATTCGTGTGCCAGAACTGCGGCACGGTGCATAGCCGCTGGGCCGGCAAGTGCGACGGCTGCGGCGAGTGGAACACGATCGTCGAGGAAGACCCGATGGGCGGCATCGGCGGCGGCCCCGGCAAGGCGCCGAAAAAAGGCCGCGCAGTGGCGCTGACCACTCTGTCGGGCGAGACGGAACAGGCTCCGCGTATCTTTACCGGCATTTCCGAACTCGACCGCGCCACCGGTGGCGGTTTCGTGCGTGGGTCTGCGGTGCTGATCGGCGGCGACCCCGGCATCGGCAAGTCGACGCTGCTGATGCAGGCGGCAGCAGCACTTTCACGCCGCGGCCACCGGATCATCTATGTCTCGGGCGAAGAGGCGGTTGCCCAGGTGCGCCTGCGCGCCCAGCGCCTCGGTGCGGCGGATTCGGACGTGCTGCTTGCTGCGGAAACCAATGTGGAAGACATCCTTGCCACGATTTCCGAAGGCAAGCGCCCCGATCTTGTCATTATCGATTCCATCCAGACGCTGTGGAGCGATACGGCAGATTCGGCCCCCGGCACCGTCACCCAGGTGCGCACCGGCGTGCAGGCGATGATCCGCTTTGCAAAGCAGACGGGTGCCGCCATGGTTCTCGTCGGGCATGTGACGAAGGAAGGCCAGATCGCCGGTCCGCGCGTCGTCGAGCACATGGTCGATGCCGTGATTTATTTCGAGGGCGATCGCGGCCATCACTATCGCATCCTCAGAACGGTCAAGAACCGTTTCGGGCCGACCGACGAAATCGGCGTGTTCGAAATGTCCGATAACGGCTTGCGCGATGTTTCCAACCCGTCCGAACTGTTTCTCGGCGAGCGCAATGCCAAATCTCCGGGTGCCGCCGTCTTTGCCGGCATGGAAGGCACACGGCCGGTTCTGGTCGAGGTACAGGCGCTTGTAGCAGCCACTTCGCTCGGCACGCCGCGCCGCGCCGTGGTCGGCTGGGACAGTTCGCGTCTGGCAATGATCCTTGCCGTGCTCGAAGCCCATTGCGGGGTCAGGCTCGGCCAGCACGATGTCTATCTCAATGTCGCCGGCGGCTACCGTATTTCGGAACCGGCAGCCGACATGGCGATTGCATCGGCACTCGTTTCGTCGCTCGCCGGTGCGGCCCTGCCTGCCGATTGTGTTTTCTTCGGCGAAATCAGCCTTTCAGGCGCCGTACGCCCGGTGTCGCAGACATCCCAGCGCCTGAAGGAAGCGGAAAAACTCGGCTTTGCCGGCGCCATGCTGCCTGCCACCTCGGCGGAACTGCCGAAGAACGGCAGCGCCCGCTGGACGATGATCGAGGACCTTCCCGATCTTGTCGCCCGCATTGCCGGGTCCGCCAAGAAACTGGGGAAAGGCCATGAAAATGCCGGAGAAGATGATTGATCTTCCGTTAATGAGTTGGCTGATGTAAGACACTGCGCCCAATGCTGGAATGCCGGGCGAAAATGCCGGTTCCTCCGGCAGGTGTGGAACGGCAGGTTCTGGAGTAGAGTTTACATGCCCATTACGATCTTCGACGGTATTGTCATCGGCGTCACCCTGTTTTCTGCGGTGCTTGCCATGGTCCGCGGCTTTTCCCGCGAAGTGCTGTCGATCGCCAGCTGGGCCGGCTCGGTTGCCGCTGCCTATTATCTTTATCCGCTGGCTGTGCCTTATGCGGAAAAATACACGTCCGATCACCGTATCGCGATTGCCGCCTCTGCAGGCGTGATCTTTCTGATCGCGCTGATCGTGATCTCCTTCATCACGTCGCGGATCGCCGATTTCATCATCGACAGCCGCATCGGCGCGCTCGACCGCACGCTCGGCTTCCTTTTCGGCGCTGCCCGCGGCATCCTGCTGCTCGTCATCGCAACGGCCTTCTGGAACTGGCTGGTGCCGGTCAAGGCGCAGCCGACCTGGGTGGTGGACGCCAAGTCGAAGCCTTTCCTCGATACGCTTGTCGGCCGTCTTGAAGCCGTATTGCCCGAGGATATCGAGCCGCAGATCCGCGCGCGCATCACCGGCAAGGAAGAAGCGCCGGCGGATGTTCAGCCCGGCCAGGAACTGCCGCCGGTGGGCGACGCACCTGCTACAAATAATTGACGCTGTGTTGCGCTTGATGCAGCGCAATTCGTCACCATTTGTGGTATGACTTGAATTCAGGTAGAGAGCGGGCTGGCACCGGGGACGAAAATTCCCCGGCCGGCCTTTCCATTTTAAGATCAAGGGCACAGGCTCACGATGGACCAGTCGGCTTCACAATCCTTCGACATCAACCACTCCAATGAGTGGGAAGACGATACGCTGCATGAAGAATGCGGCGTGTTCGGCATCCTCGGGCACCCGGATGCGGCAACGCTGACGGCGCTTGGTCTGCATGCCCTTCAGCATCGTGGCCAGGAAGCTGCCGGTATCGTTTCCTTCGATGGCCTGCGCTTCCATTCGGAACGTCGCATGGGCCTTGTCGGCGACCACTACACGGACCCGGCAACGCTTGCCAAACTGCCAGGCAACATCTCCATCGGTCACGTCCGTTATTCGACGACCGGCGAAGTGGCGCTTCGAAACGTGCAGCCGCTGTTTGCCGAACTGGAAGTCGGCGGTATCGCGATTGCTCATAACGGCAACTTCACCAACGGCCTGACGTTGCGCCGTCAGCTGATCGCCGGTGGCGCCATCTGTCAGTCGACGTCGGATACAGAAGTCGTCCTGCATCTCATCGCCCGTTCCCGTTACTCCTCCACTGCCGACCGCTTCATCGATGCGATCCGCCAGATGGAAGGCGGTTATTCGATGGTGGCGATTACCCGCACCAAGCTGATCGCTGCACGCGATCCCACCGGCATCCGCCCGCTGGTCATGGGCGAGCTCGACGGCAAGCCGATCTTCGCGTCGGAAAGCTGCGCACTCGACATTATCGGCGCCAAGTTCGTGCGTGACGTCGAAAACGGCGAAGTCATCATCTGCGAAATCCAGTCGGACGGCTCGATCTCGATCGACGCCCGCAAGGCCGGCAACGGCCAGCCGGAGCGCCTTTGCCTGTTCGAATATGTCTATTTCGCCCGTCCGGATTCGGTCGTCGGCGGTCGCAGCGTTTATGTCGCGCGCAAGAACATGGGCATCAATCTTGCCAAGGAAGCGCCGGTCGAGGCCGATGTCGTCGTGCCGGTTCCCGATGGCGGCACGCCGGCAGCGCTCGGTTATGCACAAGCGAGCGGCATTCCGTTCGAATACGGCATCATCCGCAACCATTATGTCGGCCGTACCTTCATCGAGCCGACGCAGCAGATCCGCGCTTTCGGCGTGAAGCTGAAACACTCGGCCAACCGGGCAATGATCGAAGGCAAGCGCGTCGTTCTGGTCGACGATTCGGTCGTTCGCGGCACCACGTCTCTCAAGATCGTGCAGATGATACGCGATGCCGGCGCCAAGGAAGTGCACCTGCGCGTCGCAAGCCCGATGATCTACTATCCGGATTTCTACGGCATCGACACGCCGGACCGGGAAAAGCTGCTCGCCAACCAGTATGAAAGCCTGGAAGCGATGTGCAAATATATCGGCTGCGACAGCCTTGAATTCCTGTCGATCAACGGCCTCTACCAGGCCGTCGGCGGCGAGGACCGCAACGACGCACGTCCGCAGTTCACCGACCACTATTTCACCGGCGACTATCCGACCCGTCTTCTCGACAAGGACGGCGAAGCGGTCGGTCGCAAGGTCTCGCTACTCGCCAGCAACGGTTGAGCCGGACGCGAAGACCGGTTTCCAACAACCGATAAACATTCTAGAAGGCTGCGGAAACGCGGCCTTCTTTTTTGGCCTCAAAATCAGATTGTCTAAGCGGGGCGGGAAACATGACCATCGATCTCAAAGGCAGGATTGCGCTTGTAACCGGCGCATCGCGCGGCATCGGCTATTTCACGGCGATTGAACTGGCAAAAGCCGGCGCGCATGTGATTGCCTGCGCTCGCACAGTCGGCGGGCTGGAAGAACTGGATGACGTGATCAAGGCCGCCGGCGGCTCGGCCACACTCGTTCCCTTCGATCTTTCCGACATGGACGCAATCGACAGGCTGGGGGCGTCGATCTATGAGCGCTGGGGCAAGCTCGACATTCTCGTCGCCAATGCCGGCATTCTCGGCGTCATCGCACCGGTCGCCCATGTTGAAGCGAAGACCTTCGATCGCGTCATGACCACCAATGTCACGTCCATGTGGCGGCTGGTCCGCTCTCTGGAGCCGCTGCTGGTCAAGTCTGATGCTGGCCGCGCCATCCTGCTTTCGTCCGGCGTTGCCACCAATCCGCGCGCGTTCTGGGGTGCCTATGCGATGTCGAAGGCCGCGGTCGAGACCATGGGCAGGATCTGGGCCGAGGAAATGGCGCATACGCCGCTGAAGATCAACATGGTCAACCCGGGCGCCACCCGCACCGCCATGCGCGCCCAGGCCATGCCTGGCGAAGACCCGGAAACCCTGCCGCATCCGTCAGAGGTCGCCGCAAAGATCCTGCCGCTCGCCTCGCCCGAAATGACCGACAGCGGCCGCCTGTTCGTCGTGCGCGAAAACCGCTTCGTCGATTACCGGCTGCCGGAGTGAAGAAAGCACAGGGCGATAAGATCCGGCATGACTTTGGCTGCGGCTCCCCTAACTTGAAGGAGCAGACCTGAAGCATCGTGCCATGCCGGAGACTTGTCCTTGCCGTTCGAACATTTCTCGCTTGAACATCTGATTTCCCAATATGGCGTGCTCGCCGTGTTTTTAGGCGCAGCCTTCGAGGGCGAGACGGCGGTCTTTTTGGGCGGGGTCTTTGCGCACCGGCATTTCATGTCCTGGTGGGAAGCGGCGACGGCTGCAGCAATCGGTTCATTTGCGGCGGATCAGGCGTGGTTCTTCGCCGGGCGTTATGCCAACCGGCTGGCGCTGGTTCAACGCTTCCTGAAAACCGATGCGGCGCAGAAGGTCAGTCAGCTTCTCGAAGCCCATCCGACCGGCTTCATCCTCGCCTTTCGCTTCATCTACGGCATGCGAACGGTCAGCCCGATTGCAATCGGGCTAAGTTCGGTGTCGGCACTTCGCTTCGTTATCCTCAATTTCATCACGGCCGTGGTCTGGGCCGTGTTGATCACCACGATCGGCTATCTGTTCGGCAATGCGGTCGAGATGCTGTTCGGGCGATTGAGGCTGCATCTCCATATGCTGATCGCCATCGCCGCGATTGTAGTCATACTCGCTGCCCTCGCCTATCTCATCCGCAGGCAGATGCGCGGAGGGTCGGTCACGCGCTGAAGACGGGCTTGTCTTTTCTTATCCGGTTTTCGTAAGGCCCGCCGCCACAAGCGGCTCGATCAGCAGGCAGGCATCATCGACCAGCCGTTTCGACAGCGAAGGATGTTCCTGATCGAACTGCCTGATCGCTTTCAACGCATAAAGCAGCATCCAGGCGCGCTGGTCGATGTCGGCGGGCAAAGGGCTGCCGTCGATCAACGCCAGGACCGCCGTCAGCTTTTCCAGCATCTGGCTGCGCAGGCCGGCGCGGCGAAGGGAGCCGTCCTCGCGGGCATCGGCCAGAACCAGGGCCGCCGCCCTCTCCGTCTGCAATCCGCGCATCATCGCCACCAGCGCCCGGGCAATTTCATGTGCCGATGCACCTGCGGCAATCGCCACCACCTTTTCCAGTTCGTCGGTGAGATGCGCGCCGTAACGGTCCATGATCGCCTGGGCAAGTGCATCCTTTGTCGGAAAGAAGCGGTAGAGCGAGCCGATCGCCGTGCTCGATTGCGCGGCGACTTCCGACATGGTCACGGCTCGATAGCCGTGCGTGGCAAACAGGCCGATCGCCGTTTCGACGATGGTAGCCACACGTTCATGACCACGTTTGCGCTTGGGTTCCACCGCCTTTGGCGGCTTCGCGGTTGACATTTGCGAGGCGATCCTCAAATAGGAGTTATGCGAGTACATCCTCGCATAACATGATGCAGACCTCTCGTCATCCCGTCGCGGATTTCCCTCGCCGCCCTGCCGATCCGGCCTGCAGTTCATCTTGCACGCACTCGCGCTTCCTCGCCGAAAGACATCCTATGCTCGCACTCGATCCCAAAACCACCGCGCTCGTTCTCATCGATCTGCAGAAGGGTATTCTCGCCATGAACACGGCGCCGCATGCCAGCGCCGATGTTCTCGCCAAAGGCCGCCAACTGGCGGATACCTTCCGCAAGGCAGATGCGCCGGTGGCTCTGGTCAATGTCGATTTCGGCCCGGATTTTGGCGATGCGCCGCGCGGCCTCACCGATGCCGCCGCCGGCCGCAACTATCCGGAGGACTGGACGGTACTGGCTGAAGGCCTGCAACAGCCGGGAGATCTCATCGTGACGAAACATCAATGGGGCGCTTTCCACGGCACCGATCTCGACGTCAAGCTTCGTCGGCGTGGCATTCAAACCATCGTGGTCGGAGGTATCGCTACCAATTTCGGCGTTGAATCGACGGTCCGCGCCGGCTGGGAGCACGGCTACAACATGGTTGTCGTGGAGGACGCATCAACCGGCGTTTCCGCCGAATTGCATGACATGGCTTTCAAATTCATCTTCCCGCGCATCGCACGCGTGACCACCACGGCGGACCTTTCACTTGACTGATCGCCTGATGTCCGAGGATCCCGACGATGATCGGTCAAATCACCGTTGGCTAAAGCGGGCCGCGAACTTGCCGCCGGTGGCGCGCTGGCCGGTGCTTATTGCAGGCTCGCTGCTCTTTGGCTGGCTTCTTGAGCTCCTGCATCTGCCGGCCGCATTGCTACTCGGCCCGATGGCAATGGCTATCGCCATGGCGCTTTCGGGCATGAGTTTCCGCATGCCGAAGGTGGCGTTCAACGGCGCGCAGGCGATCATCGGCGTGATGATAGCATCCAACATGCCGCCGTCGATATTTTCTGAACTTGTAGTGCAGTGGCCGGTCTTTGCAGTTGGCATCCTCGCAACCGTGATCGCTTCTGCGTCGCTTGGCGCGCTGATGGTCAGGGCGCAGATCTTTCCCGGCACGACCGCAATATGGGGTTCCTCGCCCGGCGCCGCCTCGGTCATGGTGCTGATGTCCGAAAGCTATGGCGGCGACATGCGGCTCGTCGCCTTCATGCAGTATTTGCGCGTCGTCTGCGTGGCGCTTGCAGCGACCATGGTGGCGCGTCTCTTCGGCGTGACGCCGGCCGACTCGCAAAGCGTCGAGTGGTTCCCTGCCCTTTCGCCTCTTTCTGTCCTTGCGACGCTGGCTGTCGCCTTCGGCTCGGCCTGGATCTGCGGGTTGATGCGTATTCCCGGAGCAGCACTGCTCGGGCCGCTGGCCGGCTGTCTTGTCGCCAAGTTCGGCTTCGGCATGCCGCTGGTGCTTGCGCCATGGATGCTTGCCATTGCCTATGCCCTGGTTGGCTGGGCGGTCGGCGGGCGGTTCACACGCGAGGTCGTCACTTACGCGGCGCGCAACTTCCTGCGCGTGCTCGGCTCGATTGCCTGCCTTCTTCTCATCTGCAGCGGCTTTGCCGCCATGCTGGTATTTTTCGCCGGCATTGATCCACTGACGGCCTATCTGGCGACCAGCCCCGGTGGTGCCGATTCGGTCGCCATCATCGCCGCATCGACCAATGTCGACGTGCCCTTCGTGATGGCAATGCAGATCGGCCGCTTTCTGGTCGTGGTGCTGACCGGGCCGATGCTCGCCAAGGCGATCGTGCGCCATATGTCCCGCTGACCGCACGGCTCTTCCACTCTTGACCAAACAGCCGACGCACGCCATAACCGAGCCCATGAAAACGAAGATTTCCATTTGTGGGAACATTATCCGCTAGCGTTCGCGCTGGTCCGGCCGTTTTCGTCTCTCGAAAAGCCTTGAAGACAAACGCCCCGGTCCGGTACCGGTTGCGGCATGTCTTGTTGAGGTTGGGAGAATTTTTCGATGAGCGCCACGCTCAAGCTATACAATACCTTGATCCGCGAGAAATCGGCGTTCCAGCCGATCGATGCCGACAACGTGCGCATGTATGTCTGCGGCCCGACGGTCTATGACTTCGCCCATATCGGCAATGCCCGCCCGGTCATCGTGTTCGACGTGCTGTTCCGGCTTTTGAGCCACGTCTACGGCGACACTCATGTCACCTATGCCCGCAACATCACCGACGTCGATGACAAGATCAATGCGCGGGCGCTGCGCGACTTTCCGCATCTGCCCTTGAACGACGCGATCCATGCGGTGACGGAAAAGACGGCGCAGCAGTTCCATGCCGATGTGGCGGCGCTGGGCTGCCTCGAGCCGACCGTCGAGCCGCGCGCCACCGACAATATTGCCCAGATGATCGAGATCATCGAGAAGCTGATCGCCCGTGGCCATGCCTATGTGGCGGAAGGCGAAGTGCTGTTCGACACCAAGTCAATGACGGATTACGGCCAGCTTTCCAAGCGTCCGCTGGACGAGCAGCAGGCCGGCGCGCGCGTGGCCGTCGATGCGCACAAGAAGAACCCCGGCGACTTTGTCTTGTGGAAGCTTTCCTCCCATAACGAACCCGGCTGGGAGAGCCCCTGGGGCCGCGGCCGTCCGGGCTGGCATATCGAATGCTCGGCGATGAGTGGCCGTTATCTCGGCGAGGTATTCGACATCCATGGCGGCGGCCTCGATCTCATCTTCCCGCACCACGAAAACGAGATTGCCCAGTCGCGCTGCGCCCATGGCACTGAAGTCATGGCGAATGTCTGGATGCATAACGGCTTCGTGCAGGTCGAAGGCAAGAAGATGTCGAAATCCGACGGCAACTTCATCACCATCAACCAGCTGCTGGAGACCGACACGTTCGGCGGCCACAAGTGGCCGGGCGAGGTGCTGCGGCTCGCCATGCTGATGACGCATTACCGCGAACCGATCGACTTTTCGGTGAAGCGGCTCGAGGAAGCAGAAAGGCTTCTGGCCAAGTGGCCGGCGGTCGATCCGTCCGAGATCCCGGCAGGCACCGAGCCCTGCCCGATCGTGCTCGAAGCGCTTGCCGATGATCTGAACACGGTGGCCGCCGTACAGCGCATCCACGCGCTGGCGCAGGAAGCCAACGCCGACAGGACGCTTCTGCCGATGTTTGCGGCAAGCGCCGCGCTTCTCGGTGTGTTGCCGAAGAAAACGGAAGTCGATGAAGCGCTTGCGGGTGCCGTCGATGCGCTTGTCGCGATGCGGCTTGAAATGCTGAAGGCGAAGAACTTTGCCGAAGCTGACAAGATCCGCGACGAACTCTCGGCCAAGGGCATCCAGCTGAAGGACGGTAAGGACGCGGCAACCGGCGAGCGGGTCACGACATGGGAGCTGAAGCGGTAGGCTTGCAGCTTCCGGGCGAGCGGCCCTATGCTGCAACCGAAACGTCAAGGAGGAAGACATGGGTGCCGAACGGAATGCAGAGCGTCATGTAAAATTCTTCCGCAACGGCGGTGCTCAGGCGGTCGTGATCCCGGCGGAGTTCGAGATGGCGGGCGAAGAAGCCGTCATGCGCAAGGAAGGTGATCGGCTCGTGATCGAGCCGGTCAACGAACCCAAGGAAAGCCTGATCGAGTGGCTACGTTCTCAGCCTCCGTGGGAAGGTGACTTCCCTGAACTGGATATTGACGAGCCACCGCCCCGTGATGTCGATCTATGAGCAGTTATCTTCACATGCTCGACACGAACATCCTTTCGGATGCGGTCCGCAATCCGTTCGGCACAGTGGCTGAGCTTATCGACAAGGCGGATAAAGGTAGCTTGTGTGTCAGCGCTATCGTGGCATCCGAGTTACGTTTTGGCGCGCTACGTCGAGGGTCGGCACGGCTTACATATCTCGTCGAAAATTCCTTGGCCCGGATCGCAATCCTTGCCTACGAAGACCAAGCATCCCACCACTTCGCTGAAATTCGCGGCACGCTTGAAAAACGTGGCACGCCGATTGGTACAACCGACCTCTTCATCGCCGCGCATGCCCGCTCTCTCGACCTCACTCTCGTCACCAACAACGTTCGCGAATTTTCCCGCGTCGACGGACTACGGGTTGAAAACTGGCTGGAGGAGGCTGCGTCATGACCCAGATCCATACCGGTGGCTGCCAATGCGGCGCCATCCGTTATCGAGCGACAGGCGAGATCGGTTTTCCGCATGTCTGCCATTGCCGCATGTGCCAGAAGGCGGCGGGGAGCTATTTCATGCCCTTCGGCGGGGTGAAGCATGAGAATTTCACGCTCACTCGCGGCGAACCGGCGTGGTTCAAGTCTTCCGACACAGTGCGGCGCGGCTTCTGTCGCGATTGCGGTACGCCCCTGTTTTACGATGGCGGGCACGATCATGTCAGCATCACGCTCGGCTCCCTCGATGCTCCCGAAAACGTAAAGCCGGAGATGCAGACGAATCTTGCCCGCAAGATGCCCTGGTTTAATGAGCTTGACGGCCTTCCTCATGAACCCGGCATGGATACGACGCCGGAGCAGGCCGCCGAGATTGCCAAAAGCAGCCGGCAACATCCCGACCATGATACGCAACACTGGCCGAAAGCCGGATCGGAGCTGTGGATTTGACCCATCATGTCCATACCGGTGGCTGCCAGTGCGGTGCGGTGCGCTTCGTCATCGAGGGCAAGCCGGGCCAGTCGTCCATCTGTCACTGTCGCATGTGCCAGAAGGCGTTCGGCGCGTACTATGCGCCGCTGATCTCCACACGCGGTGCAAGTTTTCGCTGGACACGCGGAGCGCCGAAACAGTTTCCGTCGTCGAACCATGTCGTGCGCGGTTTCTGCGGCAATTGCGGCACGCCGCTGACCTATGAGGCTTCGGACGGGATTGCCGTGTCTGCGGGTGCGCTGGACGATCCCTCGGCGCTGCCGCCATCGATCCAGTATGGCGTCGAGGCCAAAGTGCCGTTCGTCGATCACCTCGGCGCGCTTCCGGCGCATCATACGATGGACGATATCGAGGAAGCCCCCTTCCTTGCCGATATCGTTTCCAACCAGCATCCCGACCACGACACCGAAGCCTGGCAACCGGTTCCGGCCTCAGGCGGAACCACCACCAAGGAGGATGATGCATGAGCGAGACAACAGGAACGGCTGCCCCGCGAACCGGCGGATGCCAGTGCGGCGCCGTGCGTTTCAAAATCCATGGTAAGCTTGGCCGTGCATCCATCTGCCATTGCCGCATGTGCCAGAAGGCCTTTGGCGGCTTCTTCGGGCCGCTTGTCTCGGCACCGCAGGATGGTGTCGAATGGACCCGCGGCGAGCCGACCTATTTCCAGTCGTCGGTCAATATCGACCGCGGCTTCTGCAAGCGCTGCGGCACACCTTTGACCTATCGTCACCCTCAGGGCATCGAGATCGCCATCGGCGCCTTCGATGAGCGCGATGATCTGGCGCCGCAGGTTCAGGTCAACCACGCCTTCAAACTGCCCTGGGTCGAAAAGATCTTCGACGCGCCGGTGCATGGCGACGTCGATTATTACGACCGGCAGGAGCAGATCATCTCCTTCCAGCATCCCGACCACGATACCGAGAACTGGCCCGAGAAAGGCTTGCATCTGTGACCGACATTCTGCGCACGCTCTATCCCGTCTCCACCCCATACGACACCGGCACGCTGGATGTCGGCGACGGGCATGTGATCTACTGGGAACGCCATGGTCGCAAGGGCGCAAAACCCGTCGTCTTCCTGCATGGCGGACCGGGCGGCGGCATCACGCCGATCCAGGCGCGGCTGTTCGATCCGGAACTTTACGACATCCTCCTGTTCGACCAGCGCGGCTGCGGCCGCTCGACACCGCATGCGGGGCTTGAAGCCAATACGACATGGCATCTGGTAGCCGATATCGAGCGGCTTCGCGAAATGGTCGGCGTCGACCAATGGCAGGTGTTCGGCGGCTCCTGGGGTTCGACACTGGCACTCGCCTATGCCGAGACGCACCGGGATCGCGTTAGCGAGCTTCTTTTGCGCGGCGTCTATACGCTGACGAAGCCGGAGCTCGACTGGTACTATCAGTTCGGCGTCTCGGAAATGTTTCCCGACAAATGGGAGGCCTTCATCGCCCCCATTCCGGAAGCCGAGCGTCATGAGATGATGGCCGCCTATCACCGCCGCCTGACCGGCAATGACCGAGCCGAGCAGATCGCCTGCGCCAAGGCATGGAGCGTGTGGGAAGGCTCGACGATTACGCTTTTGCCGGAACCGGACCTTGCTTCTAAACACGACGAGGACCATTTCGCGCTCGCCTTTGCGCGGATCGAGAACCACTTCTTCGTCAATGACGGCTGGCTGGATGAAGGCCAGCTTTTGCGGGATGCGACGAAGCTTGCCGGCATTCCCGGTGTCATCGTGCATGGCCGTTACGACATGCCCTGCCCGCTCAAGTATGCCTGGCAGTTGTCGAAGGTCTGGCTAGACGCGGATTTCCACATCGTCGAGGGCGCCGGCCACGCCGTTTCCGAACCGGGGATCACCGACCGGCTGATCCGCGCGACGGACAGGTTTGCGGGGAAAATCTAGTTTCGGCCGAGTTTTTGGCAGCCCCTCATCCGGCTGCCGCCACCTTCTCCCCGTCCATACGGGGAGAAGGGATATGCCGCTCCCTCACCGCCTGACGCCCCGTCGCGTTGGGCACGTCCCCTCTCCCCACCTGCGGGGAGAGGTGGTGAGCAACTCGTTGCTCACTGGGTGAGGGGCAGCTTCACACATAACAACCAGCTCCATGGGAGGAGCATCCATGACGACCCGAGACCGCCTATATCTCTTCGACACCACGCTTCGTGACGGGCAACAGACGCCTGGGGTCGATTTTTCCGTCGAGGACAAGATCGCGATTTCGGCGATGCTGGACGAATTCGGTTTCGATTATGTCGAGGGCGGTTATCCCGGCGCCAATCCGACCGACACGGCCTTCTTCACCGAAAAACGGACGGTGAAGGCCAAATTCGTCGCCTTCGGCATGACCAAGCGCGCCGGTATTTCAGCTTCCAACGATCCGGGGCTTGCTACGCTTTTGCAGGCCAAGAGCGATGCCGTATGTTTCGTCGCCAAGAGCTGGGATTATCATGTCAAGGTGGCTCTCGGCTGCACCAATGAAGAAAACCTCGCCTCCATCCGCGATAGCGTCGAGGCGGCCAAGGCTCAGGGCAAGGAGCCGCTGGTCGATTGCGAACATTTTTTCGACGGCTACAAGGCCAATCCGGAATACGCGCTCGCCTGCGCCCGCACCGCCCATGACGCCGGAGCGCGCTGGATCGTGCTCTGCGACACCAATGGCGGCACGCAGCCGAACGAGGTGCGCGAGATCGTCTCCGCCGTCATCGCCACCGGTATTCCCGGCGCGTCGCTCGGCATCCATGCGCATGACGATACCGGCCAGGCGGTGGCCAATTCGCTTGCCGCCATCGAAGCCGGCTGTCGGCAGGTTCAGGGCACGCTCAACGGCATCGGCGAACGCTGCGGCAATGCCAACCTGATCACGCTGATCGGAACGCTCTGTCTGAAGGAGGCCTATGCCTCCCGCTTCGAGACGGCGATCGACCCGGAGCGGCTGTCGGGGCTGACGCGCCTGTCGCACGCCTTCGATGAGCTTCTCAACCGCTCGCCCAACCATCAGGCGCCTTATGTCGGAGCATCCGCCTTCGCCACCAAGGCGGGTATCCACGCCTCGGCACTCCTGAAGGATCCACGTACCTATGAGCATGTGACGCCGGACAGCGTCGGCAACCTACGCAAGGTCATGGTGTCAGACCAGGGCGGTAAATCAAACTTCATCAACGCGCTGAAGCGCCGCGGGATAGAGGTTGCCAAGGACGATCCGAAGCTCGATCACCTGATCTCGATCGTCAAGGAACGCGAAGCCTCCGGCTATGCCTATGAGGGCGCCGATGCCAGCTTCGAGCTGCTCGCGCGGCGCACGCTCGGCACGATCCCCGAATTCTTCTCGATCGACGGTTTTCGGGTGATGGTCGAGCGCCGTTTCGACAGTCTCGGACGCATCAAGATCGTGTCGGAGGCGGTGGTGAAGATCGTCATCGATGGCGAGAACCATATGTCGGTGGCGGAAGGCGATGGCCCGGTCAACGCGCTCGACCTTGCACTCAGGAAGGATTTCGGCAAGTACCAGAACGAGATCGACGACCTCGTTCTGGCAGACTTCAAGGTGCGTATCCTCAACGGCGGCACCGAGGCCATCACCCGCGTCCTGATCGAATCCACCGATGGAAGCGGCGTGCGCTGGTGGACGGTCGGCGTGTCGGAAAACATCATCGATGCCTCGTTCCAGGCACTGATGGATTCGGTCATCTACAAGCTGATGAAGAACCGGGAACTGGCGGGCCGGATTGCTGCTGAGTGAACTCTATCGCCGCAGCACATCCGCCAGTGATGCCACCGCGATTGCCACTGTCGTATAGGCTTTGTTCCAGTCCGGCGAGCGTTTGCCGAGTTCGAGCAGGCGCGACTGGTTAGCGTCGAGGGCCTGGAAGGCGTCGGCTCGGGTGGCGTCATGGCTGTCGGCTTTGGTGGCTGCGTAATAGCGCCGTGTCTTGAAGCGCGGATTGGCGCCGGGCTTGACTTCCAACCTGTCCTGATCGCCGTCAGCATGGGCGTTGATGATCGGCGCGACGGATCCGGCACCAAATCTCAGTGCCTCACGCATCGGCCCATAATCGCCGTGATAGGGTATGCGCCGCGAGGTCAGTTCAAGCCCCTGGCGAATGCAATCCAACCGATAGACGGGAGACGCCGCCATGCATTCGCTTCGCACCGAGGCCAGGTCCCGGACGATGCTCTGCGTCACGAGATCATTGAGGCTCTGGTCGTAATCCGACGCCCCGTCACGGCCTTCGGCGCGGGCATCCTGCGCATGGACCGGTGGCGTTATGGACAGCGATTGAACCGACGCCATCACGATGAAAAACAGAAAGCCCCGAACCCCCATTATCGCCCCTTCCGATTGTCATCGGAGCCACATATCCGTGCCCCCGCACGTTACGGCCCCCGCGCATGATGCTACCCTAGAGCTGCGACAATCGGAATGCTTTTCGGGCGGCGAGAGAGACGCCACCCGAAAACAAGGGTTTCCTACTTGAGCAGGGTCCGGTCGAGGAAATCGTTCATCAGCGGCGCGATCTCGTCGAGCTTGTCTTCCAAGGCGAAATGGCCGGTGTCGAGTATATGCATCTCCGCATCCGGCAGATCCTTCAGATAGGGATGCGCGCCGGCTTCCGGAAAGATCTTGTCGTTCTTGCCCCAGACGATCAGTGTCGGCGGCTTGCGGTCGCGGAAGAATTTCTGGAACTGCGGATAAAGCGGCAGATTGGTGCGGTAGTCGTAGAACAGGTCGAGCTGGATCTCGTTATTGCCGGGCCGATCGAGCAGCGCCTGGTCTTGCAGCCAGTTGTCGGGGCTGATGCGAGAAACATCCCTCACCCCGTCGGTATACTGGAATTTGGTGGCGTCCAGCGTCAGTATGCCCTTCTGAACCTCGCGATCCTTTTCCGATCCGCTTGCCCAATAGGCCCTGATCGGGTCCCAGAATTCCTTAAGCCCTTCCTCATAGGCATTGCCGTTCTGGACGACGAGGGCCGTCACCCGCTCGGGGTGTTTCAGCGCCAGCCGGTAGCCGACCGGGGCACCGTAATCCATCACATACAGGGCGTAGTTCGTCGCGCCGATCTGGCCAAGGAGATCATCGACGATATCGGCGTAATGGGCGAAGCTGTAGGTGAACCGGGTGTGGTCCGGCGCATCGCTATAGCCAAAGCCCGGATAGTCCGGCGCGATCACCCGGTAGCGATCGGCAAGCAGCGGGATGAGGTTGCGGAACATGTGCGAAGACGTGGGAAAGCCGTGCAGGAGAAGCACGACCGGCGCATCCTTGCGGCCGGCCTCGCGATAAAAGACCTTGACGCCGTCCACCGTGGCGTAACGATAATGGATGACGGCGGGTGCAGGGCGCGCAGCCGTGATCATGTCTGCTGCAGTCGCAACGCCCGGGAGCGGGGCGAGACCGGCAAGAGACAATCCAAGGGCGATCACAAATCGATTCATTTCACTTCTCCAAGTGGTTGACATTACAATTGAAACTTTCGACGCTGCCGGATGTCCTTCGACCGGCTGCATGGGCGTCCGGCAAAGGCCGGCGAACGGGAAGACGATGGACCGCATAGAAGCGATGACGATGCTGATCAGGGTTGCCGACACCGGCAACTTTTCGGCGGCCGCAAGATCGCTCAACGTCCCTGTCACCACGCTTTCGCGCAAAATCTCGGATCTCGAAGCGGCGCTCGGAGCGAAGCTTCTCGTCCGCAGCACCCGCAGAACCGACCTGACGGATGCCGGCAGCAGCTATCTTGCGGCCGCCCGGCGGATCATCGAGCAGGTGGAGGAAGCCGAACGGGAGGCTGCAGGCGAGCTCACCGAACCGAAAGGCCGGCTGGTTGTCACCGCGCCGATCCAGTTCGGCCAGTTGCATGTGCTGCCGGTCGTCACCGACTTCCTCGCCCGCTTCCCTGAAATCGATATCCGCCTGCTGCTGCAGGACCGAAACCTGCAACTGGTCGAAGACCATATCGACATGGCCGTGCGTATCGGTCGGTTGCCGGACAGTTCGATGATCGCGACTTCAGTCGGATCGGTCCGCATGGTGGTCTGCGCCAGCCCAAGGCTCATGGCGGCGCAAGGCATGCCGGAAACCCCGCTGGATCTTTCCCGTTTTCCCTCTGTCACGATCGAGACACCACTCTCCCAACCCGGCTGGCAATTTCGCGAAGCGGGCGACCGGTCGCCTTTCTCGGTCTCGCCTACCCCTCGCCTGTCGGTCACCACGGTCGAAGCGGCATTACAAGCGGCCATCCGCGATGCCGGCGTCATCCGCCTCTTCCACTATCAAGTGGCCGATGCCGTGAAGGCCGGCGACCTGAAGATCATCCTTGAAGATTACGAGACCGATCCTGTCCCGGTGAGCCTGATCCACGCATCACGGGGACAGATGCCGCTGAAGATGCGCAGCTTTCTCGACTTTGCGGTTCCGAGATTGCGAGCCGTCTTTCCGATCCGGTCTTAAGCTGCTCCCACCCCTGCCCGAAGCGCTGCATTTTCCTTTTCAAGTTCGGCGAGGCGCTCCTGAAGCGGACGGACGGCGGCTGCGACTTCCTTTTCGGTGAAGCGTGGCGTGATGTGCTGCGGGCAGTTCCAGTCGAAGGCTTCCAGCCGCACCTTGAAAATGCGCTCGGCCTTGCCGCGATAGCCTGCGTCGGTAACGAGAGCGGTGATCGCCGGGTCTTCATCCAGCGCCAGTTTTTCGACATGCGCATAGATTTTCAGCCGGGCGCGGCGCGGATAATCCATCAGGAACAGGCAGGCCTTGTCGCTGGAGGCCAGATTGCCGGTCGAGATATACTGGCGATTGCCACGGAAATCGGCGAAGGCAAGCGTGCGGTCGTCGACGACTTTTAGGAACCCTGCCGGTCCGCCGCGATGCTGGATATAGGGCCAGCCGGTCTCGGAAACCGTAGCCATGTAGAAGCTGTCGCGTTCACCGATGAAGGCCTTTTCGCCTTCGGTGAAGCGATCCATCGTGCGGTCACCAGAAAAATCCGACCAGAAATGATCGATGCCCATTTCGGCTTGTGCTGCCCGCACGCTCGGCGTCGAGGCGATATCGAGAAATCCGTAGGACATGGCGTTCTCCCTTGAAACATGAACCGGGGATCGATGGCGATCCCGTGCGGTTCGTTGGGAGAACTATGCCTCTTTTCATTCCTCGTAATAATCAGCCATTTCTGGAGATCATCTCTCCGGAAAATGGGCAGATGAAATCAGGACTCGTCGAATGACAGGCCCCAGTCTTTCTCGCCATACCATTCCTCGCCTGTCGCTTCCGTCTTCCAGCGCAGGCTTCTTACCCTGCGCAGGCCACGCGCCCGGAAAGCGGCTTCCAGCCCGGCATGACGACCTTCCGGTACCGGCCTGGTACTTTCACCCCAGATGAAGGAGACGATCTGCAGGAAGCGCGCGCCAAAACCCTCAGCCTGACGGTCGATCATCAGGTAGGCCGCATGACGGGTGAAACCGATGCGGCTTTTTTCGATCGCCGGAATGCCGAGCGGGAAGATCAGGCGACCATAGGGCGCGAGTTTTTCGATCCAGGCTTCCGGCGGGTGGTCGAGGGCGAAATTGGCGTAGATGACATCGGCTTCTTCTCTCGGCCAGTCGAAGGCATCGCCCTGCACCACCTCGACATTTGCGTATGAGGCGAGATTCGCCGTTGCCCTTTGCGCCAGTGAGGCATCGTATTCCACACCGATCACCCGACCGGATGGGCCGACGAGTTCGGCCATGATCGCCGTATAATACCCGACGCCGGCGCCCATATGCACGACCGTCTCGCCCTCGCGGATCTTGAACGCGTCAAACGCCGCCGCATGCAGCGAGGGGGATCCGTTGTTGATGCCCTTTTCCGTCTTCAGCCCGACAAGCACATCCTGATAGAGCACAATGGGATCGGTCGAGGCGACGGGGCGGTATCCGCTGCCGAAGATATCGTCGAATATCCAGGGCGGCGGGCCGACATAGTCCTCGCGCGGCACACGGGCAAAAGCGGCAAGCAGTCGCGCATTGTCGTCCACCCCGGCCTTGGCGAGGAGCTGGAGCGCATAGTTGCGACGATGCGCGGGCTGGTCTTCCAGGTTCATACGTCATTCTCCGGTCTGTTATCCATCATGCCGCGCTTTCCACCCGATCTGGCCTCTCGATCAGATTTGCGAAACAGCTTCGCGCGTGGGTGGCAGGATGGATGACTTGTCTCAATGCAAGGTTCAAAGAAATGAATTGGTAGCACAGGGCACGATCCTGTAATTGCGCCATGATAATTACAAACACAATTACAACAGAATGCCGGAAGCACCCCATGGCCACCGAAAACGCCGCGTCCCCCGCCAACACGCCTGTTGCGGTCAATGAAGATACGCCACGCGGTTTCGCCTTCGGCTTGACTGCCTATTTCATGTGGGGTTTTCTGCCCTTCTACCTGAAGGCGGTGTCTCATCTTCCGCCGATGGAGGTGCTGGCGCACAGGGCGATCTGGTCCGTCCCTGTGGCGGGTATCGTGCTCATCATTCTCGGCCGGCTGAAGGATGTCCGGGCAGCATTCGCCAATCCGCGCATGCTCGGCATGGCCTGCGTTACCGCGACATTCATCACCCTCAACTGGGGCGTCTATGTCTGGGCGGTTGCCGCAGGACACGCGCTCGACGCCGCTCTCGGCTATTTCATCAACCCGCTGTTCAGCATCTTTCTGGCCGCCGTCATTCTGAAAGAAAAGCTCGCACCGTTGCAGATGGCGGCAATCGGGCTTGCGGTCGTGGCGGTCGCCATTCTTGCCTGGGGCGCCGGCGGGCTTCCGTGGGTATCGCTGGCTTTGACCTTCACCTGGGGCATCTATGCGCTCTTGCGCAAGACGCTGCCGATCGGCCCCAACCAGGGGTTCTTTCTCGAAGTGCTTTTAATCAGCATCCCGATGCTGCCCTATGTCATCTGGCTCGAAGCGACCGGACAGGGCCACTTCCTTGGCGGAACCGGCTTCGACATGGGCATGCTGGCGCTTTCCGGTATCGTGACCGCGGGGCCACTGATGATCTATGCCAACGGCGCCAAGCTTTTGAAACTGTCAACCATCGGCATCATGCAATATATCGCGCCGACGATGATCTTCCTGATCGCGATCTTCGCCTTCGGCGAGCCGCTGAGCCCGATAAAGCTTACAAGTTTCGTCTTGATCTGGGCGGCGCTGGCGCTCTACACCGTCGCCATGCTGCGACAGTTGCGCGGCCGCTGATTTTCGCCACGGGTTCTCAAGGACAGACCTTCATGCAGATGTCAGACATTCCCTTCGGCACGACCGACTGGTCGGAGATCGAACCGACCGTGCACAAGGGCGACACGGGCCATTCGACCTGGCGGACGCAGCATTTCGGCGCCATTCGGGTGCGGATGGTCGAGCACTCGCCGGGTTATCTGGCCGACCACTGGTGCGAAAAGGGTCATATCCTTCTGTGCCTTGAAGGCGAGATGACGACGGAACTCGCCGACGGGCGGGTGTTCGTGCTGAAACCCGGCATGAGCTATCAGGTTGCCGACAAGGCAGAGCCGCACCGCTCCTCGACGACGACCGGCGCAAAGCTGTTCATCGTCGACTGACTACGCGTTCAGACGTAGTCCTCCGGCCTGTCTTTCCATCATCCTCGGGCTTGTCCCGAGGACCTATCCACGTCGCAAAAGCCGATATGTAGCAGATGCTCGGGACAAGCCCGAGCATGACGCAGGATTGAGACTGCTACAGCTTTGAAATAACCGCCTCTTCCCCCTTTGAAGACGCCGTGATCTCGTCGCGCTCCAAAATTGCCGGCACGATGTCGTCGACCTCTGCGATGACCAGCGGCTGGACGAGATGGGCGCGGTGGATGAAGCCTTCGCCGCGCATGTGGTTTACGAGCGACAGCATCGGATCCCAGAAGCCGCCGATATTGGCAAAGACCATTGGCTTTTCATGGCGACCAAGCTGGCCCCAGGTCATGATCTCGACGATCTCCTCCAGCGTGCCGATGCCGCCGGGAAGCGTGACGAAGGCGTCGGAGCGCTCGAACATCTTGTGCTTGCGCTCATGCATGTCCTTGGTGATGATCAGTTCGTTCAACTGGCCGAGCGAATGACGGGTCGCCTCCATGTCGACGAGGAATTCCGGGATGATGCCGGTCACCTGGCCGCCATTCGACAGGACGCCGGCAGCGACTGCTCCCATGATACCCTTGGTGCCACCGCCATAGACGAGCCGCAGACCATGTGCGGCAATCGATTTTCCAAGCGCGCGGCCGGCGGCGATATAGGCAGGGTCACGGCCAGGCTGGGAACCGCAGTAGACGCAGATGGATCGTATTGGCACAGTTTTCTCCATTGGGCATTCAAAGGTGCGTCAGTTGTGGTCGCACCACACAAAATTGACGGGAAAATCCCGCAAGAGCAAGGCTTTATGACGTGAAAAGCTTGTTAAGAAGGGTGGAAAGGGCTAATCGGTAAAGTAGCGGAAACTCAGGCCCTATGAGGCAAAAGACGATGAAGAACCGTGCCGGCTGGCTCGCACTGATTGTACTTGCAATTGCTTCGTTGCTGATGATCTTCGTTGTCATGCCGAGGATTAACCAGGAAAGCAAGCCAGTCGCAGCCGCGATCAATGCTGCCGGCGATGCGGTCAAGGATGCCGTTACCGAGGGTAACAAGCCTCAGGAGACAGCGAAGGTCGAGCCTCAGACGACAGCTCCATCCTCTGCCCCGGCCAATGCGCCTGCAGCCGCCGCTGCGCCTTCGGCTGCGTCCAACGATACACCGACATTCGATGTGCTTCGCGTCGAGCCGGACGGCTCCGCGGTCATCGCCGGCCATGCGGCGCCGAATTCCACCCTCGAGATCACCAACGGCACTTCCGTCATAGCCAAGGTCGATGTCGGCCCGAGCGGTGATTTTGCCGCCGTGCTGGACAAGCCGCTCCCCCCCGGCGACCATCAGATCGTGCTCAAGGCAACGGGCAAGGACGGCAAGGTCTTCACGTCGGAAGAGGTCGCAACGGTTTCCGTGCCCGCCGACAAGAACGGCAAGCTTCTCGCCATGGTGACGAAGCCCGGGAAGGCGAGCCGCCTGATCGCCGTTCCGGAAGAAGCCGGCAAGGCCGCGGCTGCACCGGCAGCGACACAGCCTGCGGCAGGCGTCGAGGTTTCGGCCGCCCCTGCTGCTCCCCAATCCACCAACGTTGCTTCCGCTCCGGCTTCCGGCACCACTGCTCCGGCAGCGGCGCCTGCCATGTCGAGCGAGCTGCAGATCACGGCGGTCGAGATCGAAGGCTCGAAAATCTTCATCGCCGGCGTCACCAAATCGGGCCGTCAGGTTCGCGGCTCTGCCGATGGCTCCGTCGTCGGCCAGGCACAGGCCGGGGGCGACGGACATTTCGTCATTGACGGAAATGCCAACCTCACCGTCGGGGATCACCGTATCGCCGTCGAGGCGCTCGGCAGCAATGGACAGGTTCTGGTCCGCGTCGAAGTGCCGTTCAACCGGCCGGCCGGCGATCAGGTTGCAGCCGTCGCATCGCCCGCGCCGACAAGCCCGGTCACGGTTGCCGATGGTGGCGCCTTCGACAATTTGCGCGGACAGGTGGCCAAGGCATTCTCGCTGCTCAAGGGCCTTTACGACGCAGGCAAGGTTCCCACCCTTGAAAGCATGACGGCAGCCCGTTCGGCAACCTCGATCGCGCTACAGTCGCTTGGCGAATACAGGCTGCCGGCCGGTGCTTCCATCAATGCGACCGAGGCTGTCGGTGTCACGGCCGCCCATGCCAATGCGGCCCGCAAGGTGCTGGAAGACCTGCCGCGTGACGTGGCAGCGGTCGGTGCGGCCCTCGACAATCTGACCAAACTGATTGCCGATACGGTCGGCCCGGCACTAGCGCAGCAGTTCGGCGGCGCACCACAGACCATGGCTTCGGCCGACGGTACGCGCACGTTCCAGCAGGCTCCGCTGACCCAGAGCAGCAGCAACTCCGTCATCATCCGCCGCGGCGACACGTTGTGGCAGATCGCGCGGCGCGCTTATGGCCAGGGCGTGCGCTATACGACCATCTATCTCGCCAATGAGGAGCAGATCGCCAATCCCGACGTCATCCAGCCCGGCCAGATCTTTGGCGTGCCGGAACAGTTCCGGCCGGATTCGGAAGAACTGCATCGTGAACGGCTGCAGCATCGCAAGGGCTGATTGGCCCGCATCGTCGATTTCCCCGGCCGGCGGTCCCAACAGGACCGCCGGCCGAAGTGTTTCTGAGAGCATGCAGTGCAGAGACGGTTGAGGGTCGAAGTATGGTGTGCGGAACTTTCGCACTGGCGTCTGCGCGGGAAAGCGGGGATGGCTGAAGGGTATTTGAAAAAATCTTCGGAGCACGCACAATCGCTTAGGCGTTCCCTCGACGCCTCTTCATCCCCGCACTTAAAGACAGTCCGATAATCACGTCGTCATCGGATGGGAACCGGGTTCGCGAACCGGCCTCCTTCACAACGGGTTGCCACTCGGTCTCCGGTGATGGTCGCGATTGCGATCGAACGGGAACTGACAAGTCCCGCAGGATCAAATGAGCCGGCCGGGGCAGGCGGAAAGCCTGAAATACCAAATACCCGATACCCCACCGCCTGCCCCTTCCTTTTCACCGAACCGGTCTTGCCGGTGCGGCTATCGGTGTTTGACGGATTTCCATTCTCCGAAAGAATTGCGAGCACTGATCAGCTTCACGCATGCCAGTCGCGGGAACCTTGCCGCATTGAGAATGCCCGAATCGATTGACGCCAAGCCGATATTCTTCGCGAGGACAAAATGATTTCCAGCATCAGCTCCAGCCGGATCTGGCCGCAACAGGTCGTGTTCAAGGCTTTTAACGACACGTCCGGCAATCCGGACAATCCGACACCCGGCTCGTCCGCCGCATCGCTTTCGCGGCTGTTCTATTCCGAAGCCGCCGATGAGGACGAGGATTATGGATATGAAAACGAACTGTCGTCGCAGTTCGGATCGATTCAGCGAACGGCAACGGAAAACAGCGCGGATCGATATACTGATGGCGCAATCGACGACATATCCTCGAATGCGTTCATGAAGGCTCTGCAGCAGAAGCTCGATCTATTGAAGGCCAGCGAAGATACATCCGCCATGGCCGAAACGATGCAGGCGGCGCTTGGAGATGGCCGGCTGACCGTCACCGATGTCGTTACCGGCGAGCAGGTCATCGCCCGCGATGTGGCGGGTGGCGACACGACATCCGGTGAGATCATCCAGGTCGCGACATCCGAATGGAGCAGCTTTCTCAGGGACACGCTCTTGCGCGACTCCTACGGCCGGTTTGTCCGCAACCAGGATTCCAGCCATATAGATAAGGCAAGCGGGGCCAGTTCGTATTTCGGTATGATCGGTGAAACGCATTACTATCTCACATGGATGGCAACGTCGAATTCCTGACGCCGAGCACATCCGCGCACTCGGATTGACAACTCCGGCATCGGCTGGAACACAGGTTCCGTCGCCTGCCTGAAACGGAGCCCCTGAAACAGAGCCTATGGGAGTCGTCGTCATGCTGCGCTCGCTCTTTCTCTCGATCGCGTTCTTTTTGCGCGCCACGAATGCACTTCAAGCGCAAGAAGCGCAGGAGAACGTTGTTCTCTCCGTGGAACGGGACGTGGTGCGATGGGCCGCTGTCTACAAGATGCAGCCGGCACGAGAGGCTGATCCCTATTTCCACGTTCGTGTCTTCGAACATAGGAAAGGTTGGCAGCCCTGGAAATTCAGGCAGCTCATCTTCCATATGGCCGTTACACCAGAGGCGCTGCAGGCCAGCCGCATTGACAGGCAGGCAACAATCTACAACTACAAGGATGTTGAGATCCGCGCAGCTTATCGCCGCTGGCTGAATGGTTCTGAAGCACGTACCGAAGTTCCCATATGCGATACGGATATCCTGAACTGTATCGCAAGGCTGCAATAACACTCACGCAGCGCTTCATCGGCTCCATAGTACGTGCCCTTTATCCCCGATCGCCGCCCTCACTTCTGCGACTTTTTCTCATGCCGCAAGCGGCGCCGGGAAAGAAACCGTTTCGACGGGCTGGGGAATAGCGCTTTTACAAGCGCCACCAATCATTGAGCGTATAAACCGGAAGCCAGCAAAACGACGGCGAAGAGAAAAACCGGGACCGACCAGTATTCCATCCTGATGAAAAACAGGTCGTGCCGCGCGCCCGGCAATCCTGTCCTGTTGAGAAAACGTCCGAGCTTCCAGTTGAGCAATCCGGCCACGAGAAAGATTGCCGCGAACTCGAAAATCTTCGTCCAGTCCGGCAGCTGCAGCGTTTCCGTCACCCAAAGCGCGGCGAAAAGCCCGGCAAAGATTACAACTCCGATGAGAGGGATGGTGAGAAAACCCCATCCGCGCCAAATAAAAACCATTTCGGTCCATCCAATTCCATCAAATCCGGTTGCCGTGCCCCTCGTATGTGCAAATCGCCTCCGGCCGGCAAAGCAGCGTCTAAGGCATTGCCGGTGCTTCGGCGGCTCATTGAAGCTCTGCGAGAATATCGTCGTAAAGCTTGCAAGCGCCATTCGGATCGGTTGCCGTCTGAGCCTGTCCCTCCGTCATCTTCTGGGCTACGGCTGCAGCTCTCTGCGGGTCCTTTGCTGCCAGTTCCTGCATCTTTTGAGAGACTTCAGTCGCCTTGGCGGTCAGGTCTTCTGCGGTGCAGGCAAATGAGGGAGTTGCCGCGATAATGAGAGCGGCAGTCAGGAGGTAAGTTTTCATGTTATTCCTTGTCAAATCCCCCGGTTGCGAACGGGGCGCCGCGGTGGAATTCACGCGGTCATTTTCGGTCCAAGTGCGGAGACTAGGCCGCCGAAGCCCATATGGGCTGTAATGGTTATGGGATCGTAGCCACAGCTGGGCCAATTCTTGTGGTCATGAATGCGCTCGGTAAAGGTTCCGTATGGCATTCGCACCTGCGACCCACACCCTCCCCGATCCATAACCACCCTATTTCCAGCGGAAACACCCGGCCTGACATTGCATCCGCCTCCTTTGCCGCCTATGTGCCGAGTGGCGCCTCTTTCGCGCGTCCCGGAGACCTGCATGTCGAACAAGAAGAAGATCGTTTCCGCGGATGACGGCAATCCGCTCGGAACACTCGTCAACCTGTGGCCCTATATGTGGCCGACGGGGCGTGCGGACCTCAAGGCGCGGGTGCTCTGGGCCACGTTCTTCCTCATCCTCGCCAAGCTGGTGCTTCTCTCGGTTCCCTATTTCTTCAAATGGGCGACCGATGCGCTGAACGGCAAGCTGGATATGGCTGGCCTGCTGCCGGCCTTCCTGCTCGGCGCCGTGGTTCTGGTCATCGCCTACAATTTCACCCGCATCCTGCAGGTGGGCTTGAACCAGCTGCGTGACGCGCTGTTTGCCTCTGTCGGCCAGCATGCGGTGCGCCAGCTCGCCAACAAGACCTTCGTGCACATGCACCAGCTGTCGCTGCGCTTCCACCTGGAGCGCAAGACGGGCGGGCTTTCGCGCATAATCGAGCGTGGCACCAAGGGCATCGAAACGATTGTCCGCTTCACCATCCTCAATTCCGTGCCGACGCTGATCGAGTTCGTGCTGACCGCCATCATCTTCTGGGCGGCTTACGGTTTTGCCTATCTCGCGGTCACGGCGATTACCGTTGCCGCCTATATCTGGTTCACCATCAAGGCCAGCGACTGGCGCATCGCCATTCGCCGGACGATGAACGACAGCGATACCGACGCCAATACCAAGGCGATCGACTCGCTTTTGAACTTCGAGACGGTCAAGTATTTCGGCAACGAGGAGATGGAGGCCAGGCGCTTCGACGTGTCGATGGCGCGGTATGAAAAAGCCGCCACACAGGTCTGGACCTCGCTCGGCTGGCTCAACTTCGGCCAGGGCGTTATCTTCGGTCTCGGCCAGGCCGTGATCATGATCATGTCGGCGCTGGCAGTACAGCGCGGCGAACAGACGATCGGCGACTTCGTCTTCGTCAATGCGCTTTTGATGCAGCTTTCGGTGCCGCTCAATTTCATCGGCTTCGTCTACCGCGAAATCCGTCAGGGCCTGACCGACATCGAGCAGATGTTTGAGCTTCTGCAAGTCGAGGCGGAAGTGACCGACCGGCCGGATGCAAAGCCGCTCGTCCTCAATGCTGCGAGCAACGACAAAGGCGCCATCGCCTTCAAGGATGTCCGTTTCTCCTACGATCCCGAGCGGCCGATCCTCAAGGGCATTTCCTTCGAGGTGCCGGCCGGCAAAACGGTTGCGATCGTCGGCCCGTCGGGCGCCGGCAAATCGACGATCTCCCGCCTGCTCTATCGCTTCTACGATATTCAGGACGGCTCGATCACCATTGACGGCCAGGATGTGCGCGACGTGACGCAGAAATCGCTCAGGGCGGCGATCGGCATGGTTCCGCAGGATACTGTGCTGTTCAACGATACCGTCGCCTATAACATCCGTTACGGACGGCCGGGTGCTGCCGACACCGAGGTGCAGACGGCTGCGGAAATCGCGCAGATCGACACTTTTATCAAGCAGCTTCCTGACGGTTATGAAACCAGGGTTGGCGAACGCGGCTTAAAACTTTCCGGCGGAGAAAAGCAGCGGGTGGCGATCGCCCGCACGATTTTGAAGGCCCCGCCGATCCTCATACTCGACGAGGCGACCTCGGCACTCGATACGACAACCGAACACGAGATCCAGTCGGCGCTCGACAAGGTTTCGGAAAACCGCACGACACTGGTCATCGCCCACCGGCTTTCGACCGTCATCGGCGCCGACGAGATCATCGTGCTGCGCGCAGGCGAGATTGCCGAGCGCGGCACGCATGCCGGCCTACTTGCAGAAAACGGTCTCTACGCCTCGATGTGGAACCGTCAGCGGGAAGCGACACAGGCGGAAGAACATCTGCGCCAGGTGCGCGAAAGCGACGATCTGGGTGTCGTCACGCGCGGCACGCCGGCGGCGGAATAGCGAATCCCAACAGAAAGTTAGGCCGAAGCGATGAAACGACGGATGAATTTTTCCTGGAAACGCATGGCGGTGGCGGGCAGCCTCGTGCTCGCCTACCTTCTCGTGCTGACCTTCTGGGGCTCACCGCTTCTGGCGCTGACGACCTGGCTCGGTCTCGTCGACCCGGCGAAAATCTGAAACCCCAGCAAGCCGAGGGGCGCCCGCCGGGCAACGGGACCAATGCTGTGAAGGCCACTTGCCGGATGGCAATCTACCAGCCAAGACATGGAACACCTGCCTTAGGCTGCGTCTTGCCAACCGGAATGCTTTCGCTTCGTTCCGGCGCAAACTCCACCGTCTCGCACAACACGAATGTCGTCTTGTCGGAGCGGCGCGGAGATTTGCCGACACCGTAGATTTCCGCTGCCGCATGCAGCAGCTGCGCAAACTCCGGCGTGGAAATGCCATCTGCCCGCCGAAGCTGGGCGATCAATGGGTCAGATACGACATCTTCGATGGTCAGGTCGCGTTTCATGGTTTTGCTCCTCTATCAAAACCTGTACACGGGGTGGACTACAGTCACATTGCAAAACTACGGCCAAAAAGGGGCATTTTCGATGTGGCAAATTCTCCTTATGCGAGAAATCGCGCGTCAAATTCACGCAGGCGATCCCATCTCAAATATTGCCCATATCTGACCGCGGAACGCTGGTATCTGAACACTGCGATAAAACGCAAAAAGCCGCCAACCGGGCGGCCTTGTTCAAGACAAAGCGGTGTTGGCAATGGCGGCGGAAGACAGATCCACCTGACAGAACGGCGTGGTCAAAGCGAGGAAGAAACCTCAAGCTCAGCCTTTCAACCTGCGCATCAGAGCGACAGAGCATGCTTGTGCGCCCATTCGGGCGCAGGGCGCTCTAGCGGCGCGGCGAACCGAAACGCATGCGTTCGCGATAGCGACGCTGGCTCCAGACCGTATAAGCCACTGCGGCGATCACGATCGCAATATCCGCCGCTGCTATCAAGCACCAAGTAACGCTCATTTCTCCAACTCTTCCGTGTTCCAGCCGAAGCGAATATACGAAAAGTGCTCCCAACAATGGTTTAAGCGCATCCGTAACATTCGACTTTGATGTAAGTCAGCTGCCTCCTGACCGACTTTTGTGACAACCATATGAAAATCGAAGCAAAAGCCATGCCATTTTGCTGCATTGCAGCAAAAATCTGATTCACATTCACATGTGCCAACGTATCCGTCGCGTGATGGTTGCAATCCCCATACGGTTTGGTGAGGAACACGGAACCGCATTGCCGCGAATACCGTTTTTCGATAGTCAGTGCCGCTAACACAGGCCTTACGCCCCAGGGAGAAACAGTTGATCAACCTCTTCGACACCATCCGCAACACGCTCGTGCCGATCCACAAGGAAGGCTACGTCTTCGTTGCGATCTTTTTTGTCGTGTCACTGATCCTTGGTTATTTCGCCGAGCCACTGTTCTGGATCGGCCTCGTGCTGACGCTCTGGTGTGCCTATTTTTTCCGCGATCCCGAGCGCGTCGTGCCGCAGGATGACGATCTGATCGTCAGCCCGGCCGATGGCCGCATCAGCCACGTCGCCATGGTAGTTCCGCCGTCGGAACTGGGTCTCGGCTCAGAACCCATGCTGCGCATTTCCGTTTTCATGAACGTCTTCAACTGCCATGTGAACCGCTCGCCGGTCCGCGGTGAAGTCAAGGTGATCGAATATCGCGCAGGACAGTTCGTCAACGCGGAACTCGACAAGGCAAGCTCCGACAACGAGCGCAACGGCCTCGTGATCGAAAGCCGCCATGGCAATGTCGGCGTCGTGCAGATCGCCGGCTTCGTTGCGCGCAGGATCGTCTGCTGGGTCAAGCCGGGCGAACCGCTCAATGCAGGCGAACGCTTTGGCCTGATCCGCTTCGGTTCGCGCCTCGATGTGTTCGTACCGAATGGCGGACAGGCGCGTGTGTCGATCGGACAGCTTGCCATTGCCGGCGAGACGGTGCTGGCTGAGTTCGGCTCGACCAAAGGCCCGTCGCTCGGCCGTCGCAGCTGATAGATAGCATCAAGGAGAAAACGGATGATGGATATGCCCCCAGGAGAGCCGAACCGCTCGACCGACGAGGCCCGCGGTCCACGTCTGAGGGAAATCCCCATCCGGTTGATGGTGCCAAACCTCATCACGGTTCTGGCCATCTGTGCGGGCCTGACGGGTATCAGGCTCGCATTCGAGGCACGCTACGAGCTGGCCGTCGCCATGGTTTTGCTGGCTGCCTTTCTCGACGGCATTGACGGGCGGATCGCCCGTCTCTTGAAGGCCACGTCGAAATTCGGCGTGCAGATGGATTCGCTTGCCGACATCATCAATTTCGGCGTCGCCCCAGCGCTAGTCTCCTACGCCTTCCTGCTCGACGGTGCCCGTTCGCTCGGCTGGATTGCGGCGCTGCTCTATGCGATCGCTGCGGGCCTGCGACTGGCACGTTTCAACGTCATGGAAGACCGCGGCATCAAGGCGCCCTGGCAGTCGGAATTCTTTGTCGGCGTGCCGGCCCCGATGGGAGCCCTCCTGATGCTGCTGCCGGTCTATCTCGGCTTCCTCGGCGTCGAGCGTACCCCGTTGTTCATCTATGGCAGCGTCGCCTATACGGTCGGCATCGGTTATCTGCTGGTCAGCCGGCTGCCTGTCTGGTCCGGCAAGTCGAGCAAGATCCGCCGGGACATGATGTTTCCGATCATGCTTCTCGTCGTTCTCTATGTCGCGCTCCTGATGAGCTACACATGGGAAGTTCTCTCGGTCACCGTCGTCGCCTATCTTTGCGTGCTGCCATTCAGCGCAAGGGCATGGAAGCGACGCTACGGCACGATCACCATCGAAGACGAACGTACGCACGTCTGACGCGTACTTAGGCAATACGGCACCCGCTGCAATGCACTGAAATTGCTGCATTGCAGCTCCTGCCTGCGGCAAGTTGCCACGCGTAGACTCACCTCATCGAAAAGCAGCGGATAAGCCTTTATTCCGCCCCTATTGCCGGTGATTTCCCGGCGCCCCGCAGCACAGAAGAATCATGCGGGTGAAGTGATGAGGATAAAGACGTGAGCAATACCCAAAAGACCGAAAAGCCGGAACAGAAGCCCGACTTCACTGCACATTTCCGTCCGCTCGGCATCAAGGCCGTTGCAGCAGCAGCCATGATGCTGAAGCGGAAGCCGAAGCTGACGCCGGTCCGGTAAGTCGCTCAGAAGTCGCTGAACGCACTCCACAAAAGACCGAGCGCCAGCGCGCTCATGACAAGGCCGATCAGGCCGTCCAGAACCCGCCAGGCGGCGGGTCGGGCGAAGATCGGCGCCAGAAGACGGGCGCCGTAACCCAGCCCGAAGAACCAGACGAACGAGGCGGTGGCGGCACCTGCCCCGTAAGCGAAACGTTCACGTCCTTCGAAGCCGGCAGACAGGCTGCCGACGAGCAGGACGGTGTCGAGATAGACATGCGGATTGAGGAAGGTGAAGGCAAGGCAGGTCAGGACCGCCGCTTTCAGCGACAGGCCTTCCGTTTTCTCCGCCACCATGGCCGCGGGCCGCAAGGCGCGCTTGAAAGCCAGCGCCGCATAACTTCCCAGAAATATCGCGCCACCGATCGTGACCAGCAGGATCAGCGTTTTCGATTGCGACACGATCGTGCCCATCCCACCGACTCCGGCTGCGATCAATGTCGCATCCGACAGGGCGCAGATCAGGCAGAGCACGAAGACATGCCGGCGCAGCAGGCCCTGGCGCAGGATGAAAGCGTTCTGGGCGCCGATCGCAACGATCAGCGACCCGCCGAGGGCAAAGCCGGACAGACCGGCAGACAGAAGATTCATTTGGGAAGCATTCCGGTGGGAGAAGAAACAGTGAGAGCGGAATCCGCCTAGAACAGCGACATCTGAGATGTGTCTTTGCCGGGTTTCGGAGGTTTGTCCTCAAGCTCCGCGACGGCAACCGGTTTCTGCACATCAGGCCCCATGTTGGAGACCTTGTTGACCAGATCCGAGACGGGGATCGCCTCGAAGAAATCGTCTTCGGCGGGCTTCAGGAGATCGGCGACCTGGCGCGGTTCCTGGGTCTTGCATTCCAGCCAGCGCTCGAAATCATCGGGCCGGATGACGACCGGCATCCTGTCATGAATGCCCCGGATCGCCCGATTGGCTTTGGTCGTCATGATCGCCGCGGTATCGACTTCCGATCCGTCGGCCGACGCGTAGGTTTCCATCAAGCCAGCGAAGGCGATGACGCCGCCGCTCTTCGGCCTGATCCAGTAAGCCTGCGAACTCATCCCGCTTTCCTTCGGCGGACGCTTCCACTCGTAGAAACCGGAGGCCGGAACGAGAATGCGGCGATGGCGCATGGCGGCGCGGAAGGAAGCCTTGTCGATCACCGTTTCGGAGCGGGCATTGATCAGCAACGGAAAATCCCGCATGTCCTTGACCCATCCGGGGATCAATCCCCAGCGTGCAAGCGTTGCCCGGCGATCCGGCAGGTTGCTGCCCGGCTGTCGATCGGCCTGGCCGACCACGAGGACGGGCTGCGTCGGCGCGATGTTGAACCGCGGCGGAAAATCATCCTCGAAATCTGCGACACCAAGAATGCCGAGAACCTCGTCCGGCTTGTGGGTCAGGGCGTAACGTCCACACATGGGCTCTAGATGGCACCGCGTTTGAAAGCGGTCAAGAAATTCGACTGGACGCCATCAGGCGCTACGTGGCCCGAACAGGATGATGGCCCCGCCGACGAGGCAGACGATGGCCCCCGTTACATCCCAGCGATCGGGCGAACGGCCCTCGACGCCCCAGAGCCAGAGCACCGAAGCGACGATATAGATGGCGCCGTAAGCCGCATAAGCGCGCCCCGCAGCCTCCGCCGGCACCAGCGCCAGCGCCCAGGCGAAGGCTGCCAGAGACACCATTCCCGGCGCCAGCCAGAGCGCCGACTTGTCGAGTTTCAGCCAGGCCCAGAAGGCAAAACAACCGGCAATTTCGGCAAGGGCAGCGAAAGCGTAAAGGAGATAGGTCTGCATGAGGTGCCTTGAGGATTTGTAGCTTAAAGGCTACAATTTCATAACATGGAGATCCGGGAAACCAAAATCTATGCAGCATGGTTTGCCCGGATCAAGGACGAGCGGGCGAAGGCTCGCATCAATGCCCGGATTTACCGCCTTGCATTGGGAAATCCCGGAGATGTGAAGCCCGTAGGCTCTGGTGTCAGCGAAATGCGGATCGACTACGGCCCCGGCTATCGGGTCTACTTCATTCGCAGGGGGCAGGTACTCACCATTCTTCTGTGTGGTGGTGATAAATCAAGCCAGGCAGCGGATGTCGTGTCGGCCAAGGCGCTCGCCGCAAATATTGAGGATCAGTCATGACGATCGAGACAAACAAATGGGATATCGTCGACCATCTGGATAGCGACGAGAAGATCGCCCTGTTTCTTGAGGCTGTCTTCGAGGAGGGAGATCCGGCAGTGATCGCCGGCGCAATCGGCGAAGTGGCGCGCGCACGCGGCATGAGTCAGGTCGCCAAGGATGCAGGGCTTTCGCGCGAAAATCTCTATCGGGCCTTGAGCGAAGGGGGCAATCCCGAGTTTGCCACCATCCTCAAGGTCGTCCGCGCAATCGGCTATGATCTGACGGTCGTGCCGCATGCCGCTGCGGAGTAGCGAGCGTTCGGGACAGCCGTCGTCCCTTGACGCCATGTAAGCTTGATGCTTACATCAATCATGATCAAGTCGTTCAGGAGCAAGGCACTGGCAAGCCTGTTCGAGACAGGCAAGACGGGCAAGATCGACGCCAAAATGCACAAGCGCATTCTGGTGCGCCTCGACCGTCTGGATGTCGCCGAATCGCCACAGGACATGAACCTGCCGGGATTTGATTTTCACGCCCTGAATGGTTTCGATCCGACGCGCTACACCATACACGTCAATGGACCGTGGTGCGTCACATTCGAATTCGACGGCAAGGATGCGGTTCGTGTCGATTTTGAGCAATATCACTGATGCCCGCCGGGAGATGGCCGAAATGACCGAATATGAAGTGAAGCGACCTATCGAGCGCAGCCCGTCTCACCCGGGAGCGCTGCTCGAAGACGTCATCGCGGCGACCGGCAAAACCAAGGTCGAGATTGCCGAACTGCTGGGTATCTCGCGGCAACAGCTCTATGACATCCTGCGAGAACGCAAGCCGGTCTCGCCAAACGTCGCGGCAAGGCTGGGGAAGATGTTCGGCGATGGCGCGGCGATCTGGCTGCGGATGCAGGCGAGCTATGACGCTTGGCATGCGGAGCGAGACGTGGACGTGAGCCAGATTCCGACCCTGACTGCGGCTTAACACCTAGATGATACCGATGCCCCTCTCCCCCCAAGCCGCCTCCTCCGCAATTCTCGAACGGGACGGTCGCTTCCTTCTGATCCGGCGGAAGAACCCGCCGATGGCCGATCTGTTTGCCTTTCCCGGCGGACGGGCGGAGCCGGGCGAGACGCCGGCAGAAACGGCGCTAAGGGAATTCTTCGAGGAAACCGGCATCCAGGCGCGCAATCCGACGCTCTTTGCCACCTATGACCTGAAGAGCGAGAAGGATGGCGGAAGCCATTTCTTTCTCTCCGTCTTCAGGATCGAGGCCGATCGGCATGTCGAGGCTGTTGCCGCCGACGATGCGGCCGATCCCGGCTGGTACACCGCGGAAGAAATCCGCCGCCTGCCCTGCCCGCCGAGCGTTCGCGATTGCGCCGAAAAGCTGGCGGCGCTCGCAGCCGACCGGTAATATCGGCGCGTCGGATCGCTGCCGAATCACGAGCATCCGAATCGACTTCGGACGCCAACCCAAGGAATTCCGTTTGAAATCCGCCGCCTGCCTCGCCCTGCCGCTTTTTCTTGTCATCGCGTCCCCGCTTGCAGCGCAGGGAACGAAGAAGCCTGCGGCGGATACAAAGGCCCCGGTTCAGCAACCGGCACCAGCGGAAACCTCCCTGCCGGCGCCCTATGATGTGCAGCTTTTGCGGCTTTCCGAGGTCCTGGGCTCGATCAGCTACCTGCGCGAATTGTGCGGCGCACCGCAGGAGGACTGGCGCCGGACGATGCGGCAGCTGCTCGATTCCGATGCGGCAAACGAGCCAGCGCGGCGGGAGCGGTTGACGGCCGCCTATAATCGTGGATACCGCTCCTTTGCTGCCGTGCACACATCCTGCACAGTTGCGGCGCGCACGGCTGAGGAGCGATACCGTAACGAAGGCGCAACACTTGCGACGGAAATAACCTCGCGTTTCGGAAATTAGCGGATTATTTACCTCTTTCGTCAGGAAGGCGTGTCGTTTCGATAAAAGGCTGATAAAGTTCTTAACGGCGCAGTAATCAAATCGGCCTCATTGGCCGGCACCGAGGAAAGTTCAGTATGCAGTCAGGCCGCAACGAAATCGATGACATGATCGTCCACGAAAAGATGCAGGTCGCGCTCGAGTATCAGAACGACGCCTGGGCAGACGGACGCGCAGACGGTATCGAGCCGGAAATCATCGCAGACGCAGCAATCGCCTTCGCCATGCGCGAAACGATCCGCCAGCGTGGCGAGGAAGGTGCGGAAGCCCTGCTCGAATCACTTCGTCAGCGCATGCTGGCCGGCGAGTTTTCTCCCGAACGCAACATCCAGTAATATTCGAGCTTCCCATGCGGAACGCCATTTTCAAATCCGTCACGACAAGGCTGCTGGCAACGGTGGCTGCATTTTGCGTTTCAGCAAACGCGTTTGCGCTTTCGAATGGACGCATGGCGCCTGTCGCCGAGGATATTCGCCCGCAGGAAACGCCGTTGATGCAGGCATTTGAGGGCGTGACGCAGACGCGTCCCGGGCTTTCTCTGGAAGGTGACAAGCGCCAGCAGGACGCGGAGAATGCAGCGCCGACAGCTGAAGACAAAAGCGCTCCCAAGAGCGACGGGACGGATGCCAACTCGGCGCAGGCCGGCCCCGCTGCTGCGGCTGCCGATCAGCCCTCGGCAGAAATCATCCGCGATCTCTCCGCCCTGCCCGCGCCTGTGAAAGCCATGCGCGAAAGGCTGGTGGAAGCAGCCGCGTCCGGTGATATCGAACGGCTGCGCCCGCTGATCGAAGGCACGCCGAAACCGCCGCAGATCATGAATAATGAGAGCGACGATCCGATCGACACGCTCAAAAACTTTTCCGGCGATGCGGAAGGCCAGGAAATCCTCGCAATCATGCTCGATCTTCTGGCGACGGGAGCTGCAAGGGTCGATGCGGGAACGCCGGACGAAGCCTACGTCTGGCCCTATTTCATCGGCAAGCCGCTTTCCGAACTCACGGCGCCGGAACGGGTCGAGCTGCTGCGCATCGTCACCGCAGGCGACCTGATGGGTATGGAAGAGACCGGCAATTACAATTTCTATCGTCTGGGCATTTCGCCGGACGGACAATGGAAGTTCATGGCCGGCGGCGACTAAGGTCCTCGCTCTAGGCCTCGCATGCTCGCATCGTACGCTTTGAGAGCGGATAGACGCCTTAACGCAACACCATGAGCAGTTTCGGCCTGCCCCCGCGGATATTTGGACTTTCCGAACCCGTTCATTTTCGAATATGGAGGATGTGGCTCAAGTTTGGCTGCTTCCTTCTGGCGTTCTGTCGCCGAACCACATTCCAGAGATGCCGTAATGCTTTCCCGTTTCTTTGCCTATTACCGCCCCTACAAGGGATTGTTCATTCTCGATTTCAGCTGTGCGGTTCTTTCCGGCCTGCTGGAACTCGGTTTTCCCATGGCGGTCAAGCTGTTCGTCGACCGGTTGCTGGTGACACAGGAGTGGTTCCTGATCGTGATCGCATCGATCGCGCTTCTCATCTGCTATGCGCTCAATACCGGCCTAATGGTGGTGGTTACCTATTGGGGCCACATGCTTGGCATCAATATCGAGACCGACATGCGCCGGGAAGCCTTCAACCACATGCAGAAGCTTTCCTTCCGTTATTACGACAATCACAAGACCGGGCATCTGGTCGGGCGGCTGACCAAGGATCTGGAAGAGATCGGCGAGGTTGCACATCACGGGCCCGAAGACCTGTTCATCGCCATCATGACCTTTATCGGCGCGCTGGCGCTGATGATCTCGGTCAACTGGAAGCTGGCGCTGATCACCGCGCTGGTGGTGCCGCTGACGGCCTGGGTGACCAGCCGCTACGGTGCGCGGATGAGCGCCAATTTCCGCCGACTTTTCGACCGGGTGGGCGATTTCAATACCCGTATCGAGGAAAATGTCGGCGGCATGCGCGTCGTGCAGGCCTTTGCCAACGAACCGCATGAGCGGGCGCTGTTCGAGCGCGACAACCAGAATTATCGCCGCGTGAAGCTCGAAGCCTACAAGATCATGGCCGCCAGCACCTCGCTCAGCTACATGAGCATGCGCCTGACGCAGATGATCGTGATGATCTGCGGCGCTTGGTTCGTGCTGCAGGGCGAGTTGACCGCCGGCGGCTTCATCGGCTTCCTGTTGCTCGTCACCGTGTTCTTCCGTCCGGTCGAGAAGATCAATTCGGTGATCGAGACCTATCCGAAGGGCATTGCCGGTTTTCGCCGTTTCACCGAGCTTGTCGATACCGAGCCGGATATCGCCGATGCGCCGGATGCGGTCGCGGTCGGAGCGCTGAAGGGCGCGATCGACTATAACGGCATTTCCTTCGGCTACAGCGCCGACAAGCCTATCCTCAAGAATGTCAGCCTGTCGATCCAGCCCGGAGAGACGATCGCCTTTGTCGGCCCCTCGGGTGCGGGCAAGACGACGATGTGCTCGCTTCTGCCGCGCTTCTACGATGTCACGAGCGGCTCGATCACGATCGACGGCATCGACATTCGCCAGATGACCAAGGCGTCGCTGCGCCAGCAGATCGGCATCGTGCAGCAGGACGTGTTCCTGTTTGGCGGCACGATGCGGGAGAACATCGCTTACGGCCGCCTCGGCGCTAGCGATACAGAAATCATGGATGCGGCGCGCCGGGCGCGTCTCGAAGATATGATCGCCGACCTGCCGGACGGGCTGGACACGGTTGTCGGCGAACGTGGCGTCAAGCTTTCCGGCGGCCAGAAACAGCGCGTGGCGATCGCCCGCATGTTCCTCAAAAACCCGCCGATCCTGATCCTCGACGAGGCAACCTCGGCACTCGATACCGAGACGGAACGGGCGATCCAGCGGTCGCTGTCGGAGCTTGCCGTCGGGCGCACCACGCTGATCATCGCCCACAGGCTTGCCACCATCCAGGGTGCTGACCGTATCGTCGTGATCGATGAAAGCGGCATTCTGGAACAGGGCACGCATCAGGAATTGATTGCGCGTCGCGGCGCCTATAACCGCCTGCATTCGGCCCAGCACGGCGGTTGACGAAAAAGCCGTAACGCTCGGCGTCATGTCCGTCACGGTTGAAGATGCGCAAGAAACTTGATAAAATAAGAATAGTTTTCTCGTGGTCATTTGCACGAGAGTGGAGCCGCGGGGTCGGAGCATGACGTTTCAGCCGAGAATGCGTAATCAGATCGAGGGTTTTTCGGTTCTGGGCGGATTGCGTCGGCGATACTGGAACGGAATTACCGCCGATCTGTGGGACGTGGAATGCGCCGCTTATGCCGGCGGCTATTACGTTGCGCGCGATCCTCGTCTGTTCATCCTTCTCGACCAGCGCGGCCAGGGCCGCCCGGCGCTGAAACGCTCTCCGCGGGAAACCGGGCTGATGCAGGATGCAAGCCTCAGCCCGATCTCCTACATCCCCGCCGAAATGGACCTGTGGATCGATATCAAGGACGTGCAATATGTCCGCCATCTCGACATCCATTTCGAAACGGACACGATGAGCCGGAGGCTGGGCGACAATCTCGATCCGCGCCAGCTGAAGGACCCGCAACTGGTGTTTGCCGATCAACGCGTCATGGCGCTTGCCGAACTGATCGCCGCCGAGATCGCCAATCCCGATCCTCTGCACGATCTTTACGGCGACGGGCTGGCGCTGGCGCTTCTGATCGACGTGCTGAAGCTCGCCAAGTCGGAGCCACGCAAGCGTGGCGCTCTTGCGCCCTGGCAGTTGAAGCGGGCGAGCGAGTTCATCGAACAGCATTGCCTGCGCAATATAAGGCTGGAAGAACTGGCGGTGTTGACCGGCCTGTCACAGTCGCATTTCTCGCATTCCTTCAAGGCTTCGACCGGCATGGCGCCGCACGAATGGCAGATGAATGCGCGGCTTTCGCGCGCCAAGGACATGCTGAAATCCGGTGACCAGCCGCTGACGGAAATCGCTGCCGAGACGGGGTTTTCCGACCACGCGCATTTTTCCCGCGTGTTCCGCAAGCATATGGGGCTGGCGCCATCGCAGTGGAAAAGGTCACAGTCGGAATAAAACATCCGGGCAAACGCGCGAGGGGTGAGAACTTTGCCCAATATCGTTCAAGTCCCGCACATCAGAACAAGCGCCGACAAGAAATCTGAGTTAACCACTCACCTTATTATTTTACCGCAGGAAAAGCGGCGCGAGTGGGGCAAAAATGAAGAAAACCGTCAAGTCTTCCGCAATGAGAGCGGGTGTCGTAAAGACCAGCCTTTGGGCGGGTGTGGCTGCCATCGGGCTTGCTGCCGCCTGGAGCGCACAGGCACAAGAGGCTGAGAGCCAGAACAGCACGACGCTTGCGCCGATCGTGCTTCAGGGCGAGGGCGAACAGGGCGGCACTGGCCCGGTCAAGGGTTATGTCGCCAAGCAGACGACGACCGGTTCCAAGACGGATACGCCGATCAACGAAATCCCGCAGTCGGTTTCGGTTATCGGCACGGAAGAAATGTCCGACCGCGGTGTTGTCGACAAGGTCGACCAGGCGCTACTCTATACGCCGGGCGTATTCTCTCAGCCTTACGGTTCCGACCCGGATACGGACTGGATTTATGTGCGCGGCTTCAACGCCAGCCAGACCGGCCTCTTCCTCGACAATCTGGCTTTGACCAACCACGCGTTCGGCAACTTCCAGATCGACCCGTTCATGCTGGAGCGCGTCGAAGTGCTGAAAGGCCCGGCATCGGTGCTGCTCGGCGGCGCCAATGCAGGCGGTGTCGTCAACATGGTGCGCAAGCAGCCGACCACGCAGCCTTACTTCTATACGGAACTCGGTATCGACAGTAACGGAGCCGGTTACGGCGCGTTCGATCTCTCCGACAAGCTCGGCGGCAGCGATATCGCCAGCTACCGTCTGACCGGCAAGCTTTCCGGCGGCGACGGTTATTCGGACGAGCAGGAAGACATCCACGGTTTCATCATGCCGCAGGTGACGATCCAGCCGGACGACGCGACCAGACTGAATGTCTGGGCCTATGTCAGCCATCTGGACCAGACGCATACGTCCAATGGTCTACTGCCCTATGCAGGCACGGTCGTCAGTGCTCCGGGCTTCGGCAAGCTTGATCGCGATATCTATCTCGGCAACTCCGACTTCGACATCGGCCGTGCCACACAGGCAATGGTCGGCTACGAGTTCGAACATGAGTTCGAGGGGGGCTGGAAGTTCACCCAGAACCTTCGTTACGCCAATCTCGACAAGCGCGAGCGCCAACTCTACCCGTTCGACTATGTCCAGACCGACAATCAGATCTATATGTACGGCGACGACGTCCGCTCGAATGCAAACTCGTTCAACATCGACAACCGTATCGAAAACGAATTCGACCTCGGCGGCGCCAGCCACAAGGTCATGGCCGGTATCGACTACCGCTACTACCGTCTCGACAATGACCAGCTCGCAGCATTCGCGCCCGATCTGAGTGACGGAACAGGGCCGTATGACGGGACGCTGCCGACGCTCGTTCCATCGACCCATCAGGTCTATACGATCAATCAGGTCGGCGCCTATGTGCAGGATCAGATCAAGTTCGGCGGCGGCTGGATCGCAACGCTGAACGGGCGTTTCGACTATCTCGACAGCGAAGTGAACGATCTGCTTGGCACCAATGATTCGTCATTGAGCGATACCGCATGGAGCGGTCGTGCCGGACTTGCCTACGAATTTGCCAATGGCGTTACGCCCTATGCAAGCGTCGCGACGTTCTTCAGCCCGCTTGTCGGCACCAGCGCCGATGGCGCGCTCAAGCCAGAGGAAGGCGAACAGTACGAAGTCGGCGTCAAATACGAACCGACCTCGTTCGACGGCGTGCTGACGGCCTCGGCCTTCAACATCAACAAGAAGAATTTCCTTCTCACGGCTCCGGCTTCTCCCGACAGGCAGGCAGGCGAGGTCCGCTCGCGCGGCTTCGAGCTTGAAGGCAAGGTCAATCTCACCGAGAACTGGAAGGCGATCGCTGCGGCGTCCTATACCGATGTCGAGTTCACCGATAACGGTGTGTATACGGGCAACAGCCCGAATGTCGTGCCGAAGGTACTTACCTCGCTTTGGCTGGATTATACCGTCACACAAGGCGCTCTGGAAGGGCTGAGCTTCGGTGGCGGCGTGCGTTATCGCGGCAAGTCCTGGGCCGACGAAGCGAACACGCTGCGCGTAGACGACGCCACCGTCTTCGATGCCGGCATTCGTTACGAGAAAAACAACTGGAAGGCCGCCCTCAACGTGACCAACCTGTTCGACAAGGAATATGTCGCGGGCTGCAACACCATGTACTTCTGCGGTTATGGCGAAGCGCGAACCGCAACCTTCAAGATCAGCAAGGTCTGGTAAGTCGACCACCCGAAACACTAAGTTGACAACCCCAGTAAAGTTAATCAGGAAGGCCCCGTTGGGGCCTTCCTTTTTGTCTTCGCCAGCCCTCACCCCGCATGGAGGAACGATCGTGAACGCAGCCACATTTCCGCATCGGGAATTCATCCTGACCGGCACGGCCATTCCTACGGATGCGGGCGAGATGCTGAGCGAGATCTGCGAGCATTTCATCGACCATGCAGAGGTGTTCCGTGATGGCGATCATGTGACGCTGTCGAGCGAGATCGGCGAGGCCTATATTTCCAGGGTCAGCGAGCAACTCGATATCGGGCTTGCCTGTTCGACCGAAGACATGCTGTCGATGACGCGTGGCATCATTGCCGAGCATCTCTTCATGTTTGCCGGCGACGATCCGCTGACGCTCGAATGGGCAGACCAGCCGAAGCCGGAAAAGCTTGCCAATCTGAGCGAAATCACCGTGGTCTCGGCCATCAACGTGACGCCAAGGATGCGACGGCTTACCGTCTCCTGCGCGGATACGGCCCGTTTCGGCACGACCGAAGGACTCCATGTGCGGCTGCTGATGCCGCCGAAAGGGCGCGAGCCGATCTGGCCGGTGACGCTGGCCGATGGTCGCATCGGCTGGCCGGAGGGCGAGGACGAGATCGCGGTGCGTTATTACACGATCCGCAGCATCGACCTCGAGCGCCACGAGATGGTGATCGATTTCGTCGTGCATGACGACTGCGGGCGGCGTATGCCGGGGGCTGAATTCGGCCTGACCGCACAGCCGGGCGACCGGGCGGCGCTGCTCGGCCCCGGTGCGGGAGGCATGCCGGAAGCACACGATCTGCTGCTTGCCGGCGACGAGACGGCCCTCCCCGCCATCGCACGGATGATCGAACTCGCCGCTCCTGACATGAAGGTGCATGCGATCATCGAAGTGGCGAACAGGTTAGAGGAACAGGCGATTTCCTGTGCTGCCGGTGATTTTTCGATCGAATGGCTGCATCGTGATGGGGCGCAGCCGGGCACGGCGGGATTGCTGGAGCCGGCGATTGCCGCAAGGCTCGAGACGCTCGGTGCGGAGACATTCGTCTGGGCGGCCTGCGAAAAGGCCGAGGCTCAGGCAATCCGCGCCCGATTGAAGCAAAACGGGCTCGACCGGACGCGGATGACCTCGATCACCTATTGGCGTCGCGGCCACACGGACTGACGGTTTCGCATTCGGCTTGCTCCGCTCACCGCGAAGACTTATCTCCGTGGTGAGTAGAGGGATTCCCGTTCCATGACCAAAGCCTATCTTCCGACCCGCAGCCTGATCCGCATTTCCGGCAAGGATGCCCAGGATTTCCTGCATTCGCTGATCACCACCGATGTCGAGGGACTGCCGGAGAAAGAGGCGCGTCCCGGCGCGCTGCTGACGCCGCAGGGCAAGATCCTGTTCGATTTCGTCATCTGGCGGGATGATGAGGGTTTTGTCGTCGAGACCGACACCGCCCAGCGTGACGCCCTCATGAAGCGGCTGATGATGTACAAGCTGCGCGCGGCAGTCGATCTGGCGGCCCTGCCCGAAGATGGCGTGACCGTGTTCTGGGGTGAAGGGGCGGATCAGGGTGCGGTCGTGGATAGCGCATTCGCCAAGGCGGGGATCGCGCTTTCGCGAACACCGGGCCAGCATGCCGATGAACCGGCTGCGACCTATCAGGCGCTCAGGATAACGGCCGGCCTCGTCGTGTCCGGCGAGGACTATGCGCTGCAGGATGCGTTTCCGCATGACATCCTGCTCGACAAGAATGGCGGGCTTTCCTTCCGCAAGGGTTGCTATGTCGGCCAGGAGGTCGTTTCCCGCATGCAGCATCGCGGCACGGCTCGTCGGCGGGTGGCGCATGTGACGGCTGAGGCGGCACTTCCGGCAGCCGGCACCGAGATTACGGCGGGCGGCAAGCCAGTCGGCACGCTCGGGTCGGTCTCGGACAGGAACGCCCTTGCCATCGTGCGGATCGACCGTGTCGGGGATGCGGTTGCCAATGGCGTTCCGCTTCTGGCCGGCGATGTACCGGTGGCGGTCGAGCTTCCCGCTTGGACCGGCCTCACCGTCCCCGCAGAAGCAGCCGGTGGGGCCGAGGGGGCTGAATCTTGAGTGCGACCACTGGTGCGACCTCTGGCGCGCGCGCATGGCAGCGCATGCTTTCGGGCCGGCGGCTCGATCTGCTCGATCCCTCGCCGCTCGATGTCGAGATTGCCGATATTGCCCACGGGCTTGCCCGCGTTGCCCGCTGGAACGGCCAGACGCGCGGTGACCACGCGTTTTCCGTTGCCCAGCATTGCCTTGTGGTGGAAGAAATCTTTCGCCGCTGCAACGAGGCTGCGTCTTTCGATGCACTGCAGATGACGCTTTTGCATGACGCACCTGAATATGTGATCGGCGACATGATCTCGCCGTTCAAGTCGGTGGTCGGCGGCGGTTACAAGACGGTGGAGGCGCGGCTGGAAGCGGCCGTGCATATCCGCTTCGGCCTGCCGCCGCATCCGACCAAGGAATTGAAGGCGCTGATCAAGAAGGCGGATACGGTTGCTGCCTATTTCGAAGCGACCGAGCTTGCCGGCTTTACCACAGCAGAGGCGCGCAAATTCTTCGGCCAGCCGCGCGGCATTACCCGCGAGATGCTGCCGCTTCAGCCGCTTTCGTCCGTCGAGGCGCAGGCCCTGTTCATCGCAAGGTTCGAAGCGATCGAGGCGGAACGGGCGAAGGCGGTGACCAAGTGAGCACTATCGTCGTCTGCCCGCTTGCCAGCATTGCCGAGACGGCCGTCCGCCACGGCGCGAAGGAAATGGTGAGCCTGATCGCCGAGAAGCAGGATTTTCACCGGCCGGGCGTGATCCGCGCCGAGCGGCACCTGAAGCTGGCGATGAACGATATCGGTTTTGCCGGCACCGGCGGATTGATTGCGCCGAGCGAGGCGCATGTCGCCCAGTTGATCGAATTCGTCCACGGCTGGGACCAGTCGGCGCCGCTTGTCGTGCATTGCTGGATGGGCGTTTCCCGCTCTCCGGCAGCGGCTGTCATCGCCATTCTGGCGCTTCACCCGGAAGAAGACGATGCCGCACTGGCGCAGCGCCTGCGCAAGGTCGCACCCCATGCAACACCGAATACGCGGCTGATCGAAATCGGTGACCGAATGCTTCAGCGCGACGGCCGGCTGATTGCCGCGGTGAAAGCGATAGGGCGCGGTGCGGAGACAGACGGTCGCGCTTCATTTTCGATAGAGACACAGCAGAAAACCTCGCCAAATAGTTGAATAATATGATATCTTCTTGAAATTGAAGAAAACCTTCCGCGATTGCCTTGACCTCTTAGCCCTTTGCGCCAATTACGGGCGCTAAGGAAAATGGAGTTATTTGCGGTATGGATCAGGCTTCCGATTTTGTCGTCGCGACACGAACGGCGCTTGCCCAGCTGACGGCCCTGGCCGTTCAATATTCCTTCTCCGTCATCGGCGCGCTTATCCTGCTGGTGCTCGGCTGGCTGGTGGCGGGGCTGCTCAGTCGCTGGGTCTATAACGGCCTGTCGCGCATCAGCGGCATCGACGCGACGCTGTCGCAGTTCTTCTCCAATATCGTGCGTTATGCGGCGCTGATCCTCGTCGTCGTCATGGTGCTCGGCCAGTTCGGTGTACAGACGGCATCGATCCTTGCCGCACTCGGCGCGATCGGCCTTGCCGTCGGTCTGGCGCTGCAGGGTACGCTGCAGAATATTGCTGCCGGCATCATGCTGCTGGTGCTGCGCCCCTTCCGTGTCGGTGAAACGATCGAGACGGGCGCCGTCACCGGTACCATCGTCGATGTCGGTCTGTTTGCGACCGAGTTGAAGACGGCCGAAGGGGTCTATCGGCTGGCGCCGAACTCCACTCTCTGGAACGTACCGATCACCAATTACAGCCGGCTTGCCTCCCGCCGCCACGAAATCACCATTTCGATCGGCGCGGACGAGAATGTCGATGTGACCGAGAGCAAGCTCATCAAGCTCGCGGCAGCGGACAAGCGCGTGCTGAAATCCCCGGCGCCTGCGGCCTTCATCTCCGATTTCGATGCGGGCAGCGCCAAGATCACCCTGCGCTACTGGATCGGCAGCAAGCAGTGGTGGGATGTCAGCCGCGACATGACCAAGGCCGTCAAGCTCGCCTTCGGCAAGGAGCCGGAAACCGAAGCGCCTCAATCCTCCGAGGAGGTCACGGTCTAACAGGGATCCCTATCCATCGTGTCGCCTGGCAGAGTACCGGCCGAGCGGACCTCCGCGGCCCCTTTCGGGGCGCGGGCGAGCCGGAGCCGGGCGTGGACGATGGCAAGGATGTATCGGGTCCGGTTACGAGGACCGGACCCGATACCTTTTGGATCGATCCGATCCTGATGGACCAGACTTACCGCCTGTCATTTCCGTACTGCCGTGTTGCGGACATGGCCGCCCCACTATGGTCTGTGGAAGGCCAAGTCTGCCCCTTTTTTCGCCCGGTCCTTCCTCTACATTGATTTCGCCGGACGCTGCGACACTCTTGCCCGATACAGGGCTCGCACCGGCATAGGGGGAGTAACCGTGTTCCTGATCGATATCCTGCTGGTCATCCTTGTCTTCTTTCTGGTGTCGCAGAACCGAAAGGTGTCTGCCCGTGTGGAAGGGGTAGAAAAGGAACTCGCTGCACTCAAGCAGATGATCGCCGAGGGTGGCTTCGACCCGGCAGTTGCGCCGCGACCGCTGCGCGAAGAGGCGGCCGACGCGGTTCTGGAGGAGATGCGGGCTGAAGAGCCGGACGCTGCGCAGGCCGCCCATGCGGATCAGGACGCCCCGGAGCCGATCGCCGCCGAGACCCAGGCCGAAGAGGCGATATCGGAGCCAACTCGCCCGGTGCGGGAAAAGCCGTCACGGGAAAATCTCGAAAGCTATCTTGGTGCCCGCTGGCCTGTCTGGGTCGGCGGCGTGGCGCTGGCATTCGGCGGCATCTTTCTCGTGCGTTATTCGATCGAGGCCGGCCTGCTTGGCCCCGCGGCACGGCTGACGCTGGCATCGATGTTCGGCCTGCTGCTAATGGCCGGTGGCGAGATCGTGCGGCGGAAGGCACTGCCGAAGATTTCCGAGCTTTATGCCAATGCGATGATCCCCGGCGCGCTGACGGCGGCCGGTGCGGTGACGCTGCTCGGCACGGTGTTTGCGGCTTACGCATTTTACGAATTCATCGGCTCCGGCACCGCTTTCGTGTTCTTGGCGCTGGTCTCGTTTGCGGTCATTGCGCTCTCCCTGCTGCATGGGCAGGCGCTGGCGGGTCTCGGCCTGCTCGGCTCGCTCGTCACGCCGCTGATGGTGACGACGGACGCGCCAAACGCCAATGCGCTGTTCCTGTTCCTCGGCATCACCTGGCTTGCGGTCAATGCCGCCTCGCGCATCCGCCGCTGGACCGTCGTTCCGATGCTCGCCAATATCGGCACCGGGCTTTGGGTGCTGGTCTATGCCGCGATCGGCACAGGTTTCGATCCGCTGCCGCCCACGCTTACCATGCTGGTGATGATTGCCGGCACGATCTTCCTCTGGCCGGGCCAGCAGTATGCCGCAGCCGCCGGCAGCGGCTGGGTTGCGCTTCTCAAGCGGCCGCCGCTGAAGATCACCCTGTCGCTGTCGATCGTGATCGTGCCAGCTGCGCTCGCCACCGTGGCTGGCAGCACGAGCACGGGGATAGACCCGCAATTCGCCTTCCTTGCGGTCATTGCGGCCTTGGCGGCGCTTGGTGCAGCCCGCGCCTATGCATTCTGGCCGACCGTCCTGTCCGCAGCAGGTGCCGTTCTCGGCACGCTGATCACGGCCCTTGCGCTGCTCGATTACATCGCTCCGGAGGGTGCGGACGGCACGCCGATCCCGCTTCCGCTTTCCGGCAACGAGATCGCGGTCAGCCTGCTACTCGGCGCCATCTTTACCTTTCTGGGTTTCGCTTTCCTGAGGCGCTTCCGCAACGAGGAAAGGGAATACTCGATCGTCTGGGTCTTGCTGATGGGAGCGATGCCAGTGACGCTCGGCTTCATCTCTTTCCTCAACTTCGGCAATTTCTTCCGCGACTGGACACATGGGCTTTATGGGGTGGCGATCGGTGCGACCCTCATTGCCGCTGCCGAATGGCTCTTCCGAAAGAGTGAGGACGACGGGATTGACTGGCCGGCCAATCTTGCCGTTGCCGGTTCCTTCGCAGGCCTGACGCTGGCGCTGCATGCGCTGACCAACGGCATCGTCACAACCGTTCTCGTTTCAGTGCTCGGCTTTGCCTATCTCCTTGCCATGCGGGTCCGCACATGGCCGGCGCTGCCGTGGATGATGGCGGCGGCGATCGTCATCATCTTCGGCCGGATTGCCTGGGAGCCGACGCTCATCGGCGCCAACAGTCTCGGCACGACGCCTTTCTTCAACGCGCTTCTTATCGGCTACGGCATCCCTACACTGCTGGCGGTCGTCTCCGCCTGGCTGCTACGCGACTCGGCCGATTTCCGCGTGCGCAACATCATGCAGGCGCTCGCCTCGCTTTCAGCGCTGATCACGATTGCGGTTCTCGTGCATCACGCGATGAATGGCGGAAAGCTTTCCGGCGATGTGCCGACGCTTGGCGAACAGTCGATCTACACGCTGATCACCATCGGCTTCTCGGGCATATTGATGACGCTCGACCTGAAATCGCCCTCGCCGGTCTTCCGCTTCGGCTCGATGATCGCCGGCGTAGTGGCGACGGCGAATGTGCTTTCGCTGCATGTGTTTGCGCTCAACCCGTTCTTCTCGGGCGAGGACACCGGGCCGTGGCCCTTCGTCAACCTGCTGCTGCTCGGGTATCTCCTGCCGGCTCTGGCTTACGCGTTCGTCGCCTATCTCGCCCGCGGGCGGCGGCCGGCGCCTTATGTGGCTATGCTCGCGGTTTCGGGTGCGGTGCTCGGTTTCCTCTGGGCGACGCTTTCGGTGCGGCGCTTCTGGCAGGGAACCAATATCGCCGACTGGAAGGGGTTCATTCCCGGCGAGACCTATACCTATTCGGTCGTCTGGCTGATCATCGGCGTCGGGCTGCTGGCGCTCGGCTCGAAGCTTGACGCCAAGAGCATAAGGCTTGCCTCTGCCGGACTGGTGCTGATCGCGGTGTTGAAAGTATTCCTGATCGACATGTCGAACCTCGAAGGGATATTGAGGGCGCTCTCCTTCATCGGGCTTGGTGCGGTGCTGATCGGGATCGGGCTTTTCTACCAGCGGATATTGGTGAAGAAGAGCATTGAACCCGATTCCAAGGAAAGCACTGCATGACACTCACCCTCGCCGCCGCGTTTGCCCCTTACGAAGAACTGGCACGGCAGCTTATTGCACACGCGACCGATAGCGACGACGGAAGCCACGACATCGCGCATATCCTGCGGGTGTTCCGGAATGCGATGCGCATCCATGCGACGGAAGGCGGCAATGGTGAGGTTCTGACTGCTGCCGTGCTGCTGCATGATTGCGTTTCGGTAGAGAAGAACTCGCCGCTGAGAGCGCAGGCCTCGCGGCTGGCGGCAGACAAGGCGAGCGGCATCCTGACCGGCATGGGCTGGGAGAAGGCAGCGATCGAGGCGGTCGCGCATGCGATCACGACGCACAGTTTCTCCGCCAACATTCAGCCCGAGACATTGGAGGCAAAGATCCTGCAGGATGCGGACCGGCTGGACGCGATCGGCATGGTGGGTGCGGCGCGTTGCTTCTACATTGCCGGACGGATGGGATCGGGCCTTTATGACCCCATCGATCCGCTTGCCAAAGAGCGTGCGCTGGACGACAAGAGTTTTGCCATCGACCATTTCGAGGTCAAGCTGTTCAAGCTCGCCGACGGGTTTCAGACCGAGGCCGGGCGGGCGCTGGCCGGTGAGCGGCACGAGCGGCTGAAACAGATAAGGGATATGTTCCTGGACGAAATTCAGGGCTGAGATCCGGAAACAGTATTTGAGGACGATATGATGAAGGTCGCGGAGCTGAATTTCTACCCATTGAAGAGCGGCCGCGGCATCTCGCTTAATGAAGCGGTGATCACCGCCGCCGGTATTCCCGGTGACCGGCAGATGATGGTGGTCGATCCGTCCGGACAGTTCATCACCCAGCGGGAATTGCAGGAACTGGCGCAGGTGATGGTCGAGCCACGCGATGTCGGCTACCGTTTTGCGGTCGATGGCAAGGGCGAAATCCTGGTTGCGGTTCCGCCCGCCGACCGGCGCATGGACGTCGTCGTCTGGAAATCTCCCGTCAGCGCCGCAGTCGCGGATGACGGGGCCAATGCCATTCTTTCCACCTGGCTCGGTCGCGAGGTGAAGCTTGTATTTTTCGACAAGAAAGCCGAGCGCATCGCAAGCGCCGAATGGGCGGGGCCGGATACGCCGGTCACCTTTGCCGACGGTTATCAGGTTCTGGTGACCACGACGGGTTCACTTGCAGCGCTCAACGCCGACATGGCGAAGAACGGTGAAGGCTCAGTCGGCATGGACCGGTTCCGGCCGAATATCGTGCTCGATCATGACGAAGCCTGGGCTGAAGACAACTGGGAAGGCATCGAGATTTCCGGCGTCCGGTTCGATTTCGTCAAACCCTGCGCCCGCTGCATCATGACCACGCAGGACCAGCAGACCGGTTCGCGCGAAGGGCCGAGCCCTATCCCGGCGATGGGCCGTATCCGCATGTCGGGCGACCGGCGCGTACCCGGCCCGCTATTCGGCTGGAATGCGGTGCCGCGCGGCGAAGGCACGATCAGGCTCGGCAATGCGGCAACGATTACCGGCACACGCGACGCCTGGGCGATCAAGCGGCGCGCCTGACGCCCATAGGGCGAAATTCCACGGCAGAGCGTACCGGGGACTGCAATAGGCGTCTTGACGCATGGCAGCCATGCGCAATGATATGTTGCCTGCATGGCGTGCTGACGGCCAAAAACGGCTGCATTCTCAAACATCAAGATTCGGGCCTTGCGTTGTCATCGTGCTTCCTGGGCGCTTTCTGACCGGAAAACGCTCAAGAGCATTTATTTCATGACACCACGCACCCAAGGCCTGTTTTTCGCACTGACCGCGGTTTCGATCTTCGCGGTTCAGGACGGTATTTCCAAACATCTTGGCCAAGCCTATCCACCCGTCTTTGTGGCGATGATCCGCTATTGGTTCTTCGCCGCCTTCGTGCTGGCGCTCGCGACCCGCAACCAGGGTGGCATCAAGCAAACAGCCAAGAGCAGCAGGCTGGTGCTGCAGATCATCCGCGGTGCGCTTCTGGTCTTCCAGATCGTCGTGTCGATCTATTCCTTCGCCAATGTCGGTCTTGCCCAGACGCACACGATCTTTGCGGCCGCACCGCTGGTGGTCGCCTGCCTTTCGGTGCCGTTGCTCGGCGAGACCGTCGGATGGCGGCGCTGGGCTGCCATCGGCGTCGGCTTCATCGGAATTCTTTTGATCATCGATCCGCTGCATGCAAGCTTTAGCGCCAGCATCATTGTGCCGATCACCTGTACCCTGATGTTTGCGCTCTATTCGGTTCTGACCCGCATGGTCAGCCGAACCGACACCTCCCAGACCAGCTTCTTTTACACCGGCATTGCGGGAGCCGTTGCGATCACGCTCATCGGGCCGTTCTACTGGAAGACGATCACACCCGACTACTGGTTCTGGATGCTGGCGCTCTGCGTCACCGGCATGACCGGGCACTATCTCCTGATCCGTGCCTTCGACGTGCTGGATGCCGTCGTGGTGCAGCCGATCTTCTACTGGCAGACCGTGCTCGTCTGCCTGATCGGCACGTTCATTTTCGGCGAGGTGATGAGCTGGAACATGATCGGCGGCTGCGTGATCGTCATCGGCGCCGGCCTGTTTACCATCCTGCGCGAAGCACAGCTCGGCAAGCGCCGTCCGCCCGTCCAGCCACCGGGGTCGCTGTAAAAAGGGTCAACCGGTCGAGCGGCGGTTTCAGTTGAACAGGCTGAGGATGTTTTGCGGCTGCGAGTTGGCGATCTGCAGGCTTTGCAGCGCGAGCTGCTTCTGCGTCTGAAACGCCTGCAGACGCATTGAAGCTTCTTCCATGTCTGTGTCGACAAGACGGCTCACGCCGCTCTCGACCTCGTCCATCATTTTTTGCGAGAACGCCGCCTGCATCTCGATGCGTTGCTGAACCGACCCCAGCAGGGCGCCGCTATCGATCGATTGGCTGAGCATGTATTCGACGCCTTCGAGATATTCGTCGATGGTGAAATCGTCGGTTGTGACGTCGATTTCGGAAAGATCGAAGCGCAGCGTAAAGGGCGGATCCGGCCGGAACGAGCTGATGTAGAAATCCACCGCCTTGTTGCCGTAACCCGGATAGATCGCCTGATCCGCCTGGAATGTCAGACGGTTACCGGAAACGGATACGGCAAGGCCTTCAAAGCCTGGAACGATATAGTCGACAATCGCCTTGAGATCGGCACCACTGGTGATCCGGCCGTCGGTTGTTCCAAGTGCTGTGTCAACGGCGGTCCGATCGATCACGAAAGTCTGGAGCGGCGCGTTATCGATACTCAGGTCAAATGAGATCGTCGCGTCCAGCATCACCTTGAAGCTCCAGAGAAAATTCATCGAAGAGCTGGTGATCATGTTGTCATGGTCGATACGAGGCACCGAATCGAGACCAAGCGTGCGCTCTGCCACCGTTGGCCCGAATGTGCTGGTTATGCCGCTGATATAGATGCTGGATCCAACATTCGGAGAAGTTTCCAGCGTGCGGATCTCATAATTGTATGCATCCGCGGGCGAAGTCGCCTGCGTCCCGTAGACGTCTGCGTAAGCGTTGGCTCCGACATTGGTGAAAGCCTGCTGAATGACCGTGCGCAATTGAAAGACATTGTCTATCTCGCCGTCATTCGTTCCAAGTGCCGCATCGATAACGCCCTTGTCGATCGTGATATGGAAAGGCATGCCGGCGGATTCCGGGCTGTTGTCGATAAGCAGATCGAACTGCACGGAATCGGTGCCGCTGAAGATGATCGGTCCGTCGAAATAATGGTCTTCATGCCCTTCGTGATAGAAGCTGCTGGTGGTCATTCCACCGAGCGGCATGTAATAATCCAGATCATCCTTCTGCAGGATGCCGCCGCCGAAATCGTTCAGCATGCTGGTTTTTCTCAGATCAACCTTGCTTGTGTTGATCGTCGTCGCGCCATCCGCGTTGCGGGTGAACGAATCCACGACGACATCGTCCAGCTCGCTGATATTGTTGATGTGATCGCCGCTGTAGGTCTGCAGATAATTAATGCCGCTGAAGCTGGAGGACCTGACGATGCTGTCGGCCTGCTTGCTCAGCTGCGAGATCTGGTTCTGGATCTGAGCCTTGTCGACACTGTCTTCCCTGGCGGTGACGAGTGTCGCCTTCACATCGGTCAGCACATCGATTATCGCGCCGGTGCCAGCATAGGCAGTATCCACCTTCGCTGCACCGACACCAAGCGCATCGCTTGCCGCAGAAATCGATTTGTTGTCCGATCGCATGGTGGTCGAAATCGACCAATAGGCGACGTTGTCGGAAGCCACCTTCACCCGGAGACCGGAGGAAACCTGTTCCTGGGTGTCATTCAATCCGGAAGAGACTGCCCGCAGCGTCTGAAGCGCCGACATGGCAGAAATGTTCGCTAAAATACTTGTCATGACGTACCGGATAAATCGATTGAATTATGGCGTCGTCATGAGCCGGATCGCAGAAATCGCGAGACTTGAACTTTGTCAGTTATGGTTAACAAAAAATTGCCAATTGGCAAGCCTCAAGCCTTCGTACGTAACCGTACAAACCGGCTCGGCGCGTGTCCGAGCGTTCAATTCGAGCCTGGCGCCATCAATTGCGCTGATGGATGACGTTCGCAAAACTCGTTTCACCAACGCGTGATGACAGTATATGAACATCTTCCCATTATGGAGGACACCCATGTCTCAAGCTGCGCCCGTTTCCGCTCGAGCGACGATGCCCTGGCTTATCATCTGCGCTGGCGCGCTCGTTGCGCTTCTGACATTCGGGCCACGTTCGGCCATGGGTTTCTTCCAGCTGCCGATGCTTGCCGATACAGGCTGGGACCGCACGACCTTCGGGCTTGCCATGGCGATCCAGAATCTTGCCTGGGGTCTGGGCCAGCCCGTCTTCGGGGCGATCGCTGACAAATGGGGCACTGCCCGGGTCCTGACCTTCTCGGGTCTGCTTTATGCAGCGGGTCTGGCGCTGATGTCGACAGCGCATTCGGAGAGCATTCTCTATATATCAGGCGGGGTAATGGTCGGGCTGGCGGTAGGTGCCGGCTCGTTCGGCACGATCCTCTCGGCTTTCGCCCGCAACGTGACGCCCGAACAGCGCTCGTTCGCCTTCGGCATCGGAACTGCTGCGGGGTCGGCAGGCATGTTTCTCTTTGCACCGCTGAGCCAGGCCCTCATCTCCACTTACGGATGGTCGGACAGTCTTGTCATCATGGCGGTGATGATGCTGGCAATCCCGCTGCTCGCCATTCCGCTGCGCGGCAATTCAAGCTCGGGGACACAGTCACAAGCCGCGTTCAAGCAGACTGCCGGCGAAGCGCTGAGGGAGGCGTTCGGCCACAAGGGATACCTGCTCCTGACCAGCGGCTTTTTCGTCTGCGGGTTTCAGGTGGCCTTCATCACGGCACACTTCCCGGCTTACTTGCGCGATATCGGCATCGATGCCCGTTATGCGGTGATCGCCATGGCGCTGATCGGCTTCTTCAACGTCATCGGCTCGCTGTCGGCAGGCGTAATCGGCCAGCGATATTCAAAGCCCTATTTCCTCGCCTACATCTATCTTGCGCGCTCGGTGGCGGTGACAGCCTTCCTGCTTCTGCCGCAGACGCCGCTTTCGGTGATCATCTTCGCCATCGTCATGGGGCTGTTGTGGCTTTCCACCGTGCCGCCGACGAACGGGCTGGTGGCGATCATGTTCGGCACACGGCATCTCGGCCTGCTGGGCGGGATCGTGTTCCTGTCGCACCAGATCGGTTCGTTTCTCGGCGTCTGGATGGGCGGCACTCTTTATGACCAGCTCGGCTCCTACGATACCGTGTGGTGGTTCGGCGTGGCGCTCGGCATCTTTGCCGCAATCGTTCACTGGCCGATCCAGGAAAAGTCTGTAGACCGGCCGGCAGCAATCCAGCCGGCGTAATAAGGGTCAGCCGGCCTGACGATCCACAGGGCGCGCAGAGAGCGCCTTCAAGGCTGCCTGAACGAACCCTTCACGGGCGTCGTTCGCGGTGATGCCGCGCGGCTCGTAGACATGCCGGTGAAGGAAGAACTGGGTCAGGCGGAACGCTGCCAGCATGCTGTCGCGGTCGGCTGCAGGTTTTGGCCCCTCCCCGAGAAATGCCGGCAGGGCCAGCATACGGTCGGCATAGGGTGCACCGGCCTCGCCGCAGACCGCCCGGCCGCTTTTGGGCGAGACATATTTGAGGTTCTGCCGCACACCAGTCGCCGCGCATTCGGTAAGATCGAGGCCGTAACCGAGGTCATTCAGCACTGCCAGTTCAAACCGGACGAAAAGCTCGCCCGCATCTGCGGGGTCATCCATCGTGTCGAGAATGATATCGAGCGCATCGAAGAGATGCGGATGCGGATCGCGCTCGGGCAAAAGACGCAGCAGCGCCCCCATGGCCTGCACACCGTAGACGGCGGTGGCGGTTTCCATCAGCTTTGCGGCCCTAAGCCTCAAAGGTTCGAGCTTCAGTTCACCCAGATGCTCGTCGAGCCTTGCGCGCCAGACGGCCTCGACCCGGTTTCCCGGCTGCAGGACCGGCTGCATGGAGCGAGAGCGGCCAGAACGGACAAGGCCCAGATGGCGACCGCGCTCACGCGTCATCAACTCGGCAATGACGCTGGTCTCGCCATGCCGCTTGACGCCAATAATGATCGCCTCGTCCTGCCACTGCATCGATACTTGAAGACCTTTCCGAACCGATTCAGTTCTACCTCATAAGTCGTTCAGATTGAATCTGTTTCGCGATCTGCAACAGATCTCGAAAAACTGCGATCGGGTGTCATCTCCATTGGAACAAATTGACTGTCAGCGGAATTCTCTCGCCAAACAAGAACGGGTTCAGGGAGTTCCCATGAGACATATCGTTTTCGCTGCCACCTTGGCATCTGCGGCCCTTGCCGGTTTCCTGCCGGCACAGGCGCAATCACCGCAGCTGGAGCAGGCGTGCGTGGCGGTGGCAAAGAATTTCCTGCTGGTGCCGTCGCTCAAGACCGGGATCGTGCAATCCTTCCCCGAACTCGATCCGCCCGGCGCGCGGCTGACCTATTCCACCCGCGAGGATGCCAAGCCGACAGACTATAACAACGAGATCGAGTGCCAGTTCGACAAGGCGACACCGCCCTTCGGGCTTGTGCGCTTCTGTATCTCCAAAACCTGCTATGGCCCGGGCGAGCAGGAGCCCGACAACCGCCGCCGCTTCGAGGAAGTCAAAGCGCTGATGGCGCGGCAAAAATAACGGCAAGCGCCGGCGGCACACCATCGCTTGCCGCCGGATCTACTTTTTGGGGTCCATTAACTCTCGGCCCGTCGGCCAAGCGCTCCCAGCGCCGAAGTCAAATAGCGTTCAGCCAAGGCGTGGCGGCGGCGCTTGGCAAGTTTCAGTGCCTCAATGCAATGCGAGGCCAGCCGATCCGCGTCGTTAGATTTCACACCATTTTCCTCGGCGGTCACCAAACCGGTATAGATCGACGGCATGCCTTCGCCATTGCGCAGGCAGCGCCCCTACCCCGTCACGACAATGCTCTTGCCGCTCGGATGACTGATCTTGTAGGTCTGGTGACACGGCTTGCCGGAGACGATGGTCTCGTGCAGCGCCTTGGCCACCCGGGGCATGTCGTCTTCCGCGACATGCTTGATGACCTGCTCGATCGGAGCTCCGATCTCCAGCTCGTGAGGCGGAATACCGTAGATATGGGCGAAAACACTGTCGGCGAAGACTTTGTTTTCGCTCAGATCCCAGCTGAAGAACCCGACAGCGTCCTTCAAATCCACGCTTTTGTCTCGTCCCATATATTTGCTGGTGGCCATGCGGTTCGCAATCCTTGTGGCGCTTTTTTCCATCCCTATCAGCCAACAGCCTGAATCAGACCAGTGACAAATCAGATCAAAGTTCCACAGTTGCGTCGTGTCAAGTTCACCGCGTATAGTTGTGCGTATATATAGGATATATCACGTTTGTCTGTGGACTATTTCCATGCAGATCGGGCGGATCTGAAGGAAATCAAGAGCACGGGAAACGAGAAAAATCGTTGGTCGATCAACCTTTTGGGAATTCCAGGCCCATCTCGCGGAAGCGTTCCGGGTCATCGCCCCAGTTCTCACGAACCTTGACGAACAGGAAGAGATGCACCGGCTGCTCGAGGATTTCGGATAGCTCCTTGCGGGATGCCGTCGAGATTGCCTTGATAGCCTCGCCATTCTTGCCGAGCGCGATCTTCTTCTGGCTCTCGCGCTCCACATAGATGACCTGCTCTATGCGAACCGAGCCATCCTTGCGCTCTTCCCATTTTTCCGTCTCGACGTGAGACGCATAGGGCAGTTCCTGATGAAGGCGCAGGAACAGCTTTTCGCGGGTGATCTCGGCTGCAAGCTGGCGCATGGGCAGATCGGAGATCTGGTCTTCAGGATAATACCAGGGGCCTTCCGGCAGGGTCGTTGCGAAGTAATTCATCAGATCGTCACAACCGGAACCGGTCGTCGCTGAGATCATGAAGGTGCGCTCGAAGTCGGCCTTTTCATTGGCTGCGGCGGCAAGCGCCAGCAGATCCTCGCGCTTGACCTGATCGATCTTGTTCAAAAGCAGGATCTTTGGCTGACGAACGTCCTTCAGGCCTTCGAGGATCGTTTCGGCATCGCCGCGAATGCCACGCTCGCTGTCGATCAGAAGCGCGATCAGGTCGGCATCCTTGGCGCCGCCCCAGGCGGTCGTCACCATGGCGCGGTCGAGCCTGCGGCGCGGCTTGAAGATACCGGGCGTATCCATGAAAACGATCTGGGCATTGTCGTGAATGGCGATACCGCGCACGATGGCGCGGGTCGTCTGCACCTTGTGGCTGACGATCGAGACCTTAGCGCCGACGAGCCGGTTGACCAGCGTCGACTTGCCGGCATTGGTGGCGCCGATCAGCGCGACGAAGCCGGAATGGGTCGGGCCGCCGGCAGCTTCATTTTCTTCGCCGGCAATGTTGTGGTCTTCGGTCATATCGATCCAATCAATCCTGGCTCTTCGGCCAGATGCCCTCGCGCTCGAGGAGCTTCGTTGCGGCAACCTGCTCGGCTGCCCGTTTCGACCGGTCGGTGCCGGTTTCGGGCGCAACGCCCTTTATTTCTACCGTTACCGTGAAGCGCGGATCATGATCCGGTCCCGAACGGTCGTCCACCCTGTAGGACGGGGTGGTATTGAATTTCGCATGCGCCCATTCCTGCAGCTCTGTCTTGGCATCGCGCCGCGCAGCATCGGGCTTGCTGGCACGATCCTGCCAGTAACGCAGGATAAAAGCACGGGCAACTTCCAGACCACCATCAAGATAGAGCGCAGCGATGAGGCTTTCCACCACATCGGCGCGAACATTGAGCATACGCTTGCCGGTCAGCTTCTTGACGTCGGCGCCGGTACGGATGAAACGGTGTAGTTCCAGCTCATCGGCGACGGTGGCACAGCTTTCGGCGCTGACCAGCTGGTTGAGGCGCACCGACAACTCTCCCTCTTCCGCCGAGCGGAAGGTGGTGAATAGGAGTTCGGCGACGCACAGGCCAAGCACGCGGTCGCCGAGAAACTCAAGCCGTTCGTAATTGGCATTCTTGGCGGTGCCGGTGCTGGCATGGGTCAGCGCCCGGTCAAGCCATTGCTTGTCGGCGAAGACATGACCGATCACCGTTTCCAGCTGGCCTCGCTCTTCCGCCGACAATGGTTTCATCTTCATCAGTTGACGCCCTTGAACAGACGATCCCAACGCATGTTGGACGGCCACTTCCAGATTTCGCGGAACGAGGTGTCGTTGCCGAGCGAGAAGAAGATCACGCTGGCGCGACCGACCAGGTTTTCAGCCGGAACGAAACCGACGTCGAAACGGCTGTCGAGCGAGTTGTCGCGGTTATCGCCCATGAAGAAGTAATGGCCCGCCGGAACATCGAATTCCGGCGTATTGTCACCGCGGGAATTGGGGATCTGGTCGAGCGTGTCGTAGGTCTTGCCGGTGTCGAGCGTTTCGCGGAAGACCGGAACGTTGGAGCCGGGATCGAGGCGATAATCCGAGGTGAAGCTGCCGTCAGCCTGCTTCGGAATCGCTTGACCGTTGACGTAGAGAATGCCGTCACGCATCTGGATCTTGTCACCCGGCAGGCCGATGAGGCGCTTGATGTAATCGATATCCGGCTGCTGCGGCAGACGGAAGACGATGACGTCGCCGCGCTTCGGCTCGCTGAATTCCAGAATACGGCCATCGAACAGGTCCGGCGAGAAAGGCAGCGAATATTTCGAATAGCCATAAGCGAACTTGTTGACGAAGATGTAATCGCCGACGAGCAGAGTCGGCATCATCGAGCCGGACGGGATGGTGAAGGGCTGGAACAGAACCGTACGGATGACCATGGCAAGCAGCAGGGCCTGAATGATGACCTTGATGTTTTCCCAAATGGCATTCGGTTGCTTCGTCTCGGCTTTATCGGACACGTCTAAATTCTTTCTATCTCGGGGCGAGTGGCTGAACTGTCTAAACGCTTAGCCAAGCCGCGGCAATGGTGGTGAGATTACTAAACCTTCATGCATTGTCGGAAGCATGCATTTCCGCGCCGGCATCAGGCGGATATCGGTTTCGCCTCGATGATCACGAAAGCCTGGGCGTAAGGATATTCATCGGTGATGGTGATGTGGATGACGGGCTCATGGCCGGCAGGGATCAGTTCGGCCAGTCGGTCGCCGGCACCGCCGGTGAGGACCATTGTCGGCTTTCCGCCGGGCAGGTTGACGACACCCATGTCTTTCCAGAACACGCCATTGGCAAGACCGGTGCCCAACGCCTTGGAACAGGCTTCCTTGGCGGCAAAACGCTTGGCGTAGGATTCGGCCCGGTTCTTGCGGCGCTCCGATTTTGCCCGCTCGATCTCTGTAAAACAGCGGTGGGTAAAGCGTTCGCCGAACCGCTCTATAGATTTTTCCACGCGCCTTATGTCTATGAGGTCGCTCCCCATGCCGATAATCATCAAGCTGATCCTGTACCTAAATTGCCGATCCGGTTTCGGCTGACTTGAGGTGTCTTGCCCTCTCCGTCAAGCGGCCGAGGCGACGATCGCGAAAACCGCGCACGGCAAGATAGGTCACGGCATAGAAGAAAAGCGCACAGAGCAGGCCCAGAGGCAGCGAGCCGACAAGCATCGGCTCAAGCACCGGTCCCCAGAGCTGCGAGACGTCAAGATGGGCGAACAGGGCTTCAAGATCGATATGGCGCGAGGTCGGCTCGGCGCCGAGCATGAACTGACCCACTTCCCAGGTCAGCGGCCAGATGATCGGACAGGTCAGGGGATTTGCGAATGTCGTGCCGATTGCGGCAGCGATCATGCTGCCGCCAAGAAGCCAGGCGATCGGGATGGCGAACAGGACGTGAAACCCCAGAAAAGGAGTCCATGCGCTCAGCACGCCGACCGCCACGCCAGCGGCGACGGCATGGGGAGAACCACCGATGCGCATGACCTTGAGGCGATAATAACCGAGCGTACGGCGAAACCCTCTTTTCGGAACGAACATCCCGAAAAGCCTCTGACTGAGTGAAAGAGGAGTACGACGGCGAAAGGGCATTCCAGTTAACCTGTCCAATCGATCCGGACAGGGCCGGCCGTTCTGGCTATATATGATCAAGCGATATTATAGCGGAAACCGAAAATCGTGGCGAATTTGGGGATAAAGATCCGCGCCAAGCTTCAACCAGCGCCAGGAAATCCCTAAGGGTCGCCATAAGGCTTTCACCCTATCCAGCATCTCGTGCCCCGGCTCGCTGGCCAAAGGCACGACGGCGGTCAAGATTTAGAACTGCGACCTGCGGAACATACCGCGGTCGACCTGGCGCATACGGTATTCGAGATCGATCCGATCACGCGATTCATTGAGATAGGCCATTTCGCGATCCTGGGCCGAGGGAACGCGCAGGGCGCGTGCAAACTTGCGTACTGTGTCAAACATCGTCTTATCTTTCGTTCAGTTACTTTGCTGATGCTAAAATACGACTTCCTCGGCTCTTTTACCAACGCCTGGGAAGCGGTGCAGGCTTGCTCCCAATGCATGGCAAGCGCTTTGACGGCCGTCAAATTGACCAAATAACTGGCGACAACGAGCGCGACACGGCAAAAATGTTCAAAAAACAACCGCAGGAGCCGGCAAGCCCCCGCGGTTGGACATATCGTCGCAGCCAGAGGAGCAAATGCCCCTCAGCTCATCTCAGGTCCGACGCTCAGAACTCTTCCCAACTGTCGTTCTTGAGTGCCGCGTTGCCGGAGAAGGCACCTGCCAGCTTGCGGCCCAAAGCGCGCGCCGGCGAGGCGGCGGGCGCTTCATCCACCTGCGCAGAGCGCACAGGTTTGGTCGGCAACCTTGCCGAACGTTCTGACGAGGCTCCGGAAAGCCTGAACTGAGCCAGCAGGGTATTGAGCGATGCAACGTCGCGGGCAAGGCCGTGGCTTGCCGCCGTCTGTTCCTCGACCATTGCCGCGTTCTTCTGCGTATCCTGGTCCATCTGGTTGACGGCCGTGTTAATCTGCTGGAGGCCCGAGGATTGCTCCTGCGCACTCTCGACGATGGCGGCGACGTGGCGGTTGATCTCCTGGACCTCCGCCACGATCATCTGCAGCGCCTTGCCGGTCTCGCCGACCAGATGCACGCCGTTCTGGACCTGATGGTTGGACGCGGTGATCAGCGTCTTGATCTCCTTTGCGGCATTTGCGGACCGCTGTGCCAGTTCGCGCACTTCCTGTGCGACAACCGCAAACCCCTTGCCCGCCTCACCTGCACGTGCGGCCTCGACACCAGCGTTCAGCGCCAGAAGATTGGTCTGGAAGGCGATGTCATCGATGACGCCGATGATGTTGCCGATCTCGCCGGACGACTTCTCGATCTCTTCCATTGCCTTGACAGCGCTGTGCACGACTTCACCTGACTTTTCCGCGCCCTGACGGGTACGCGTGACAAGCGAGCCTGCCTCGGTGGCGCGACGGGCTGCGTCCTTCACCGTGGTGGTGATCTCTTCCAGAGCGGCAGCCGTTTCTTCGACGGAAGCGGCCTGCTGTTCGGTGCGCTTGGCGAGATCGTCGGCCGCGGAGCGGATTTCCGCCGAACCGGCTTCAATGCTGCGGGCATTGCCTGCAACCTGCTCGAGCGCTTCCTGGAGCTTGGATGCCGAACTGTTGAAGTCGTTGCGCACTCCATCGAGTGTTTCCGTGAAAGGCTGCTCGATGCGATAGGAGACATCACCGTTGGAGAGCTGGCTCAGTGCCTCGGCGAGATTGTCGACTGCATATTTGACGTCGGCGGCTTCGCGGGCCTTCGCTGCTTCGCGTTCGATGCGTTCCTTTTCCGAGAGGCTACGATTGTCGTTAGCCTCCTGTTCGAGACGCTGACGTTCCAGCGCGTTGTCGCGGAAAACAGCGACGGCTTCGGCCATCTGGCCGATCTCGTCCCTGCGGTCGAGACCGTCGACTTCAGCTTCGGTCTCACCGGCGGCCAGGGACGCCATGCGTTCCCGCAAGCGCGCCATCGGCGTGGTGACACCCTTCTGCGCGATCAACATGGAGAAAGCGATGGCAGCGGCAATCCCGATCAACATGCTGACGATCGTGACCCGAATTGCGTCGGTAACACGCGCATTGAGCTGGTCCGAACCATTCTTGATCAGGTCCGCCATGGCAGTATTGTTGGCGCCCGACTTTGCCGAGAAGTCGATGGTGGCCTGTTCGAGCTTGACCGTCATGCTGTCGAACAGTGCCTTGTCACCGACGGCATGGGCCTTGATCATTTCCCCACCGATCTGCCGCATGGCGTCTATGGCGCTCACCAACTCGTCGATTGCGGCCTTTCGGCTGGGAACGATGGCCGGGATCTGCTCCAGACGGCCGCGGGCGCCGCTCAATTCGTTATTGAAGCGGGCAGCGAATTCCGTGAATTTGTCCGACTGTGGATCCTGGCTTACGGTACGGTTCAGCCAGTTGATAGCCGTCCACGCGCCGGCAACACCACGAGGCCCATAAACAGCCGCGGTGCTCTCGTTCTGGAGGAAATTGTAATATGTGCTGTTCGCCTCTTCGAAGCGTAGAGTGACGAAAGCCAGGCCTGCCAGCGAAATGAACGCCAGGATCGCAATCGCCATCAGAAATTTGGTCTTTATTTTTAGGTTCTTGAGCATCGGATACCTCCACAACGCGATGAACTCAGCGCATTGAGCCGGGAACCGGGCTTGGTTCTCGGAGACACTATGCGCAAGTCTATTTGCTGCAGCACCAGCCGCCGCGGGATCCCGCGCTTGGTGCAACAGTGCAGACTCCCGACGAAAGAGCCAACCAAACAGGAGCCGTCCAACCATGTGATCTGGAGGAACGACGCACATCATGCGCGCTTGAGAACAAGGGGGTATCTCGAATGTCCCGGGCAGAGCATAGAACCCGGTCCGATAATAAAATCTTACGTTGTATCGAATTTTATAAAACTCACGGCAAAATGCCGCACCGTCCGTTCAAACGCCTATCACGATACCGGTGGAAGGCGACTTCGGAGAGATTTTGCCGAAAGGAAAGGCCGCAGACGGGTTGCCTGCGGCCTTTCCTGATCTTGGGAATGATCGTCCTCAGGACGCGCCGGACTTAGAACTCTTCCCAGCTTTCGTTCTTGACGGCAGCATTGCCAGAGAAGGCGCCGGCCAGCTTGCGGCCAAGGGCGCGTGCCGGCGAGGCCGCGGGCGTTTCATTTGCCTTCACCGCACGAACGGTCGACTGGTAGGTCTGAACCGAAAGCTTGAACTGGGAAAGAAGCGCGTTCAGCGAAGCGGCGTCGCGGGCGAGACCATGGCTTGCTGCGGTCTGCTCTTCGACCATGGCAGCATTCTTCTGCGTGTCCTGGTCCATCGTGTTGACCGCGGTGTTGATCTGCTGCAGGCCTGAAGACTGTTCCTGAGCGCTTTCGACAATCGCGTTGACGTTGCGGTTGATCTCCTGGACTTCGCCGACAATCGTCTGCAGCGCCTTGCCGGTTTCGCCAACGAGATGCACACCGTTCTGGACCTGCTCATTCGACGCGTTGATCAGGGTCTTGATTTCCTTGGCGGCGTTTGCAGAACGCTGGGCCAATTCGCGAACTTCCTGAGCGACCACTGCAAAGCCCTTGCCCGCCTCACCCGCACGCGCGGCTTCAACACCGGCATTGAGTGCCAGAAGGTTGGTCTGGAAGGCAATGTCATCGATGACGCCGATGATGTTGCCGATCTCGCCGGAGGACTTTTCGATCGCTTCCATGGCCTGAACAGCCTTCTGGACGACCTCGCCGGACTTCTCTGCGCCCTGACGGGTACGGGCAACGAGGTTGCCTGCTTCAGTGGCGCGGCGAGCGGCGTCCTTCACCGTGGTGGTGATCTCTTCCAGAGCGGCTGCAGTCTCTTCGACAGAAGCGGCCTGCTGCTCGGTGCGCTTGGCAAGATCGTCGGCAGCCGACTTGATCTCGGCCGAACCGGCCTCGATGCTGCGGGCATTTTCTGCAACCTGTTCCAATGCACCCTGCAGCTTTGCAGCCGAGGCGTTGAAGTCACCGCGGACACCATCAAGCGCTGCCGTAAACGGCTTTTCGATACGGTAGGAGACGTTGCCATCGGAAAGCTGGCTCAGCGCCTGAGCGAGATTGTCGACGGCGAATTTGACGTCGGCAGCTTCGCGGGCCTTGGCGGCTTCGCGCTCGATGCGTTCCTTTTCCGACAGGCTGCGGTTGTCGTCGGCTTCCTGTTCCAGGCGGGTGCGCTCGAGAGCGTTGTGACGGAAGACTTCGACGGCTTCGGCCATCTGGCCGATTTCGTCCTTTCGGTCGAGACCATCGATTGCAGCGCGGGCATCGCCGGCGGCAAGCGACGCCATACGTTCGCGAAGGCGCGCCATCGGAGCTGTGATACCCTTCTGGGCGATCGTCAGCGCCAACACGATAGCAACGGCGATACCGATCAGCATGCCGACAATCGTGAACTTGATGGTGGATGAGACTTCAGCCGACAGCTGATCGCCGCCGTTCTTGATCAGGTCCGCCATGGCGCCGTTGCTGGCACCAAACTTCGGGGACAATTCAACAATGGCCTTGTCGAGATCACCCGAAAGAGAGGTGACCTTCGCTTCGTCGCGAGCAACATGAGCCTTCAGCAGATCATCACCGATTGCCTTGAGCTTATCTGCGCCTGCGAGCAATTCGTCCGTTGCGGCCTGGCGGCTCGGCACAAGGCCCGGAACCTGTGCCAGACGTGCACGCGCACCGGTGATTTCCTTACCGAAGCGCTCGGACAAATCCTTGAACGCAGCGGATTGCGGGTCCTGTGCAAGAGCGCGGCTGAGCCAGGTGGTGGCGGTCCACATGCCTGCGGCACCGCGCGGTACGAAGGTCGCAGCCGTGCTCTCGTTATGCAAGAAATTCGAATAGGATTCATTGGCGGCGCTGAAACGCTGGGTCACAAATAACAGACCGGCAAGCGAAATGACGCCAAGGATGGCGATCGCCATCAAAAACTTGGTCTTGATTTTTAAGTTCTTGAGCATGGGGGGACCTTCTCAGGAAGACTGAAAACACGCATTCGGGGGAGGAGAAAAATGCAGGAACCGTTTTGACGGCGCGCATCATGCGCGTGAAGGATCGACTAAGGCGATCTCTGTGTCCTTGTCGCACCCTAAGGCGAATTTCATAAAAAAATCTTACATTTGCTGCACTGCATTATAGTTTTTGACAAAGGCGGGAAAACTGCCCTTCCTCTCCGATCATCGGCCTTCATGCCTCCTTAATCATGGGGGGAGAATGCATCAGATTTATATTGCAGCGCACAATGTTACGAAGTTAACAGGGCACCAAGGCGATGATTGCCGCCTCCCGCAGAACGGGCAGATTGATATGAAATCAACGACTATTATCGAAGGAATTTTCCCGTGGATCTTAGCCGCCGCAACCTCATGACATTCGGTGCCGTCGCAGCCGCAACTGCCGTGACCACCAAGATCGCCTCCGCACAGGCGATCAGCTTCACCCCCTCGCCGATCTATCCCGATCCGGCCATTCAGGTTCTCGACCCAAGCTTTGCGAAATACCGTGTTGCCAGCGCTTCGCTGGAACAGGTTGCCACCGGCGCTCGCTGGCTGGAAGGTCCGGTCTATTTCGGTGACGGCAAGTATCTGCTGGTCAGCGATATTCCGAACAACCGCGTCATGAAGTTCGACGAAACGAACGAGACATGGAGCGTGTTCGACGCCAATTCGAACTATGCCAACGGCCATTGCCGCGACCTGCAGGGCCGCCTGATTGCCTGCGAACATCTGACCCGCCGCGTCACCCGCACGGAGCATGACGGCTCGATCACGGTTCTTGCCGACACCTACAAGGGCAAGAAGCTGAATTCGCCGAACGACATCGTCTGCAAGTCGGACGGCTCGCTGTGGTTCACCGATCCGCCATTCGGCATCGGCGGCATGTGGGAAGGCGAAAAGGCAGACCCAGAACTGCCGCATTCCGTCTACCGCATTTCAGCCGAAGGTGAGTTGTCGCTGATCACCGACGAACTGAAGGGCCCGAACGGGATCGCCTTTTCCGAAGACGAGAAGAAGCTTTATATCGTCGAAGGCCGCGCGCAGCCCTACCGTATCGTCTGGGCTTACGACGTCTCGAAGGACGGCAAGACAGTTTCCAACAAGAAGGCGCTGATCACCGCTGACGACAATGGCGGTCTCGACGGCTTCAAGGTCGATGTCGACGGCAACCTTTGGTGCGGCTGGGGCTCGTCCGGTGCTGCCGGCGCAAAGCCGGAAGAGCTGAACGGCGTCAAGGTGTTCAACAAGGAAGGCAAGGCGATCGGCTTCATCAAGCTGCCAGAGCGCTGCCCGAACCTTGTTTTCGGCGGCAAGAAGAAGAACCGCCTCTACATGGCGTCGAGCCACTCGGTCTACGCGCTTTATGTCGAGACCCGCGGCGCCGTCTGATCGCTCTCACCAGCATCATTGAATTGAGAAGCGGGCCGGAGCAATCCGGCCCGCTTCCGTTTCACCGGATAGCAAATGTCAGCGGAAGCCGTTTTCGGGGTGACAAGCCGGAATTGCGCCAATAGGAAACATTCTCACATTCTGCAGATCATGTATTTTCAGATGATCGACGCCTTTCCCCAGCGGACTTAGGGCGCAGATGAATAAGTCCCCAGGCATTTCAACAGATCGAGGGGAGAACGGTGTGTGCCCCTGATAACCATGGCTTGTTGTGAGCCATCGGACGCCACCAGTGAAGAGGAGGTAGTTGGAGCGGATACCAGACCCGAAACAGGATGAAACCTGATCGGTCCGAGACGCCAACCAAGTGATCTCGATATAGCGATCCGATGTGCGAGCCGCCAATGCGGCCGATCCTGCGGTTTCAAGCTGATATTTCAAACGAGGACAATTTGATGAACACCGGAAACATGATCCGGTCGCTGGCTGTTGCGGCCTGCGTCCTGACGCTTTCTGCCTGTGACGAAAGCAAGACCAGCAATAAAGAACAGAACCAGCCATCCGCCGAGCAGGCCGAAGTGCTGAAATACAACGCCTATGTCGAAGTGGCGAACTCGTTCCAACGCTCCTATGCCAAGGAACTGGCGACCTTCCAGAGCTATGTCCAGCCCGTGCTCGACGGCAAGGACAAGAATGACAACCTGTTCTACTCGACCAACAATCTGGACAGGCTGAAGAACGCCCTTGCCAAGGCCCGTGAGATGAAGCCCGACATGGCCGAGCTCGACGGTTCGGCCGATGCCTATCGCGACGCAGCCGAGAAGGCCGAACCGCTCGATCGGGACATGGGCAATTATATCTCCGCCAAGACCTATCTGAGCGACAAGGGCGCGCATGGTCGCGAGATCCGGCAGGCCTTCATCGCCGCGATGGAAACGCTTGCCGCCGCGCAGGGCAATTTCATCAGCGCCATCGACGCCAAGGACCGCGCCCGGATCAAGACCGAGTTCGAAAGTGCGCAGAAGGATACCCGCGACTATTTCCGCATCGGCATGATCTACCACATCAAGGAAAGCATGGACGCCGCCGACGGCTTTCTGCAGGGCAAGGGGCTGGGCGACAGGAAGGATGCGCTGAAGACCTCGCTCGATCAGTTCAACACGATGGCGACAGGTTATGACGCCAAGGTGCGCGAGAAGAACCATGCCGGATGCTCGTCGATGATGCTCAACGTCAACGCCTATCTTTCCACCGGCCGCCAGATCATCCTGCGGACCGAGAACGGCCGCTATCAGGAAGACAAGAAAGCACAGTTCCAGATGATGTCGGCGGAACGGCAGGACGCAACGCAGTTGCTGCAGGACTATAACAACGTCATCAACGCGATCAATTTCAACAAGTGCTGAGGTGACGCGGCGTCAGGTGAGCCGCATCTCCCCGTTTGTGAAAAAAACATGGCGGGCCGGAGAAATCCGGCCCGTTCGCGTTCATGACGGGGCATTCGCAGGCATAGCGCAGATGCCAAGAATAGCCGTGATATGTTTGAGACATGGACGGTCTACCGTAGAATCGTCACATTGAGCGGTTCCAAGCTTTGCAGCTTGACGATCGCAAGCTGCCAGACCTATGCAAACATGACCTTCAGCCTGCCTTCAGAAATCCCTTTTACCCTTTAAATCCTTTCCCCAACCTTCGGAGCTGCCATGAGCGTGAGTTGGACTGATGCCGCCATTCTTGGACTTGTCCAGGGATTGACCGAATTCCTGCCGGTTTCCTCCAGTGCGCATTTGCGCATTCTCGGCGAATTCCTGCCCTCTGGCACCGATCCTGGCGCGGCATTCACGGCCATCACCCAGCTCGGCACCGAGACTGCGGTTCTCGTCTATTTCTGGAAAGACATCGTCAATATCGCCACCGCCTGGCTACGTCAGGTGTTCAGGATCGGCGATTACGACAGGGACGCGGCCCGCATGGGCTGGCTCATCATCATCGGCTCGCTGCCGATCATCATCCTGGGGCTTGGCTTCAAGGACCAGATCGAACACGGCTTGCGCAACATGTATATCACCGCCGTGATGCTGATCGCCTTCGGTCTTATCCTGGGCTGGGCTGACCGCATCGGCAAGAAGAAATATGCGCTTAGGCAGCTGATCTGGCGCGACGGCATTATCTTCGGTTTTGCCCAGGCGATGGCGCTGATCCCCGGCGTCTCCCGCTCCGGCGGAACGATCACTGCCGGCCTTCTCCTTGGCTACACGCGCGAGGCGGCAGCGCGTTATTCCTTCCTGCTCGCTGTTCCTGCCGTATTCGGCTCGGGCTTCTACCAGCTCCTGAAGACGATGGGGGAAGACACGGCGGTCGCGGCCGGTCCGACCGCGCTTGCAACGCTGATCGCCTTCGTCGTCGGTTACGGCGTCATCGTCTGGTTCCTGAAACTCGTATCGACCAAGAGCTACATGCCGTTTGTCTGGTATCGCGTGGTGATCGGCGTGGCGCTGCTTGGCTTGCTCGGCTTCGGCTATGTCAGCCCGATCTGAGCTTGGAGATTCGGCCGTCGAACAGAAGAGCGGTTCCGATCAAACGAAAAACAAAACCCGCCGACGCTGTCGGCGGGTTTTGTTTTAGGTGACGCTTAACGGAGAGGTTAGCCCCGGCCGACCCAATTACTTGCCGAAACGGGAGGTGCCGGATGGGCTTGCAGAGACTTGCGCAAGGCGCAGAGAGCGAAGTTTCTGCGTCTTCTTTTCCCTCTCGGCGACCTCGGAATCGAGAATGTCGCGGACGATGGAATTGGTCGTTTTCGCCTTTGCATCGGCTGAAAGCTTCGTCGGTTTGAAGAAACGGTCTTTCGTCACAGTCATGTCAGTCCTCCTGCGTTTCAGGTCAAAAGCGCACTAAAACAATCTGAAAACCATGCCTCCGGCGACGGGTGCCGCGGGGAACCGATATCGAACCGGCAATCAGCGAGCCCGAGGAGCAATGACCTTCTTCTTCGGAGCAGGCAACAGCCCTTCACGCTGCATCTGCTTGCGCGCCAGTTTGCGGGCGCGCCTGATCGCCTCGGCTTTTTCGCGGGCGCGCTTTACCGACGGCTTCTCATATGCGCTGCGCGCCTTCATCTCCCGGAACAGGCCTTCACGCTGCAGTTTCTTCTTCAGAACGCGAAGCGCTTGATCAACATTGTTGTCTCTTACAAGTACCTGCAAAATATCTCCTGACGCGGCAAAGCCACTATTTCTTGATCTTGATCGTATTCACGTTGATCCACGAACTACCAGATGGAAGCGGTGTCGCGGTCGATGCCTTCGAGACATCCACGGAACCCTCATGACTGATATCGCCATGCGTAATGCGGCGCTCGCAATTCTCACCGTCAAACTGGACGCGATATTGCGTCAGCCCGTAGGCATCCGGCAAAACAGCGACGATCCGGCATGAGCCATTGGTTTCGCCGAAGCGAAATGCACCACTCTTCAAGACGACCACGTCGCCGGCATCATAACGGTGCTTGCTCATCATGACCTCCAAGGGTCAAAACAAAAGGCCGGAGTTTGACGCCCGACCTCCGTTTATCATCAAGCCTTTCGCGTGCCAGTACATCCGTGGTCACGCGAGGGCGATGACATATTATTCTGCGCGCAGGTTGTCTGCGGAGCTTTTGCCGGAGCGATTGTCCTGCACGAGCTCGTAGCTGATCTTCTGCCCGTCGTTCAGACCGCGCAGACCCGCACGCTCCACGGCAGAAATGTGCACGAACACATCCTCGCTGCCATTGTCCGGCTGGATAAATCCGAAGCCCTTCGTGCTATTAAACCACTTCACTGTACCAGTGCTCATAACGATTTCCTTTCAATCGCTGTGTAAGCCGGTTGCCCGGCGCTAAATCGACGATGAGAGAAAATCAAGAAGAGCCGTTAGGCTGCCGACGAGAGTCGCTAGCAAGGTTCGATAAAATCTAAAATAGCGATTAATGGGCCAACAACAAGGCATGCGCGAAAATAAAGGCTTTGCATGGAGATTGCGGGGGCCTTGCTGCACGACGCCGACTGCATAGGAAGCTCAGATCACCCTGCGCAGAGAATTGGCTAAGGATGGAGCTTGATCATGTAGTCAGCATAAGCGGCGATAAAATGCTGTCGCGCGGTCTCGGCGTCTCCCCTGCAGCGCAGGACCGACTGACACGCCCACACGGCAGACAAATAAGATCGCCCGGACTGAAAAACGAAGTCGTTACGCAGGTAATTCAACGCCTGTCCGGGACCATTTATGGCGACCGAATTTCCACTGCGCCTTGCTACCATGACGGGATATTCCCATCGTGTACGAAAGTCGATTTGGATAACGGTGAGCAATGCATGATCCTTCCATGGCGTCGACCGAATATGCTCCAAGTCCAAACGGAGATTGTCGATCGCCGGTGTCTTCCAAATGCTTCCAGGCGATAAATTCACGCCTGATCTCAAGCGCGCGAGCAGACCTGGATTGTGTGGTCCTGCAGATGGCCACCTGTCCGATGCGGAAAGATCATTGCGCGCCGGGAGACTGATACCCCGACAGCCAGGCATCATAGCGCAGACTGCTCTGGTCGAGGATGTACGGGCAGGCCCGGTTGTCGAGGAGAAGGGTACCTGCCTGCTTGCCCTCATCGACCAATTGATCTCTGTATGCGGCACTCATACCGTCCGCGAACTCGCGATAGCCCTCGACCCAGGCAGAGAGACGGTAGTTGCTTTCGTCGCTCAGATAAGGGTTGGCACTCAGGCCTTTTCCATCCTCAGCGTCCCGCCACCCATCGTCGAATATTGCCTGCAAATCGTGAGAGGTATGGCGCAATTGAGCCTCCCGCCTGGAGCGAGAGCCCATCTCATCCCTCAGCCGTCGCTGCTCGTTCCGACACGACGATCAAAGTGAGATAGTGCAGCATAGGCGAATGTCGAGCCTCGAAGGTCAAATCGGCCTAAATCATCAGCCGCACGTCAATCATAAACCCGCTTCAGATTGGCCACGCAGTCCAGTTCTTTCAACTGCGAAAGAAGTTGGTTGAGCTGACGCAGGTCCCAGACCTCGATTTCCATCGCGATCTCGGAAAAGTCGTCGGCGCGGTTTGAGCCCATGGACATGGTACGGATATTGATGTCGAGCGCACCGATCGTCGTGGCGACGGTTGCAAGCGTGCCCGGTTCATTGATCGTGTTGATCTCGATCTTGGCCGGGAAGCGCGACTTGTTGGCTTCGTCGAGATCCCAGCGGACATCGATCCAGCGTTCCGGCTCGTCGTCGAATTTCTGCAGCGCAGGCGCCTGGATCGGATAGATGGTGATGCCCTTGCTCTTACCCGCATCCATGATGCCGACGATCCGATCGCCGGGGACCGCGCCGCTCGGGGCGAAGCGCACCTGGGTATTGGTGGCAAGGCCGCGGATCGGCAATAGGGTCGCCACGAGATCTGCTGCCTGGGCGTTTTCCAGATCGGTCTGGGATTTCGCCGGCAGCTTGAACATCATGCCGGTTGCGCTCGGGACGTTGAACCAGCCCTGATCGGCTGCCGGCTTCACGGTTACGCGTTCGTCCTTGTAATCCGGGAAGACGGCGCGCAGCACGTCGAGCGAAGAAAGCTCACCGCGACCGACAGAGGCGATCGTATCCTCGACATCCTTCTGCGCCAGACGATGCAGCGCCGGCTTCAGCGCGTCGCGGGAAAAAGTCTTGCCGGCGCGTTCGAAGGTGCGCTCCAGAATGCGGTGACCGAGGCCGGCATATTGCTTGCGGATCGCCATGCGTGTGGCGCGGCGGATCGCCGAGCGCGCCTTGCCGGTGACGACGATCTCTTCCCAGGCAGCCGGCGGAACCTGGACGCCGGAACGGATGATCTCGACTTCGTCGCCGTTGTTCAGCCGGGTTACGAGCGGCATGATACGGCCGTTGATCTTGGCGCCGACCGTGGTGTCGCCGATGTTGGTATGAACCGCATAGGCGAAGTCAATGGGGGTTGCACCGCGTGGCAGCGCGATAAGCTTGCCCTTCGGGGTGAAACAGAAAACCTGGTCCTGGAACAGTTCGAGCTTGGTGTGTTCGAGGAACTCTTCGGGATTATCACCCTCGGCCAGCGATTCGATCGTGTGGCGCAGCCAGGAATAGGCGTTGCTCTCCTTCGGCAAAAGCTCGTCACTCTTGGCCGGTCCCTTGCCTGCAACAGACTGGCCGTCCTTGTAGAGCGTATGAGCGGCGATGCCGTATTCGGCGATTTCCTGCATCAGCTGGGTGCGGATCTGCAGCTCGATACGCTGGCGGGACGGACCGACGATGGTGGTGTGGATCGAGCGGTAATCGTTCTGCTTCGGGTTCGAAATATAATCCTTGAACCGGCCAGGAACGACGCGCCAGCGTGTGTGGACGATACCGAGCGCCTTGTAGCAGCAGGCAACGTCGTCAACGATGATCCGGAAACCGTAGACATCCGAGAGTTGCTCGAAAGAGAGCGACTTCGACTGCATCTTGCGGAAGACCGAATAGGGTTTCTTCTGCCGTCCCTTGACGAAAGTTCCATTCAGGCCGTTGGCGACCAGAAGCTCGCGCAGTTCATCCTCGATCTTCTTGATCAGGCCCTCATTACGGGCGGACAGATCCGCCAGGCGCTGCGTGACCGTCTCGTAGGCTTCCGGATTGATATACTGGAAGGACAGGTCCTCCAGTTCGTCACGCATGTCCTGCATACCCATGCGGCCGGCGAGCGGCGCATAGATATCCATCGTCTCTTCGGAAATGCGTGCCTTCTGCTCGGCCTTCATGTGGTCGAGCGTGCGCATGTTATGCAGACGGTCGGCGAGCTTCACCAGCAGAACGCGGACGTCATCGGAAATGGCGAGCAACAGCTTGCGAAGGTTCTCGGCCTGCTTGGCCTTTTTCGACACGAGGTCGAGGCGTTTCAGCTTGGTCAGGCCTTCGACGAGCCGACCGATATCCTCGCCGAACAGTTCGTCGATCTCGGCGCGGGTGGCTGTCGTGTCCTCGATCGTGTCATGCAGAAGCGCGACCGCGATGGTCGACTCATCGAGATGCATGTCGGTGAGGATGGCCGCTACTTCGAGCGGATGGGAAATGTAGGGATCACCGGAGGCGCGCTTTTGCTGGCCATGCTTCTGCATGGCGTAAACATAGGCCTTGTTGAGAAGAGCTTCATTGGCGTCGGGCTTGTATTTCTGCACCCGCTCAACAAGCTCGTACTGCCTCATCATTCCCGGAAATGCCCTTCAAATACGGTGTGGCGACAAAAGAAAATGGCGCGCCAACCATCGGTTAGCGCAGCCATCATTATTGAGACAACCAGATTAGGGCGATAGGATGAACGATACCTTGCCGCAGCGCACTATCGTTCCGATCGGAGCGATTATTCCGACCGTTTTATCCGCGCCAAGCGAATATCGGTTGAAATCCGCTCAGGCACACTATGCCGATCAGTAGTCGTCGCTCTTTTCCGGCGGGACCAGACCTTCGATACCGGCCAGCAGTTCTTCTTCCGACATCTGGTCGAAATTGACGGTTTCCGGAGCATCTTCATCTTCAACGTCGGAGGCAACCGATACACCGCCAGCGGCAATCAGAGCTGCCGGATCGGGCTCGGGCTCGTCAACTTCAACATGCTTCTGCAGCGAGTGGATCAGGTCTTCCTTCAGGTCGTCGGGAGACAGTGTCTCATCGGCAATCTCGCGAAGAGCGACGACGGGGTTCTTGTCATTATCGCGGTCGATGGTGATCGCAGCACCCTGCGAAATCTGGCGAGCGCGATGGCTTGCGAGCAGAACCAGCTCGAAACGGTTGTCGACTTTGTCAATGCAATCTTCTACTGTGACACGGGCCATTGCCTGTCCTTTGCGGTCCTGGATTTCCGGAATTGATACGCCCGATACAGCCATCGGACGGGAAATTCAAGTTTTTCCTAAACCCGGGGCCAATCGAGTGGTGAGTTACGGGGCGTTTACTGAGGAGAAAACGCTCCATTCGAAGGCGCAAAGCACTGACAGCATGATCTCTGTCAAAGCCTGGCGGCGAAGAAACGGGTGAGGTTCACCTGTTTATCCGGATACCAAATCCGGCAAGCGCTGCGCCCGAGAACTCGTAGTCGAATGGTCCGCGCCTTGGACATTAAGACTAAAGTGCTTGGGATGGAGGAATATATTCAATCAGCACGTGCTTGGAATATTGCGAATCGTAACTTACATGACAGATATATGAATAGTTCGTAATGTAAGAATTATTCCGATATCGTCGGTACATATTTCGTTTTACCGATCTGCTCGGAAAACGGGCATAAAAAGGGATGGAGACATATGTTTGACCCGAGAGAGAAAATTGCTCTCTTTATCGATGGCGCGAATTTGTACGCCGCCTCAAAAAGCCTCGGCTTCGATATAGACTATCGAAAGCTTTTGAAGGCTTTCCAGAAACGCGGCTACCTGCTTCGCGCCTATTATTACACGGCGCTTATCGAAGACCAGGAATATTCCTCGATCCGCCCGCTGATCGACTGGCTGGACTATAACGGATACAAGGTCGTGACCAAGCCCGCGAAGGAATTCACGGACAGTCTTGGTCGTCGCAAGATCAAGGGCAACATGGATATCGAACTGGCCATCGATGCGATGGAACAGTCGGAAACCGTCGATCATCTGGTGATCTTCTCCGGCGACGGCGACTTCACCAATCTGGTGGAGGCGTTGCAGCGTCGCGGCCGTAAGGTTTCGGTCGTCTCGACGATGCAGACGCAACCTCCGATGATCGCCGACGACCTACGCCGTCAGGCCGATCACTTCATCGACCTGATGACGCTGAAGGCGGAGGTCGGCCGCGACCCGAGCGAACGCGCGGTACGCCCGACCGAGCCCACAGAGCCGGCCGACGCGTAACTGTCGAAGCAGACATAATCAGAAAAATAGGCGCCCGTTTTTCGGCGGCGCCTATTTTCGTTTCGGGCTAGAAGAGTGTCATGCTGTTTCAACGCCCTTCCGACGACATTCTTTATGATGCGCTGATCGCCCGCGATCCTTCCTATGAAGGATTTGCCTGGGTGGCCGTGAAGACAACCGGCATTTTCTGCCGCCTCACCTGCCCTGCCCGCAAGCCGAAGCGCGAGAATTCAACTTTCTATGAGACGATCGCCGAATGCCTCGAATCCGGCTTTCGCCCCTGCAATCGATGCCGGCCGATGTTGAAGCTTGGCGAGACCGATCCCGTGGTCACAAGGCTGATCGATGCACTCGATGCCGATCCGATGCGGCGCTGGAGCGAAGGCGACGTGAGCGCCTTAAGCGTCGATCCATCCACCGTTCGACGTGCGTTCAAGCGGCAATTCGGCATGAGTTTTCTGGAGATGGCACGCCTGAGACGAATGGGCAAGGCTGCGGAAGTGCTGAATGACGGCGCCAATGTGATCGACGCCCAGCTCGATGCGGGTTACGAATCCGGTAGCGGCTTTCGTGCCGCGATCGCAAGACTGTTCGGGGAAGCCCCGGCTAAGCTGCGGGGCAAGGCCCTGCTGCGTGCCGACTGGATCGATACGCCGATCGGCCCGATGATCGCGATCGCCGACACGCATGCCCTGCATATTCTGGAATTTGCCGAGCGCAAGGCGCTACCCGCGGAAATCCGCAGGCTGCAGAAGGCGAGCGGCAGCGGTATCGTCATGGGACGGTATCCGCCGATCGACGAGATCGAAGCGGAGTTGAAGACCTATTTTTCCGGCCAAAACAAGGGGTTCAGGACGCGGTTGGCCGAGCACGGCTCGTCGTTCCAGCGAGAGGTGTGGCAGGCGCTGCGGGAAATACCGGCCGGTGAGCTTCGAACCTATGGAGCACTCGCGGCCGACATGAACATGCCCTCCTCCACCCGCGCGGTTGCAGGCGCCAATGGCGCGAACCAGATCGCCATCGTCATTCCTTGCCACAGGGTGCTTTCAGCCGATGGCAGCCTGACCGGTTATGGCGGCGGCCTGTGGCGCAAACGCTGGCTGATCGAACATGAACGCCGAATGGCGGAAGGAGTTGGCGGGCGGCAACCCGGCTACCCGGCAGGCACCGCGGTGCGCTGATCTCCGTTTGACTGCGGACGGCTGCCCGACTTTGTCGCCCGGAAGATGGCCTCGACCACGAGCGACAGCGGCAGGCCGATGAAGAGCGGGATAAAGAAATAGATCACCCGGAAGGCGACCAGCGAGCCGATCGATGCCTGATCGCCCATGACATGCCGGACTGTCGCCTCCAGCACACCGAGGCCGCCTGGCGCATGGGTGATGAGGATCGCAACATTGGCGAGCACGAAGGCGGTTGCAGCCTTGAGGTAACTGACATCCGCACCTGCCGCCATCACCTCACGCAGGCAGGCCGAGACAAGAGCGAAGTTGACCGTGCCGATGACCACTTGAGCGACGGCAATTTTCCAGGTGGGCATCTGGAACGTCCAGTTGCGGATTTTCAGCGGCGCCCGCAGGAAGGCGGCAAGCGCGATGTAGAGTGCCGTTGTGGCAAGGCAGCCTGCGCCGATGGCAATCACGACCTCTTGCCTCAGGCGCAGTACCGCGGCAGCATCCTGCGGGTTGATCACCATGACGATGCCGGCAAGCACAGCAATGCCGAGCCCTACCGTGACGCCAGAGAGCAGCACGATCTTCGCCACATCTTCAGTCGTCATGCCCCAGTGGGCGTAATACCGATAGCGCAGCGCACCGCTGCTTAGGCCCGACATGCCCACGCTCTGGCCGATGGAGAGCGCGATGAAAGACGCGAGCGCGATTTTAGGATAGGGCAGATCGTTCTTCACATAACGCACGCCGCACCAGTCAAAGCCGGTGAGGCAGAGATAGGAGCCGAACGCGAAGAGGAGCGCCAGAGCCAGATTGCCAGCTGAGATATCGCGGACCGACTGGACGATCTCGGAGAACGAGTGTTCGCGAAAAACCTGGTAGAGGAGCCAGGCGGCAAGGCCGAAGCCCACAACCAGCATCAGGTAGGTGAAAAACTGCTTCTTCGTCATTATCCGCTTACCCGCATGAACGTGCGGGGAAACGGCGGGGGATGAGTTTGGTTCCGGTGGAGGTTTATCTCGGCGCCAGCTTCAACGCCTTATCTGCCTGCCAGCACCTTCTGCCCGCAGGCGGGGAAAAGGACCCAAGCCACGCCGTTACCGTGCGCCGCAGATCTCGAACAGGGCACGTTCCCTTCGCCCCGCTTGGGGGCAGAGGGTCAGCGATTACGCCGAATGCGCATTTGATCAGTCTCAGCCGTTCTTCAACAGCCGCGACTTCTGCCGGTTCCAGTCGCGTTCCTTCTCGGTCTCGCGCTTGTCGTGCAGCTTCTTGCCCTTGGCGAGCGCGAGCTCCAGCTTGGCCCTGCCCTTTTCGTTGAAATAGATTTTCAACGGCACGAGCGTCATGCCTTCGCGGTTGATGCTGTTACGCAGACGACCGATCTCACGCTTCGACAGGAGCAGCTTGCGGCGGCGGCGCGGCTCGTGGTTGAAGCGGTTGGCCTGCAGATATTCAGGCAGGTGGCTGTTGATCAGCCAGATCTCCTCGCCTTCGTCCGACGCATAGGATTCGGCGATATTGGCCTTGCCGTCGCGCAGAGACTTCACCTCGGTACCAGTCAGAACCAGGCCTGCCTCATAGGTGTCGATGATCTCGTAGTTGAACCGGGCCTTGCGGTTTTCCGCAACGACCTTATTGACCACGCGCTGGCTGCCTTTGGGTGCCATCAGACGAATTCCATTCCGCTTAGAGCGTATCCGCTTTTCTTCGAAAGGCGAAAAGGCTCCAATACTCTGTTTGACGCGATTCCGGACACAAAACCGTTCCCACTTTTGCTGGAATTGCTTTTCCAAATAAGAACCCCGCCCAAAAGCAATGAGCGGGGTTAAGCATTGATATAATGCGGTCAGGACCGAATGTGAAGCTTATGCGTCAGCGACTTCGAGCGCCAAGGCAATGCCTCAGTTCAACAGGCCTGCATGGCGCAGCGCCGCATCGATTGCGGCTTCGGTCGCAGGCTCAAGCTCGGAGACCAGGGGCGAGCGCACGGTACGCTCCATGCCGCGCAGCTTGCTCAGACCGTATTTGGCGCCACAGAGACCCGGCTCCATGAAGATTGCCTTGTGCAGCGGCATGAGACGATCCTGGTATTCGAGCGCCTTCTTGTAATCTCCGGCCAGCGTCGCCGCCTGGAATTCGGCACAGAGGCGCGGCGCGACATTGGCCGTGACCGAAATGCAGCCGACACCGCCATGCGCATTGAAACCGAGCGCCGTAGCATCCTCGCCGGAAAGCTGGATGAAATCGGTACCGCAAGAGATGCGCTGTTCCGAGACGCGCTCGATCTTGCCCGTCGCGTCCTTGACGCCGACGATGTTCTTATGCGCCTTGGCGAGCTTGCCCATGGTTTCCGGGCTCATGTCGATAACGGAACGCCCCGGGATATTGTAGATGAAGATGGGCAGGGAAACCGCATCAGCGATTGCCGAGAAATGGGCGAAAAGCCCCTTCTGGGTCGGCTTGTTATAATAGGGCGTGACGACAAGCAGAGCATCGGCGCCGGCCTGTTCTGCGTGCTGTGCGAGCTCGATCGCTTCTGTCGTATTGTTGGAACCAGCACCAGCAATGACCGGCACGCGCTTGGCAGCGACCTCCACACAGAGTTCGACCACACGCTTGTGCTCATCATGGGAAAGCGTCGGCGATTCACCCGTCGTGCCGACCGGAACGAGGCCCGAGCTGCCCTCTGCAATCACCCATTCGACATGATCTGCAAACGCTTTTTCATCGACAGCCCCGCCAGTGGTGAACGGCGTTACGAGCGCGGGGATCGATCCCTTGAACATGCAAAACTCCCAATGGCCGCAGTCCATGCTTCGGCCGTAATCAATGACTAAGGTGGCGCACCATAAAGCGGAGGCAGATCGCCGACAAGCGCAAAGCTCACGGGAAACTGATCGCCGGCCACCGCTCATTGATGCGTATTTTAGAGGTCGTGGTAAGGTTTCGTTAATGCCGCCGGAGCCTAATGGGAGAACCCGATAGGGGTATATGTCTTTTTCGCGAGTCGCCGGATGAAGAAGCCCGCTCTGATCCTCACCTTAGGATTGGGTGCAGCCAGCATATCGAGCCTTGTGCTCGCCCAGAGCGGTGGCGCTGGCAGCGGCATCGTGCCGCTTCCCTTTGCCCGGCCGAACGCACCGATGAGCGCGCCTGTGCCAACGCAACCGGGCTCCCAGGCTATCCCCACGCCAACCGCCATGCCCATTCCCGAGATTACCGGCTCCATTCCAAGGCTCGACCGACCGCTCGCATCTTCTGCACTCAAAACCGGGCTCGACGCGCTTTCCGGTAATGATGCGGCGCAGGCGATTGCTGCACGCGACAGCCTGCCGGCAGGCTCGCTCGACCGCAAAATCCTCACCTGGGCGATTGCCAGTTCGGGAATGAAGGATGTGCCCTATCGCGAGATTGCTAGCGCTTCACGCGAGCTGACCGGCTGGCCGGGGCTCGGCGGATTGCGCGAGCGGGAAGAGCGCGCGCTTTATCGCGAAAACCCGCCTGCTGCAGCCGTGCTTTCCGCCATGGGCAATTCACGCCCGCAGACGCCGGAAGGTGCAATGATCCTTGCCCGCGCGCAGGCGGCAGCTGGGAAAACCGCTGAGGCCGCCCGGACCCTGCGCGGTCTATGGTCTTCCGAGACACTCGATGTGGCGACCGAAGACAAGCTGCTTGGCGAATTCGGCGGGTTGTTTACCGCAGCCGATCACAAGACCCGCATGGACTATCTCATGTATCGCGGCCGCGTGGCGCAGGCGAAACGGTTTTCCAGTCTCGGCAATGCGCAGTCGCTTTACAACGCGTGGGCGGCCGTTGCGAATAATGCCAGGAATGCCGATGCGCTGATCAATGCCGTTGCAGGCTCGTGGGCGAGCGATCCCGCTTATCTCTTCGCCAAAATAGAATATGCAAGGCGGCAGAACGATTATGCCGGAGCGGCAAAGCTGCTTGAGCGCATACCGCGCGATCCGGCAAAACTCGTCTATCCAACGGAATGGTGGAACGAGCAACGGATCGTCTCGCGCGGGCTTGCGGACCTAGGTCAGTTCAGCGCCGCCTACAGACTGGTCGCAAATCATGTGGCGCAATCTACAGTCGACCGCGCCGATGCGGAATTCCATGCTGGATGGTATGCGCTGAGGGCACTTCAGGATCCGGCGACGGCCGAGACGCATTTCCGCAAGATTTACGAAGCTTCCAACCGGCCGCTTTCCGCGTCGCGGGCGCTCTACTGGCTCGGCCGATCGGCTGAGGCTGGCGGACCGGGAGAGGCGCGTAACTTTTATGAACAGGCGGCGCGTTATTCGGGCACGTTCTATGGGCAGCTGGCTGCAGCCAAGCTCGGCAAATCGGCGCTCGACGTAAGTTACCCCTCCCCCACGGCGCAGGACCGTGAGCGCTTCGCTTCGCGTGAGGTGGTCCGTGCCATCGCGCGGCTTGACGCCGTCGGCCATGACCGGCGATCAGCAGCACTTTATGCGGCACTCGGCGAGCAGATCGACAGCCCGGGCGAACTTTCGCTTTTGACCGCACGCGCGGAAGCACAAGGCGACCATGCACTATCGCTGCGAATCGGCAAGTCGGCCTTTTCCCGCGGTGTCGATGTGGCGGCACTCGCCTATCCTATCGGCGTCATTCCGGCCGGCGCCGATATTGCCGGTTCCGGCAAGGCGCTTGCCTATTCGATCGCAAGGCAGGAAAGCGCATTCAACCCGTCAGCCGTTTCCGCAGCGAATGCTCGCGGCCTTCTACAGCTTTTACCCGGGACGGCACAGGGCGTTGCCAAGCGGCACGGGATGAGCTTCAAGGCGGATCGGCTGACCGGTGACGCTGGTTACAACGCCACGCTTGGCGCGCATTATCTCGGCGAGCAGATCGACGCTTTCGGCGGCTCCTATGTACTGACCTTCATAGCTTACAATGCCGGACCGAAGCGTGTGCCGGAATGGATTGCTCGTTATGGTGATCCGCGTGGCAAGTCGCTCGAAGAGGTGATCGACTGGGTTGAACGCATCCCCTTCCCCGAAACGCGCAACTACGTTCAGCGCGTCTTGGAGAATTATCAGGTCTACAAGACCCGCCTGGGGCAGAAGGCCGATATTGTTGACGATCTGCGCTTCGGCCGGCGGTGAGACCGAGAGCCATAGACAGCCGCGCCTCACCCCGGTTCTCGAACAGTTCGATAGTAGGATACCCTGATAAGCACGAAAAAGCCCGGCCAAGCCGGGCTTTTCAACTTCTGTGATTAGAAATCCCGCTGCAGACGCAGGAAGCCGTCGAAACGGTCGCCATCGCCATAACCGGCAGTGTCGATGTCAACATTATTGTAGTTGAAGGTCGCCTTGGCGAGGAGGTTCGGCGTGACCTGATAATCCGCCGTCACGCCGACGCGCCAGGCACTGCCGCCCGTATAGTCGTCGCTCGTGGGAATGATGTTATCCCAATACTGGACGCCAGGCGTGAGCTTAAACTTTTCGGAAACAGGGAAGGCATACTCGGCACCAATCGTCCATTCCGAATAATCCCAATAGCGGGTCGGGCCGGAAGAATAGACACCGAAAACACCCAGCTTGCCCGGTCCGATCTCGGCCGACAGAGTAGATGCGACGACACCGTCTTCGTGGTCGAACTCATAGGCGCCGAACAGATCGATGGAAAACGCGTCAAACTTGCCGCCTACCAGACCGCTGAGACCGATCTCGTCAGCGCTGCCATCGGCGTCGGTCTTCCAGCCCGCCTGCGAATTGAAGAAATCAGCCTGACCATAGGCCGTGAATGCTCCAGATTCGAACGTGTAGCGAATGGAATTGTTCAGCGTATCTCCGCCAATATAGTCCCCGAAAATATCGGTTGCGCTGCCCGAAAGCGGGCCTTCGTCCGACAGCACGGTCTCACCCGGCAGGCCGGTATCAAAGTAATTGTAGAAGTAGCCGATGCGGAAACCGCCCAGCTCGATATAGGTCTCGTTCAGCGCGAAGTCCGAGCTGTCGGAGTTATTGTTGGCGCGCAACGTGACGCGTGAACCAAGGGGGCCGAACTCGGTGTCGGACTTGGCTTCGAACCGGAGCTGCGCACGCGTATTTGTGCGATAACCGGCATCATCGTCGAGTTCGACCGCGCCAGCACTTGTGTCGATGTCGTAATTGCTGCGGCCATCCAGCTGTAGACGAATATAACCGCCGATCTTGAGACAGGTCTCCGTGCCAGGGATATAGAAATAGCCGGTGCCGAAAGCGTCGCAGACGCGGACATATTCCAGCGGTTCCGGCTCGGCAGCGACAATGGCATCAGCGGCGTGGGAAACAGATGCAGCAACCAGACTTGCTGCCGATGCGATGAGAAAACTCGTCAGCCTCATTGGGATTTCCTCGGTGAGCTGCATTCGCAATACAAGCGAACGCTACTCCTGATCCCCAGGAGCGCAAGCGTCCTCTTACATTCCAACACCCTAAATCACGAAGATGAAAACCGGCAGTTACCAATTTGCCACGACCGGGTCCGAAGCTGCAGCCCAAACGAGAAAAGCCCGGCACAAGGCCGGGCTTTTCAAATCAGATCTGAGAGCCGGATTAGAACGAGCGCTGCAGACGCAGGAAGCCGTCCCAACGGTCGGCGTCGCCGAGATCGTCAGCGTCAACATCGGTGTAGTTGACAGTTGCCTTGGCGGACAGGCCGGTGGTGATCTTGTAATCAGCCGTGATACCAGCGCGCCATGCATTGCCGCCGTCGAAATCGCCATCGGCGTCGAGAACAACGTTATCCCAGTACTGGATGCCCGGTGCGATGGAGAATTTGTCATTCACAGCGATCGCGTATTCCGCACCGATGGTCCACTCAGCGGCGTCGAAGTAACGGTTTTCACCGAAGGAGTAGGCAGCGAAGACGCCGAGCGAGCCCGGGCCGATTGCAGCTGTCAGGGTGGAAGCGAGAGCGGCATTTTCGCGGTCGAAGTCATAACCGGCGAAGAAGTCGAGGGTTACGCCACCGAACTTGCCGGTGATGACGCCGTTGATGCCGATTTCATCCTGGCCACGACCGGTGCCCGGTACGTCGTCCTTCCAGCCGTCCTGCGAGTCGAATGCATCGACCTGACCGTAGACGGAGAAAGCGCCGGCGTCGTAGGTGTAACGGATACCGTTGTTGAGGGTGTCGCCACCGAAACCACCATTGCCGAACGGTGCGCCATCGGAGAGAACGGTTTCGCCCGGAAGTCCGGTATCGAAGTAGTTGTAGAAGTAACCAACGCGGAGACCACCGAGTTCGATGAAGGTTTCATCGAGGAAGAAGTCGGTCCCGTTGTCCGGATTGTTGGTGTTCGCTTCCAGCGTGATGACCGAAGCAAGCGTGCCGTATTCAGTATCCGACTTGGCATCAAGGGTCAGGTGACCACGGGTATTGGTGCGGTAGCCGCTTTCGCCGCCGAAGTCGTCGCTGCTGCGAGCGTCAACCTGAACGCGGACATAACCGCCGATCTTGAGGCAGGTCTCGGTACCCGGAATGTAGAAGTAGCCGGTGCCGAAAGCGTCGCAAACGCGAACATATTCCAGCGGCTCCGGTTCAGCGGCGACGATTGCGTCAGCTGCCTGCGCGACGGTAACGCTCGCAAGCGCCGCGGTCGATGCGATGAGAAGGCTCGTGATTTTCATTTGGGGTTCCCCGGTCAACTCTAGGCTTTACATTCATCAAGGTACAGGCGGGCGGCGGGTGCTTACAAGCACTTCTGCATCTGCGACCGGCAAACATCAGGCAGTTGCGATGCGGTCGTTACTTATTTGTCACAAATTTGACGGGTAAACTGAACCTAAAGCTGCCTGTCCGTGCATTTGCATCCACTACTTATTGCGGGAATTCTGCGTCCGCATCCGACTCAACAGAAACAAAAAAGCCCGGCGCAAGGCCGGGCTTTCCGTTCATATCTGAAAGATCAGATTAGAAAGAGCGCTGCAGACGGAGGAAACCGTCCCACTTGTCGTCAGAGTCTACGCCGGTCTTTACGTCGGTGTAGTTGACGGTTGCCTTGGCAGCGAGGTTCGTGGTGATCTTGTAATCAGCCGTGATACCAGCGCGCCATGCACGACCGCCTTCGAAGTCGCCATCGGTGCCGAGTTCGATGTTATCCCAGTACTGGATACCAGGAGCGATCGAGAGCTTGTCAGTGACCTTGATGGCGTATTCTGCGCCGATCGTCCACTCAGCGGCGTCGAAGTAACGGTTTTCGCCGAAGGAGTAAGCAGCGAAGACGCCGAGCGAACCCGGGCCGATTGCAGCCGTCAACGTCGAAGCAAGAGCAGCATTTTCGTAGTCGAAGTCGTAACCAGCAAAGAAGTCGAGAGTTACGCCACCGAACTTGCCGGTGATAACGCCGTTAACGCCGATTTCGTCGTCGTTACCAGCTGCATCGGTCTTCCAGCCAACCTGCGAGTTGAAGGCATCAACCTGACCGTAAACCGAGAACGAACCTGCATCGTAGGTGTAACGGATGGAGTTGTTCAGAGTGTCGCCACCAGCGCCACCGTTGGAGTACGGGGCACCGTCGGAGAGAACGGTTTCACCCGGAAGGCCGTTATCGAGGTAGTTGTAGAAGTAACCAACGCGAAGACCGCCGAGCTGCAGGTAGGTTTCTTCAAGATAGAAGTCCGTACCACGGGCAGGATCGTTGGTGTTTGCACGAACCGTGATCTTGGATGCCAGCGTGCCGAATTCCGTGTCGTTCTTGGCTTCTACAGCAAACTGACCGCGGATGTTGCTACGGTAACCACCGTCCTGAGCATTGCCAGTGGACTGCGTACCTGCAGAGCCGAGAATGCCGAAGTCCGAACGACCGTCAACCTGCGCACGCACGTAACCACCAACCTTGAGGCAGGTTTCGGTGCCCGGGATGTAGAAGTAGCCGGTGCCGAAAGCGTCGCAAACGCGAACGTATTCCAGCGGCTCGGGCTCAGCAGCCACGATTGCGTCGGCAGCCTGTGCGCCAGAAACTGCTGCGAGGGCAGCAGCGGAGCCGAGAAGAAGGCTCTTGATGTTCATTTTTGACCTCCAGTCAAAATCGGAGGTCTCTGGAGCCTATTTTTCCTCTGCTCCGGGCTCGGGCAGGCGGCGCAGAAGGACGGGCAGACACACGTCCAAGTCGTGGGACGCAAGGTGAGCGTAGCGCATCGTCATCTGCAACGTTTGATGGCCGAGCCACATTTGCACCCGTCGTATATCAATTCCGCCGCGCACCAGCCGGGACGCGCAGGTGTGTCGAAGAACATGCGGCACGACATCGTCGTCTCTTCCGAGGCCCACTTCACCTTTGGCAGAGTTCCATACAGCGCGAAAGCGTTGTTGATCGATGTTAGCAAAAGGCCCATCAGGTGCGCCTGTATGTGCTTGAATAGCGCTAATCGCTCGGGGAGTGAGGGGCACGGTACGGCTTTTGCCGGATTTGGTGATCCAAAAGGTCGCGCGGTTTTCGTAAATATCGTTCCAACGCAGGCCGATGCCCTCGCCCAGCCTAGCACCTGTATCGACGAGAAACACGCATAGATCCGCGTACAATTCATCCCTGCTGCGGATGGCAGCAAAGAGACGGTCCTCTTCGTCATACTCCAGAAAGCGAATACGGCCGGCCTTCTCTCGTTGGCGCCGGAACTCCGGAAGGCTGTGAATGTCACCCATCTTGAACGCTTTCCGCAGCAACTTGCTAAGCGCCGCCATCTTTCGATTGATGGTTGCGTTGCTGTTGCCACGTTTGCGTAGTTCGCCGATGAGCCGGTCCACCATTTCGTCTGTGAAGCTGTCGAACGGTTGAGAAAGAAGAATCTCATCCAGTTCGCTGACGAAGGCGATCACATTCTTCTTGTGGCTTCCTGGCTCCCAGAGGATGTTCCCGTATAGCTCCAGGAGCTTCGTAAGTCGGGTAGATTTAACAACCTTGATAGGACCGCTGGCATTAAACTGATAATTGACAGCGTAAGTTCGACCGATGGAAGAGAGGTCTAGCGCCTCAATCTTTTTGTCGGTTTCCTTGCCCATCCCGCCCTCGCTGATCGACAGCGACAAGAATTACCGGGACACGTTGAACTACAATGGGCATTGCGCCAAAGCAGACGTGCTTTGGGGATGTTTTTTTTGTTCGTGGCTGAACAGCAACAGCCCGCAGTCATATGACTGCGGGCTATCGAGATATTTACATTAGAACGAGCGCTGCAGACGGAGGAAACCGTCCCAACGGTCAGCAGAGTCTACACCGTTGTCGACGTCGGTGTAGTTGATCGTTGCCTTGGTGGTAAGGTTGGAGGTGATCTTGTAGTCAGCCGTTACACCAACGCGCCATGCGTCACCGCCGTCGAAGTCGCCGTCAACAACAGCGATGTTGTCCCAGTACTGAGCGCCAGGAGCGATCGAGAACTTGTCGGTGACCTTGATGGCGTATTCAGCGCCAACAGTCCATTCAGCGAAGTCATAGTAGCCGTTCGGGCCAGTGGAGTAGGCAGCGAAGATGCCGAGCGAGCCCGGGCCGATAGCAGCCGTCAGCGTGGAAGCGAAAGCTGCATCTTCAGTGTCGAAGTCGTAGCCAGCGAAGAAGTCGAGGGTTACGCCACCGAACTTGCCGGTGATGACGCCGTTGACACCGATTTCATCAGCAGTACCAGCGTCGTCGGTCTTCCAACCAGCTTCCGAGTTGAACGCGTCAACCTGACCGTAAACCGAGAACGAACCTGCGTCGTAGGTATAACGGATCGAGTTGTTCAGCGTGTCGCCAGCGAAGCCGAAGCCGCCTGCACCAGGACCACCGTCAGAAAGGACGGTTTCGCCCGGAAGGCCGTTGTCGAAGTAGTTGTAGAACTGACCGACGCGGAGACCGCCGAGCTGCAAGTAGGTTTCTTCCAGATAGAAGTCAGTGCCGCGGACCGGGTCATTGGTGTTGGCGCGAAGCGTGATCTTCGATGCGAGCGTACCGAACTCGGTGTCGTTCTTAGCTTCAACAGCAACCTGACCACGAGTGTTCGTGCGGTAGCCGGCCTCTGCACCGCTCAGGTCGAAGTCCGAACGACCGTCAACCTGGAAACGAACGTAACCACCGATCTTGAGGCAGGTTTCGGTGCCCGGGATGTAGAAGTAGCCGGTGCCGAAAGCGTCGCAAACGCGAACGTATTCCAGCGGCTCGGGCTCAGCAGCCACGATTGCGTCGGCAGCCTGTGCGCCAGAAACTGCTGCGAGGGCAGCAGCGGAGCCGAGAAGAAGGCTCTTGATGTTCATTTTTGACCTCCAGTCAAAGTTACGTATGGGTCTAGGTCTTGATTTACCGAAGGACAAAAATTCCTTGGGCCCATCCCCGTGTTTGAAAGCTGACGAACCACCGCCGCGCTTCGGAGTTGAAAATACAAATCGCCGTGAGCTGCGCAATGCCGAACTGGGGATGAGCGAGAGTTTCAAGGCAGCTTCCCAAAACCATGTTGCCCAAATGACACAAAACCGCAGTCAGCGGTCATTAAAAATTTAGTTTTCGTTAAGAAAACGGTTTTGCGACAGCAACTTAAGGAAAGGTCACATTCGAATACATAGCTTTGCGAGAATGTTGCCGACAGGCAACAGGCATAACTCGCAGGCGCTTCGTGCGCGCACGCTAATGATCCAGTGATTTCATGAAGGATAATGGCGGAGAGGATGGGATTCGAACCCACGATACGCTTTTGACGTATACTCCCTTAGCAGGGGAGCGCCTTCGACCACTCGGCCACCTCTCCGGTGCGGCCTGATTATTGCGGATAAATCCCGAATGCAAGGTCTTTTAGCAAAAAGTGGCGTCGCAGGCTGGGGATGAACCCCAGCCGCAGCATTATTTCGGCCCGGAGCGGACGAATCCACGAGATTGCCGGCTCAATAACCCGAGCCTGCCGGGCCTGCGCCCGGGCCGCGCCCGTAACGGCCGGCAAGGTTTTTCAGCGTCGCGGCAAGCTCGGTGACGTCTGCGCCAACGGCAACAAAGCTTGCACCGAGTTCGAGGTAACGACGATTGAGGGTTTCGTTGAAGGTCAGTATGCCTGCGGGCTTGCCGGCGGCGATGATTCGGCCGATCGCCGATTCGATGACGTCCTGCACTTCCGGCGCCTCGATTCGGCCGAGGCAGCCCAAGTCGGCGGAGAGATCGGCCGGGCCGATGAAGACGCCGTCAACGCCATCTATCGCGGCAATCGCCTCGATATTGTCGATGGCGACACGCGTTTCGGCCTGAACCAGCAAGCAGATCTCGTCATCGGCTGTCTGCGCATAATCGGAAATAGCATTAAAACCCGAAGCGCGTGCGACGGCCGCACCGAGCCCGCGCGTGCCGCGCGGCGGATAACGCACGGCATGGACCAGCGCTTTGGCCTGTTCGGGCGAATCGACCATGGGAATGAGGAGCGTGCGTGCACCGGCATCCAGCAGTTGCTTGATGAACCATGTCTCGCCCGAAGGCGGGCGCACGACGGGTTCGACGGCAAAGGGAGCGAGCGCCCGTAACTGGGCGATGATGCTGCGCAGGTCATTCGGCCCGTGTTCCGAATCGATCACCAGCCAGTCGAAACCCGCACTTGCCGCAATCTCGGCCGGAAGCGCCTCGCCGGTGTTCAGCCATAGGCCAATCTGCTGGCGGCCGGCACTGATCGCAGCCTTGAAGTCATTCTTCGGTACCGGCATTTCTCCTCCTATGCCTTTTCGTCATAAATCCCGACCGCGAAATGCAGACCATATATAATCAAGATAACAGCAACTTGAGATCCGTGGCCGGATCGGCCAGGCGGGACTTTTCCGGGTTGATGCCGGTTTCCAGCATCTTCTTGCCGGTTACATAGGCCTTCGCATCATTGATCGCATCGACAGCAATCAGCATGCCGTTCCGGAAATACCAGACCGAGACGGCTCCCTCGCGGCTGCCTGCGCGCACCAGCGTCTCGTCATAGCCGAGATTAAAGCCGGCGATCTGCAGCTTCACATCGTACTGGTCGGACCAGAACCATGGTTTTGGCACATAGGGCCTAGCGTCGCCGGCAAGCGTCGCGGCAACCGATTCGGCCTGGTCGACGGCGTTCTGTACCGATTCTAGGCGAATGCGCCCCTCTTCCCACGGCAACAGGGCGCAATCGCCCATGGCGAAGATCGACGGGTCGGAGGTGCGGGCAAATTCGTCGACGATGATGCCGTTGCCGACATCGAGGCCGCAATCCTGCGCCAGACGGTCGTTCGGGGTGACACCGATGCCGACGATGACGAAATCCACATCGATGACCGTGCCATCGGAAAGTTCGGCGGCACGTACTTGGTCATCCTCGCCGATCAGGCGAGTAAGGCCGGTCTTTTCGCGAATCACGACACCGCGCTCTTTATGTATCGCGCGCATGATGTCTGCGGTGTCGTTCGAGGCAACACGGGCGAGTATACGGTCGGCCATTTCGATCAGCGTTACGTCGAGACCGAGATGGCGTGCAACGGCCGCCGCTTCCAGCCCGATATAACCGCCGCCGATGATCAGCAGGCGACGACCGGCCTTCATTTCATCGGCCAGCCGATCCGCGTCACGCTTGTCGCGGACAGTATATACACCCTTAAGTTCGCCGCCGATGCTGGCAGGCAAAGTACGCGGGGTGGAGCCCGTCGTCAGCGCCAGGGTTTCATATTCGAGCCCCGAACCATCCTGCATGCGGACGGTCTTTTTCTCGCGGTCGATTTCCTCGACATAGGTGGAGAGTCGGACTTCCACGTCGTTTTCGGCAAACCAGTTATCCGGGCGAAAGGTTAGGCGATCGAAACTCATCTCGCCGAGAAGGTATTTCTTGGAAAGCGGCGGCCGCTGGTAGGGATAAACCTCTTCAGCGCCGATCATCGTGATGGGCCGTGTATCCTTCAATGCCCGAAGTTTCGCCGCAAGCGCAAAGCCCGCCTGCCCTGCCCCGACGATTACCAGCCTGCCTGTCACTTGCTTGCTCCATTCCTGTTCGACCGCCAAGAGATAGCACCTCGAACGGCCGCAAAGGCGTATCGTCGCGACGCGTGGGCGTCAACAACGCGACATTGTGTCCAGTGAGCGGAATGAGGCGGATAAGGACACCATAGATCGAGAAAAATTTACCAATCAACTTTAGAATGCATCAGAATTGCAGGAATAAAATCATATTCGCGGGACAAGTCAGGAGGATACCATGGCCCCATTGATGGACGGGACCAACACGCAAGAACCGGCGGGCCTGCGCCGTGTCTTTGAAAAATTCACGATTGATCGGCCGGGTAAGATTGTGCTCGTCGAACACCATTTAAGCACCAAGACGAGTATTCGCTGCCTGATCCGTACGATCTCTCTGCAGGGAGCCGAACTTGAGGTAACCCCGCACATTCCGGTGCCGTCTCATTTCTTCCTCGCCATCCTCGGCATACGCGACGAGATCGGCTGCACGGTCATGGCGCGCGAAGAGGAGAAGGTGACGGTCGGCTTCAACATGCTGATCAACCCTGAATTCCTCCACCATGTCATTCGGCTGAGCTTCGAGACGAGCCACTGAGTCGGAATACGGAGTTGGTGCCGCAGGCGGTTCCGGCAAAAATCAGCGCCGCGCTCGGCGCCATCCAGCCGCCTGGGCATCCGCCTCGGAGCAGAACCAGCGCTCACCATATTGAGCGCTGATCCTGGTTTCATCGTAATATTCCTGGCCGGGCACATGATAAATGCGCTCACCGGAGTTGATCGAGATATTGCCCTTGATCCGGCATGAGTTGCCGATATTCGCCTCGACGTAACGGGGAATGCCCGGAAGCAGCGTATGCCCGCCCGTGGCGAGGAAACTCGCGGTCGCTGCTCCTAGAACAATCAGCACGAATTTGCTCATTCGACGAAGATGGGCCGAAAAGATTGATTGCTCGCTTCAGCAATTCCTAAAATTGCATATTCCGGATCACAAAACCTCAGGATGCATCGAGGTGTCCGGCATTCCGCGAATCGTCGTCCGGAAGGCTGCCGGTCAAACTCCTACCCTTGCACAGCAGCGAAAGCTTTCTATTGTGTCCCGGCTTTCAACCGGACTTATCCCACATGCCTGCATTTTCTCGTTTTACCCCGCTGATCAATTCACTGCCCTCGACCGTGCCCTTTGTCGGCCCGGAAGCGCTGGAGCGAAAGAGTGGTGCGGTCGTCAAGGCGCGCATCGGCGCCAATGAAAACGGCTTCGGCCCGGCGCCATCAGTAATTGCAGCCATGACGGAAGCCGCGACGGGCATCTGGAAATATGCCGATCCGGAAAATTTCGACCTCAAGGCGGCGCTTGCTGCCCATCTCAACTGCAAGCCGGAAAATCTGGCGATCGGCGAAGGGGTCGACAGCCTTCTCGGCCAGATCGTGCGGCTCGTCATCGACCCGGCAGCGGCAACGCCTATGCCGGTGGTGAATTCCTTCGGTGGCTACCCGACCTTCAATTTCCACGTCGCCGGTTTTGGCGGCCGGTTGGTGACCACGCCTTACGTGAACGACCGCGAGGACCTGAACGGGCTGCTCGATGCCGTGCGCCGGGAAAATGCGCCGCTCGTCTATTTCGCCAATCCTGACAATCCAATGGGAAGCTGGTGGGAGGCCAACGAGGTCGTGGCCTTTGCAAAGGCCCTGCCGGAAACGACGCTGCTGGTGCTCGACGAGGCCTATTGCGAAACGGCACCGGCAAGCTCGACGCCGTCGATCGAGGCGTTGATCGACATGCCGAACGTCATCCGCACGCGCACGTTCTCGAAGGCTTATGGAATGGCTGGCGCGCGCGTCGGTTATGCGATCACGACGGAAGGCACGGCAAAAGCCTTCGACAAGATCCGCAACCATTTCGGCATGAACAGGATCGCCGTTGCAGGCGCAATCGCTGCCCTGAAGGACAAGGCCTATCTCAAGCAAGTCGTCGGCAACATCAAGGCATCGCGCGAGCGCATTGGAGCGATCGCGGCCGCCAACGGTCTCAAGGCGCTGCCTTCGGCCACCAATTTCGTCGCGATCGATTGCGGACGCGATGCGGCTTACGCCCGCGCGATTGTCGATGGGCTTTTAGGCCACGGCGTCTTCATTCGCATGCCGGGTGTCGAGCCTCTCAACCGCTGCATCCGCATCAGCGCCGGAAAAGAGCCCGACATGGCGCTTCTGGAGGCCGCGTTGCCTCAGGTTTTGAAATCGCTCTGAGCTGAATAGGAACCAGGCAAAACCGCGCCGGCCTTGTCTCTGCCGGTCGCGGTTTGATTACGAAAAGCCGGATAAGTGCAGGCTCTTCTGCGAAGTGGTTCTGCTCAGTGCACCGTCATCCATTCGCGGGCGGCGCGCAATGCTTCCGCAAGCTGCATCTTCGTCAACTGCGGGGTGAGATCGGCACGCAGTTCGGCGGCGCGGTCGGAGCCCTTGATGGCGGCAATGTTCAGCCATTTGTGGGCGGACACGAGGTCGATTTCGACCCCGCGGCCCGTTGCATACATCAGGCCCATATCGCAGAAGACTTCTGCGCGGGCATCGCCACCCATGGTGGCCATTTCAGTCATCGAAATTTCAAAGCGTGCCATCGGTTTTGATCCCTGTTTAAGACCTTGTTTCTTCTTCTGCCCTGTTCATCATTCCCTTCCGGACCACCGTCTTATGCGGCTTTGTTAATCCATCAGGGTGGCGGTTTTCCCGCTCGTTTGATGAGACCAATATGATCCCAAGGTTCGAAAATCCGACTAAAAAGAATGCTTAACTTGCGGAAAACAAAGTTCAAATGCTTCGTAAATTTGAGTTTTCGTTAAGCACTACAATGCCTGCACGTTAAGGGTTTTCGGCTTTCGTTTACGAAACGTTAGGATTTCGATCGAAACTCTTTGTTAACCATGTTTTCCGCTTCCGTTTTCAGGAAAGAGAAAGTCGGCCGCTACGCAGTCAGCTGAAAACATCTGAAAAACGGGCCTACTACCAGCACTCCGCAACTTTACCTTTACGTACTAGTAAGCTAATTTAGACACGGGGCGTCGATTGCTGGAGGGCTGTCGAACGCCGCAATAACGAGGATCTGAGGAGGGATCTCATGCTGAATACTTTCGCCGCGGCGGCGGCATTGCTGGTGAGTGCTGCGGCGGGCCACGCCGCGGAGCCGATCGAGGGCAACTGGAAGACCCAGAGTGGCGCGACCGCCGAGATCGGCAAATGCGGATCCGCTTATTGCGTAACGCTGAGAACCGGCAAACATGCCGGCAAGCAGATCGGAAAAATGGCCGGCACCGGCGACGAATATTCCGGCGAGATCACCGACCCTGAAAACGACAAGACCTATAGCGGCTCCGGCTCCGTTGCCGGCAATACGCTGAAGATGAAGGGCTGCGTGCTGAAGGTTCTGTGCAAATCGCAGACATGGACGCGGCTCTAACCTTAATCCCCCGATACGAAGCCGGCTGTCACAGCCGGCTTTTTTTCTACCCGGAATCTGGAGCCCGGCCCGTTAATCACCCTGAACGCCAGATGAAAAGGGCTCTCAGCCTTCATACAGCCGGTCGCCATTATTCTGCCCTCATTCAGCCAGGAACCGATCGGAACCTGACATTACGGGAGCAGGATCATGACGACCATTGCACGCCGCCTGACCATCGTCACCTTGATGATGACGATCTTCGCATTGTCCTTTGCCGCACTTGCCGTGCAACCGTCCAAGCGACCGTTGGGCTTCAACATCAGCACGGGCAGCCTGTGTGTCTACTCCAACAGCGGCGAATGCGTCGCCACGCTTTGAAGAGGCACAATCAAGCTAAAAAGTGGGACGATGATCGCCGTTTGATTGTCATGGAGTTCTCCTTATAATGGCTCATGAACACACGAATCTCTCCCTTTTCTCCGCTTTCCTACATCAGCCCGAGCGCGGTGGAACCGCAGGCTTTCGACAACGCCGAAGCGGCCGTCGATGCCCTGACCGCGCTTTATGAGCGTAATACGAAATTCCTGATCGACAGTTTTGGCGCGCTGGCCAAGAGCGGCACGATGACCGGCCGTTATCGAGCCTTCTATCCGCAGGTCTCGATCGAAACGACCTCGTTCGGCCATGCCGATTCGCGGCTTTCCTACGGCCATGTTGCGGCCCCCGGCATCTACACGACGACCGTGACGCGGCCAAAACTGTTCCGCCATTACCTGATCGAACAGCTGGATCTGTTGATGCGCAATCACGGCATTCCCGTCACCGTGTCGGAATCGACTACGCCCATCCCGCTCCATTTCGCATTCGGCGAAGGCGCTCATGTGGAAGCTTCGGCCGGTCATGCGATGGCGGATATACCGATGCGCGACCTGTTCGACACGCCGGATCTCACCAATACCGATGATCTGATCGCCAATGGCGAATATGAAGCTCCGGCGGGAGAACCGGCGCCGCTTGCACCGTTTACCGCACAGCGCATCGATTATTCTCTGGCTCGCCTCAGCCACTATACGGCCACGGGTGCCGAGCATTTCCAGAACTTCGTGCTGTTCACCAACTACCAGTTCTATATCGACGAATTTGCCGCCTGGGCCCGCAAGCTGATGGCCGAGGGTGGCGGTGGCTACACGGCTTTCGTCGAACCGGGCAATGTCATCACGCTTGCCGGCAAGGATACGCCGGAGACGACGCCGATCACCCGCATGCCGCAGATGCCGGCCTACCACCTGAAGAAGGACGACCATTCCGGCATCACGCTGGTCAATATCGGCGTCGGCCCTTCGAACGCCAAGACCGCCACCGATCATATCGCCGTGCTGCGCCCGCATGCCTGGCTGATGGTCGGCCATTGCGCCGGGCTTCGCAACAGCCAGCGTCTCGGTGACTATGTTCTCGCCCACGCCTATGTGCGCGAGGATCATGTGCTGGACGACGACCTGCCGGTGTGGGTGCCGATACCGGCGCTGGCGGAAGTTCAACAGGCGTTGGAAAGTGCCGTCGAGGAAGTGACCGGTTATGAAGGCTTCGAGCTGAAGCGGATCATGCGTACCGGCACGGTCGCCACGATCGACAACCGCAACTGGGAACTGCGCGACCAGCGCGGGCCGGTAAAGCGGCTTTCCCAGTCACGCGCGATTGCGCTCGACATGGAATCGGCAACGATCGCCGCCAACGGGTTCCGTTTCCGTGTGCCCTACGGAACGCTGCTTTGCGTTTCCGACCGTCCGCTGCATGGCGAACTGAAACTGCCGGGCATGGCGACAGCCTTCTACCGCACACAGGTCAGCCAGCACCTGCAGATCGGCATCCGCGCCGTGCAGAAGCTCGCAGCCATGCCGACCGAAACGCTGCATTCCCGCAAGCTCAGAAGCTTCTACGAGACGGCGTTCCAGTAATAATTCCAGCCACTATGCCCATGGTGTATGATTTCAAAATTCATACACCATGGGGTCAGTATGCGCGCCAATATCGAATTGGATGACGACCTTATCGCCGAGGCCATGGAGCTTGGAGGCTTGCCTACCAAGAAGGCTGCAGTTGATCAGGCGCTGAGAGATTTCGTGCGGATCAAGAGGCAATTGCGCGCGATCGACAATCTCGAGGGTATCGGCTGGGAATGCGACCTTGACGCCTCAAGAGACAAAGCGGGCAGATACTCTAACCGGGGTTTTCAGCAGGACGAATGATCTTCGCGGATAGTTCCGCCTGGATATCGCTCTTTAGAAGAGAATGCCGAGGCTGTCTCCACGCTCAGATCCCTCTTACCGTGCGGAGTTGTCCTGCTCGGCGATGTGATCCTGATGGAAGGGCTTTGGGGGGCATCGGATAGTCATCAGGTCCGTTGGATGGAACAGGATTTCCGGGATTTCCCCATCGCGCAGATATTGTCGGCCGAATTGGCGACAACCCTGCGTGGCGATGGCCGAACACCTCGGGCTAAAATTGGCCTGATCCCGTTACCCCTTCCCTCTCGCAGCAAACAGCGACAGCGCCGTGCCGATCAGCGAAGAGACAATGACGAGAAGGTGGGTGTTGACGGCGGCCTGAGCGAGATCTTCGAAAGCAGGCCCCGAGGCTGCTGCGCCGAAGGCGACGGCACCGGCGCTGATGCCGGCGGGATAGGTTCCGACACCGGCGGGCGCATGGACCGGCAGGACGGAGGACAGTTCGCCGCCGAGCGCACCGCCGAAACCGGGCGCCATCGAAATGCCGCCGAGCAGGCCGAGCACCCAGGCGAGAACCGCGATCTTGGTGAACCAGTTGATCAGCGTTGCGCCCCAGGCCCTCGCAAAGGCTGCGGCATCGACGGGAAGGCCTGCTTCGACTTCGGCAAGCAATCTTTCCGCCTTTGCCGGCAGTATCCTTGCAGCAAACCGAAGGCCGATGCCGCGCAGGACAAAACCTGCGACCGGCAGGATAACGAAGCCGAACCAGAGCGCCCAGGCCCATGACGAATGATGCTGCAGGACCAAACCGATGCCGGCTGCAGCGAGCAGAGCATGAAGATCGAAAAGCCGCATGACGAAAAGAGCGGCGGTGCTTCTCGCCAGCGACAGGTCGAATTCGCGTTTCATCAGCAGCGGAAAGCTTACCTCCCCCGAACGAAAGGGCAGCATGATGTTCAAAAGATTGTGCACCTGGGTGAGACGCAGCAGCGTTCCGAAGCGGCCGCCGGTCTCTGTCGGAAAATAATCATAGATACGCCAGGTGCGCAGGACATAGGTGCCAAGCAGTGCGGCAAACGCGAGGAAAGCCGAGCCGAGGCCGGCACTTTTCCATAGAGCCAGCACGGTCGCCCAGCCCCAAACCCACTGTATGAAGATCGCATAAAGCGCGACGGTCGCCAGCGTCAGCAGCGTCATGGCGTTACGAATTATCCACGCTCTCTGGCTGGCAACGGAATAATTCTTCATATAGTAGGTGGCCCCAATGCGATAAATTCGGGTCTATGCGACCATGCTGCGCCATGGCGCGCCGCCCGTATAAGCCCGCACTTCTAGGAGAAACACACGGTGGGTACAACAGCAGAGTCGGTCACCCGCCTCGTCGAGACGACCAGCCCGGTCGAACTGTCGCTGGTCGTGCCGCTTTTCAATGAAGAGGAAAGCGTCAAGCCCCTGATCGAGCGGATCGTGACGTCGATGGCCGGTTATGCAGCCTCGTGGGAACTGATCCTGGTCGATGACGGCAGCACGGATGCCACAATCGCCAATGCGCGAACTGCGCTCAATCGCCCCGGCCTCGACCTGAAGATCGTTGCTTTGCAGCGCAATTTCGGCCAGACGGCCGCCATGCAGGCAGGCATCAACCAGGCTGAGGGCCGGCTTATCGCCACGCTCGATGGAGACCTGCAGAACGATCCCAAGGACATCCCTGCGATGGTCGCTGAACTTGAGCGCCGTGAACTCGATCTGCTCGTCGGCTGGCGCCAAAACCGCCAGGACGGCCTGCTTTTGCGCAAGGTTCCATCCTTCATCGCCAATCGGCTGATAGGCCGCATCACCGGCGTGCGCCTCCACGATTACGGCTGCTCGCTGAAGATCTACCGTTCAGCGGTCATCAAGCAGGTGAAGCTGATGGGCGAAATGCACCGTTTCATCCCTGCATGGGTCGCCGGTGTCGTACCGAGCTCGCGTATCGGCGAAATGCCGGTAACGCACCACGCCCGCCAGCACGGTGTATCAAAATACGGCATTTCCCGGACATTCCGGGTTATTCTTGACCTCCTGTCGGTGATGTTTTTCATGCGTTTCAAGGCGCGGCCGGGACATTTCTTCGGTTCGCTCGGCCTTGGCCTCGGCGCGATCTCGGCACTGATCCTGTTCTACCTGTTCATAGACAAGTTCATCATGGGCAACGACATCGGCACGCGACCGCTGTTCCTGATCGGCGTGATGCTGTTCCTCTCGTCCGTACAGATGATCACGACAGGTATTATCGCGGAAATGATAGCTCGCACCTACTACCGCGAGGATAGCGCCCTCAGCTACATCGTCAGGGAAGTCTATCAGGCAGACGCACCCGTGGGGTAATGCCTCGACCAAGGCAGTAAATCCGCTGGACCGGTTCACCGTCCGCGGGCGCATTTTGGCTGGAGATAATTATGCCGAAAACCTCTTACCCAATGCATGCGCATAGCGCTCCAGCTGTTTCCGACCGGCTTTGTTCCGGGCAGACCTTTGTGCTGGTGCTTGCCGCCTATTTCATATTTCAGGTCGTCCTACGCTTCATTCTTCCGCACGGGCTGGAACTCGACGAGTCCGAGCAGGTCTATGTGTCGCAATGGCTGCTTGCCGGCTATGGCGCCCAACCGCCCTTCTATAACTGGATGCAGCACGGCGCGATCCAGATTTTCGGCATCTCGATCATCACTCTCTCGGGCATGAAGGCGCTGATGCTCTTCCTGTCCTACATCTTCTATTATCTCGCTGCACGGCAGGTGCTGGAAGACAAGCGGCTGGCGGTCGTTGCCGCACTCGGGCTTCTCACCATTCCGCAGGTATCCTTCGAGGCGCAGCGCGACCTTTCACATACGGTCGCTGCCATTTTCGGCGCATGCCTGTTTCTTTTTACTCTGCTGAGGGTCATTTCCCGGCCAACGCTCGAGGCCTTCCTGCTGTTCGGCATTGCCATCGGCATCGGTGGCATCACGAAATACAATTTTGCCGTCCTGCCGGTTGCCGCCGGACTTGCCGTGCTGATGGACCGCGACATGCGCCGCACGATGCTTTCTTGGAAGCTGATACCCGCCGGTGTCCTGGCTCTGGCGATCGTCGCACCGCATGCGCTATGGCTTGTCGATAATTTCAGCGATGCGAGCCAGAGCACGCTCAAGAAACTCGGCGGTGACGATGCAGGACTGATCGGCGGGATTGCCAGCGGCCTCGGCTCACTGACGATCGGCTTTTTCAGTTTCACAGCCCTCACGCTGATCATCTTTGCAGCCGTCTATCGCGAGCACCTGAAAGCCATCTTTAGCGCTCATAGTCGCTGGACGCGGCTTGTCGGCCGCATTCTCGTGCTCTCGCTTGCGCTGATCGTACTGATGATCCTGTTTGCCGGATTCGAGAACGTGCGTGACCGCTGGCTGACGCCACTTCTGCTCGCCACACCGCTCTATCTCGCGCTGAAGGTGGATGCAGCAAAAATCCCGGTCAAGGTGAGTTTCAAGCGGCTCTGGAGCGTGGCGATCGTGATCATGGTGCTGATCCCGGCCGCGCTGGCGCTTCGCGCCAATATGGGCCGCATCAACGGCAATTACGGCTATGTGAACATTCCATTCGCGGCTCTTTCAAAGACCGTGGCGGAAAAGGCCGCAGGCGCCAATACGGTTGTCGTCGCCTCGGACCGGCAGCTTGCCGGCAACCTGCATTTCAGCCTGCCCGAACAGCCGGTTGCCGTGGAGCCGCCGCCGCCGGGACTGAAAAACCGGCCGCTTGCGGATTTCGACCGGGTGGTTTTCGTCTGGCGCACGAAGGATGGCAGCATGCCGGTCGCCTTCGACAAGGAGTTTTCCGGGTATCTGCTTGAACAAGGGATCACCACCGCACCGCAGGATGTCGCGATCGTCGGCTACCCCTATCAATGGGGCCGGCCGATGGACCAGTACCGCTTCGGTTATGCCGTCATGGACCTGCCGCGTTAAAACCTATTCCTTGACCGTATCGCGCAGGTGATCAAGCGCATTGCGCAGTTTGCCGATCACCTCGTCGATTTCCGATCGCGTGATCGTCAGCGCCGGCGAGGCCAGCATGCGGTCGCCGGTGGCGCGCATGATCAGACCGTTCTCGACGCAGTGATTGCGCACCAACGTGCCGATATCGTCCGGCTTTGCGTAACGGCGGCGGGTGGATTTGTCAGCGGCAAGCTGCAGTCCGCCGATCAGGCCAATACTCTCCGCCTGACCTACGACCTCGTGATCCTCGAGGCTTTTCCAGGCGGAGGCGAAATACGGGCCGATATCGTCGCGCACCCGTTCGACCAGCCCTTCCTCCTCGATGATTCGAAGGTTTTCCAGCGCGGCTGCTGCGGCAACCGGATGACCGGAATATGTATAGCCGTGGGCGAAATCGCCGAATTCGCTGATCATCACTTGCGCCACGCGATCCGAGACCAGTACGCCGCCAATCGGCAGGTAACCCGAGGACAGACCCTTGGCGATCGGTGCGAGATCTGGCTCTACACCGAAATGCTGGTAGCCGAACCATGAGCCAAGGCGGCCGAAACCGCAGATGACTTCATCCGAGATCAGGAGGATGTTGCGGGCCTTGCAGATGCGGGCGATTTCCGGCCAATAGGTGTCGGGCGGGATGATGACGCCGCCTGCCCCCTGGATCGGTTCAGCAACGAAGGCGGCGACGCGATCTTCGCCCAGCTCATCGATCTTGGTCTCAAGTTCGCGGGCCATTTTAAGGCCGAATTCGGCAGGCGTCAGATCGCCGCCCTCGGCATACCAGTAGGGCTGGCCGATATGATGGACGCCTTCGATCGGCAGGTTGCCCTGTTCGTGCATGTGCTTCATGCCGCCGAGCGAGGCACCGGCGACGGTCGAACCATGATAGGCGTTTTTCCGCGCGATGACCTGCGTCTTCTCCGGCTTTCCGAGCGCCTTCCAGTAGACGCGGGCGATGCGAAACCATGTGTCGGTCGCTTCCGAGCCGGAATTGGTGAAAAAGACGTGGTTCATCCTTCCACCGGTCTTCGAAGCGATCTTCTGTGCAAGCAGCGTCGCCGGCGGCGTCGTGGTGCCGAAGAAGGTGTTGTAATAGGGCAGTTCCTGCATCTGCCGGAAGGCTGCCTCGGCGATCGACTTGCGGCCGTAACCGACATTGACGCACCACAGCCCGGCAAAGGCATCGAGATATTTCTTCCCCGTGGAATCGTAGATATGGACGCCCTCGGCGCGTTCGATGATGCGCGTGCCTTTGGCGTTCAGTTCCTTCATGTCCGAGAAGGGGTGGATGTGGTGGGCGGCATCGATGGCTTGAAGATTGGAAATGCCAGGATTGGAAATGGCCGGCTTGTCGTTCATCGCGTCGCTCTCCTGAAGATTGTGCGGTCAATTCTTATCGGCTACGAACGAGGTTCCGCAACCTTAGAGATGATGCTTCATGACCGATCGCATTGAGCCCCATACCGAAATCCTGCTCGTCGGCATGAACGGGGATCTGCGCGGCAAACGCATTCCGAAATCGAAGGAAAAGAAGGTGTGGGACGGGCTTGTTCGGCTGCCCTCCTCCACCCAGTCGCTCGACATATGGGGCGACGACAATGACGATATTACCGGCCTGTCGCTGACGATCGGCGACCCCGACGGGCAGTGCGTTCCAGACCCGCGCAGTGCGGCGCCGATGCCATGGGGGCCTGAAGGCTCGACACAGGTTCTGGCCACCATGCACGAGATGGATGGCTCTCCGAGCTTCATGGACCCGCGCGCCATTCTCGCCAACCTGCTGAAGCGTTTCGAGGAACGCGGGCTGACACCGGTGGTGGCGACCGAACTTGAATTTTACGTGATGCAGGACGACTGGCGTGAGACCGGCCGCCCTCGCCCGCCTGAAAAGCTGATGTACCGAGACCAGCCGAACGGGTTCCAGCTCTATGACATGAGCGCCGTCGACGCGCTTGACGAGTACCTGCAGACGGTGCGCCACTGGGCCAAGCTGCAGGATATTCCCGCTGACGCGACGACAGCCGAATTCGGCCCCGGCCAGTTCGAGATCAATCTCCTGCACCGGGCGGACGCGCTCGCTGCCGCCGATGACTGCATCTATCTCAAGCGCATTGCCGAACAGGCTGCGCGCAAGTTCGGCATGAAATCCACCTGCATGGCCAAGCCGTATGGCGATCAGGCAGGCTCCGGCCTGCATGTGCATGCCAGCATCATCGACCGCGACGGCAACAACATTCTGGATGCCAAGGGCGGTGATCCGGTGAAGCTGAAGTCGGTGACGGCGGGCATGCTCAAGACAATGCGCGATGCGCAGCTGATCTTTGCCCCGTTTGCCAATTCCTATCGCCGTTTCCAGCCGGGGTCATTTGCGCCGGTCGATATCGACTGGGGTTTCGGGCATCGCGGCACGGCGGTGCGCATTCCCGACGCCAATGGGCCGGCTGCACGCGTGGAGCACCGGGTCGCCGGTGCCGATGCCAACCCCTATCTGCTGCTCACCGCCATTCTGGGCGGCATGTTGATCGGATTGGACGAGGTGCTCGATCCCGGTCCGGCAACTGAACCCGGTCAGGAACCGCCCGAAGGCACGAAGCGGCTGACGCATGACTTTCTGACCGCCGTCGAGGATTTCTCTGCCTCGCCCTTCATAAGCGATGCGTTCGGCGAGCGTTACCGGAAACTCTATGGCGATACGAAGCGCAAGGAAGCGATCACCTATCTGCGCACGGTCAGCGACTTCGATTACCAGACCTATCTGCCGAGGATTTGACCCGACAGCAGTTAAGGAATGCGCTCAAGGCAGCGCTAGTCTTTGCGTATATACCTATTATTGCTCACCAATTCTGACAAACAGCAAGAATACGACCAGTCTTTAATCGTTTCATTCAGCCCTCATTAAAATTCCGACCTCTAATCACATCACCATATTTGATTGGTTTGAGGGCGGCGCATGCGCGTTATTCTGGTGAAATCGATACTGATCGGAATATTGGCGACGCTTGCCTCGCTTGGGCTGTCTTTTGCGATCGTGCCGCATCTCGGTGGACAAGTGGCCGGCGCCGGACTGATCATGACGATCGTCTGCCCTTTCGTGATCTCCATTCCCGCCTCGATCCTGCATCTGTGGCAGTCCGACCGGATCAGGCGCGCCAAGGCGGAGACGATGGAGGCTCTGGAAAAGCTCGCAGTCGCCTATGAAGAATTAAAGCAGCTTGCTCGCCATGACGGATTGACCGGCCTGCTCAACCGCACGGCATTTCTCGATGAGTTGGCCTCCCTCAGCCGGCAGGGAGTGACGGGCGGACTGATGTTTCTCGATCTCGACCACTTCAAGTCGATCAACGACCGGTACGGGCACGCCACCGGCGACGAGGCACTGCGCCTGACAGGCAAGCTGCTGGCGGCCCTGCGGACGGAACAGCACGACATTTCCGGCCGGCTGGGCGGGGAGGAATTCGCGCTTTTCCAGGTGGGGCTGACGTCGAAGGCGCTGGCACGGCGCTGCGAGGATGTTCGGCAGGCGATACAGGCGATCGACCTGCACTCCTCATCCGGCGCCCGTATTCCGCTCTCGGCCAGTATCGGAGCGCTGATGTGCAGCCCCGGATTCGATCCGGACGATTGCCTGAAAGGGGCCGACGAGTATCTCTACCAGGCAAAGTCACGCGGGCGAAACCAGGCTGTCGCGTCGATATAGGCTTCGCAAAAGTCCCCATTCGCGCCGGGCCATCTTGCTGATATAAATCGCAGGTACGGATTGTCGCACCGGTCTGTACGGAAGGCGACAGCGTCGTTGAGGACGTTGGCCATGGACATGATATTCGCATTCCTCCGCACCACATTCGCCGCCATCGTCGTGACGATCGCCCTTGGCGGTTCTGCCATGGCGGATGACGCGCCACTGAAGATCATCGTCCATCCCGGCCAGAGCGAGGCCGATGTCGAGCAGATCCTCGATTTCGCGGCACGAAGCGGCAGGCCTGTGGCGATTGAAGTCGGACAGGCGACGACGGTTTCACCCGGGACTGCGACACCTATTCCGGCAGCGGTAGCAGGCAATACCGGCACAACGCCCGCGACATTCTCGCAAGTCACATCCACCCAAGCTGTATCCCAGGCACCCGCATCTTCGCCACCTGCGGCACTGGCACCTGCCGCAGCCGCACCAGCACCCGCGCCTGCCCCCATGACACCGACGCCCGAAATGATGGCGACAGACATGGGTATGGCGAAGTGGAGCCAGTTTTCCGCCGCCTTCATGCGCGGCGCGACGACAGCTCTCTCCGGCGTCGGCAGCCTGCCCACGGCGATGGTGATGGCAGACGAGAAGCTGACCGAGGAAGGCAGCAGCCATGGCCGGGTCCTGCTTCTTGCGCTCTCGACGATCGCAGCCGCGGCCACCGCGACACTCATTCTGCGGCGGCTGATTGCGGCTGCATTCACGCGGGAAGTGCCGCAGGGCGGACGAATGACCGGGATCATCGGTCAAAGCCTGAGGCGAATGATCGGGGATCTCGCCTCGGTGGCGTTTTTCCTTGTCGCCACACGCTTTGTGTTTGATCTGCTCGGACCGCAAGGGGAAGCAACGACCCGCATGGTGAGGAGCATCGTGACGGCCATTATCGTGGCGTCGCTCTATGTCTCGCTTGCGCGGCTGCTGTTCAAGAAAAACCACGGCGGGCGCAGCCTGGTGCCGATCAACAGGCCGGAATGGCATTTCCGCATATTGGTGACCTACGGCCTGATCAGCGCGGCGATTGCCGAAATGGCAAGGCTTGCAGGCGCTATCGGGATAGAAAGCCTGATTATCGACGGCTGGTTCCTGACCGGCAATACGCTGCTGACACTGTTGAAGCTCTACTGGTTCATCGGTGGGCGCAACGATATTCGCGACGCCTTCATCAGCGACAATCCAGGCATTGTACGCCGGGTTGCCGGAAATCTTCTGCCGGAATTTTACGTCGTGACGGCGCTGGCGCTGTGGCTGATCTGTGTGCTGTTTGCCGGAACGCCGAACAGCGCCCGCTGGATCTTCGCCGCCGGCACGACGCAAATGGCCCTGCTGGCACTGCCGATCCTTGCACTCGGCGCACATGCGCTGGTCGATGATTTTACGCGGCACCATGAGCGGGTGCGAGGTGCTGGTCTTGGTTCTTCACTTCTCGCAAGCCTCAGGGTGCTCTGCGCGGGTGCCGTGTGGATCGGTGGGTTGCATCTGATCACCGCCATATGGTCGCCGTTCATGGGCGGACAGGCGGCGGACGCGACGGGCTGGATCCTCTGGCTCGAAAGACTGAGCTTTGCGATCGTGGCAAGCTGGGCTGTGGCGAGTTTCATCTGGCACTATTCGGAAGCGCTTGCCCCTTCGCCGGCCATCATGCTGCCGGGACATGAGGACCAGAACGAGAAACGCCAGACCAGCAGGCTCTCGACGGCGATGCCCGTCGTGCGCAATCTGGCGCTCGGAGCGGTGCTTGCCGTCGGTGCGCTGGTCATATTGAGCGCTCTCGGGGTCAATGTGGCGCCGCTTCTTGCAGGCTTCGGCGTGCTGGGCCTGGCGCTCTCCTTCGGCTCACAGGCACTGGTAAAGGATATCGTGTCGGGCATCTTCTTCATCGCCGAGGACGCATTCCGCATTGGCGAATATATCAGCACCGGCAGTCAGCAGGGCACGGTGGAACAGATCGCCATCCGCTCGGTCAGGCTACGCCACCATAACGGGCCGATCCATACAGTGCCCTTCGGCCAGATCAGTTCGGTCAGCAATTACAGCCGGGACTGGGGCACGATCAAATTCCAGCTGAAGTTCGAGCGGGAGAGCGATCCCGAACTGATCCGCAAGACAGCCAAGAAGGTCGGCATCGCCATGCTGGACGATCCGGAATTCGGTGCGGATTTCCTAGTCCCCCTGAAGATGCAGGGCATTCAGGACATTACCGAAACGTCGATCGTTGTACGCTTCAAGTTCACCTCGCTGCCGGGCAATCCAAGCATCATCAAGCGCGAGGCGATCAAGCGGCTGATTTCCGCCTGCAAGGCTGCGGGGCTGGAATTTGCGTCCAATGCCGTGACGGTGAAATCACGCGGTGAGATGCATGACGATGCGGCGGCCGCTACCATGCTTCAGCCGCTGGCACCGGTCGCATCGTCTGCATGAGTCCTATCAGATGCCGCTGCCCTGCTGTTCGGCGACTTCCTTCTGCGGGATCTGGTCGACGAGGACCTTCAACTCGCCGGCATGGATCTTGAGCAGGATATCCCGATCCATCGGCAGGAGTTCGCCATCGATGACGCAGCGGACATCCTTGCGGTGGCGGGGGAAATGCAGTTCCAGCTCGGTCACGGTCATCGCCGTCACCGCTTCATTGTCTTTCAGCCGGCCGCGCAGGATATCGAGCGTGAGCTTTGCGACACCGGCAGGCGTCAGCGGATCGGCAATGTAGAACCCAAGATGGCCGCGGGTGACATCATCGGCATACATCAGCGCGTCGCTGCCGAATTCATTATTCGATACCGAGATCGCCGAAACCCGGCGCACACCAGTCTTACCCTCGGCATTGAACTCGACCTCGAATTCCGGCGGGTTCAGCATCACACCGATCGCGGCACGGGCGCTGGCGCGGATTTTTCCCAGACGAGAGGCATAGCTCATCGAGTTGCGGTAGCGCACCATGCGGGCATGCAGCCCGGCAGAGAACTGGTGGACAAAGCTCCTGCCATTGGCGCTGGCGATATCGACATTGCGCACATCCGAATGGGAGAGAACATCGATGGCGTCCCAGATATCGAGCGGGATTTTCAACGAACGGGCAAACAGGTTCATCGTTCCGGCGGGGACGATGCCGAGCGCGATGCCACTCTTCCAGGCGATCGAGGAGGCGGCAGAAATGGTGCCATCACCGCCGCCGGCGATCAGGCCGTCAACTCCGTTCAAGGCTGCGGCCTTCTCCATCGTCTCGACAACCTTATCGCCGGAGACGACATGGCACTCAATCTCATGCCCCGCTCCTTCGAACGCCCGCAGGGCATGGGCGCAATAAGCGTCCATGTCGGTGGTTCGAAAGGTGCCGCCATCGCGGTTGAACACTGCATAAAGGTTCATGAACTATCCGGTTTGAAATTTGAGGCGGCGAGACAACGGGTGGATCAGGAAATGGTTGCGGGATGCGGTCTTATCAAGAGCGCCGCGTTGATAGATGAGCAGAAGGCATGTCGATCGCATGTGAAAATTTGACGAAATACAATGTTCATCTACCGCACTGCACAATGACGTGGTAAACTGATATCCGCGGGCGGATTTGCGGCCGCAACGGCCAATCGGGCGGGACGGTTCCTGCCTGTCCCATTCTTCAAGACGATCCGACATCATGACCGATAGCGTACATTCCATGGATGCCGCACGCGCTGCATCCAGCCATCAGACCCTTTCTCCCCTCGCGGTACTGCTTATAACCTTCGCCCTTGCAGTGGGTGGCTTCGGCATCGGTACCGGCGAATTCGTCATCATGGGGCTGTTGCCGGACGTGGCTAAGACCTTCGATGTCAGCATTCCGATGGCAGGCTATGTCATCAGCGCCTATGCGCTGGGCGTCGTCGTCGGTGCGCCGATCATCGCGGTGCTTTCGGCACGGGTGCCGCGCCGCACGTTGCTGCTCTGGCTGATGGGCGTATTTGCGGCGGGCAATATCCTGTCTGCCATGGCGCCCGACTTCTGGAGCTTTACCTTCCTGCGCTTCCTGACCGGCCTGCCGCACGGCGCCTATTTTGGCGTCGCTTCGCTGGTGGCAGCGTCGATGGTGCCGCCGAACAAGCGCGCACGCGCCGTCGGCCGGGTCATGCTGGGCCTGACCATCGCGACGCTCCTAGGCACGCCGCTTGCCACGTTCATGGGCCAGCTTCTTTCCTGGCGCGCCGCTTTCTATCTGGTGGGCGGCATCGGTGCCCTGACGGTCGCGCTGGTCTGGTATTTCAAGCCGAAGGATAAAGTGCAGGAAGGTGCGAGCATCCTGCGCGAACTCAGCGCATTCGCCAAACCGCAGGTGTGGCTGACGCTCGGCGTCGCAGCCGTCGGCTTTGGCGGCATGTTCTCGGTGTTCAGCTACATCGCCTCGACGACGACCGAGACGGCCGGCCTGTCGGCGAGCATGGTTGCCGTAGTGCTGGCGCTGTTCGGCATCGGCATGAATGTCGGCAATATCGTCGGCTCGCGGCTCGCCGATATCTCACTGAAGGGTACGATCGGCGGTTCAATGGTGTTCTACATCATCGTCATGCTGATCTTCGCCAATTTCGCGCAATATCCGATCGTGCTCTATATCACCGTCTTCCTTGTTGGCTGCGGTTTTGCACCCGCGCCTGCACTGCAGACACGCCTTATGGATGTGGCCGCCGATGCGCAGACGCTCGCCGCTGCCTCCAACCACTCGGCCTTCAACATCGCCAATGCACTCGGTGCGGCCCTCGGTGGTCTCGTGATCTCCTGGGGCTGGGGTTTTGCGGCAACCGGTTATGTCGGCGTATTGTTCTCGCTGCTCGGGCTCGGCGTATTCTCCGTCTCGATCTGGCTCGAACGCAAGACCGGTCACGCCTGAGATCTGCCACCACAGGATTTGATAGGGGCCGTACCGAGTGCGGCCCGTCGCTCCTTGCGCCACGCCCAAGTCCGCGCCATCTCTAGTCCTCGATACAGCAAGGGAGATGATCGATGCGCGCCGTGGGTTTCAATCAGAACCAGCCGATTTCGTCCGAAACAGCTCTGGTCGACATCTACCTGCCGATGCCGGAGGCCAAAGGGCGTGACCTGCTGGTCGAGATCAGAGCGATTTCGGTCAATCCCGTCGACACGAAAACCCGCAAAAATGCGGTTCTCGAACCCGGCCAGTACAAGGTACTGGGCTATGACGCGGCCGGTGTGATCAAGGCGGTCGGCCCGGATGTGAAGCTCTTCAAGCCGGGCGACGAGGTCTATTATGCCGGCGCGATCAATCGCCAGGGCACCAATGCCGAGTTTCATCTGGTCGATGAACGGATCGTCGGGCCTAAGCCGAAGACGCTGAGCTTCGAGGAGGCAGCAGCGCTGCCGCTCACCGCAATCACCGCCTATGAGACGCTGTTTCACCGGATGCGGGTGCAGGACAAGGTGGCGAGCGCGTGGAACGCCGTCCTTCTGATCGGCGGCGCGGGCGGTGTCGGCTCGATCGCCATCCAGCTTCTGCGCGAGCTTTCAGACGTCACAGTAATCGCCACCGGCTCACGACCCGAGACGCAGGACTGGATCAGACAGCTCGGCGCGCATCATGTGCTCGACCATTCCAAGCCGCTTGCCCGGCAGATCGCAGAACTGGCGATCGGTGCACCGGCCTTTGTCTTTTCGATCACGGAAACCTCGCAGCATATCGGCGATATTCTGGAACTCATCGCCCCGCAGGGTCGTCTCGGCCTGATCGACGATCCGAAAGAGCCAGTCGACGTGCGCCAGTTCAAGCGCAAGGCGCTGTCGATCCATTGGGAAACGATGTTCGCCCGGCCGGTCTTCCAGACGGCAGACATGATCGAGCAGCACAAGCTTTTGACGCAGGTCGCGGAACTGGTCGATGCCGGGAAGATCAAGACGACGCTGTCTGACGTCCTCGGCCCGATCAATGCGACCAACCTGAAGGCGGCACATGCTTTGATCGAAAGTGGCAAGACCCGCGGCAAGCTGGTTCTCTCTGGATTCTGACAACGCAGCCAGCTCTGTCCGAACTCTCCCTATACTTACCAAAGCGCAAATTTCTCGCTATGATTGTCCCCTTAAGCCTATGGGGGGACATCATGGCGACATCTCAGACATCATCATATGGCAATCCGAACCCGATCAGCGCTCTGACCGGCTCCACCTGGTTCGGTTATCTGGCGCGCACCATCCTGACCTTCATGTTCTGGGCAAGCGGGCTTTCCAAGCTGATCGACTTCAATGCCGGCGTCGCCGAGATGGGGCATTTCGGGCTGGAACCGGCGGTCGCCTTCAACATCGCGACGATCGTCACCCAGCTCGGCGGCTCGATCCTGATCATCCTCAATCGCTGGACCTGGCTCGGCGCAGGCGCTCTGGCAGTTTTCACCGCCTTGACGATACCGCTCGTGCATCACTTCTGGACGATGGAGGAGCCGTTCAAGACGATCGAATTCTATGTGGTGATGGAGCATATCACGGTGATCGGCGCGCTGATGGTGGTCGCCTGGAAAGCGCGGACCTGAAATGCAAAAGCCCGCCGCGATCGACGCGACGGGCCTGACTGAATTTGAGCTTCCGGCTTCAGGCCTGGATGACGACGACCTTCGCGCCAACCTGAACGCGGTTGTAGAGATCGATCACGTCGTGGTTCATCATGCGGATGCAGCCGCTCGACATGGCGTGGCCGATCGATTCCGGCTGGTTGGTGCCGTGCAGGCGGAACATCGTGTCGTTGCCGTTTCGGTAGAGATACATGGCGCGGGCGCCGAGCGGGTTGTTCGGGCCGCCCGGCAGGCCGCCGGCGAGCTTGCGATAACGTTCCTCGCGGCGCTGCATGGCGGGCGTCGGGGTCCAGGACGGCCATTCGGCCTTGCGACCGACATAGGCATTGCCGGAAAGCGCCATGCCAGCGCGGCCGACGCCGACGCCGTAACGGATCGCCTGACCGCCGCCGAGGACGTAATAGGCGCGGCGTGCAGGGGTATCGACCACAACGGTGCCGGGGGCATAGTTGCCGGAGAAGGCAACCTGCTGGCGGCGCAGTTCCGGCTTGATCTTGTCGATCGGCACGCGGTGAAGGGGGAACTCTTCTTCCGGCACGGCAGCATAATTTTGCTGCTCGTTATAGGTCGAAGCGCAACCGGCCAGCAAAAGCGGCAAGCCAGCCAGAAGGCCGCGGCGTGAAATCGGCATGATCGTGTCCTTGATGCGTCGAAAAGATGACGCAAGCTAAGGACGTTATGGTTAATGCTTCGCTAATGACGTGTGTCGCCGAAGCCTCGGCTGGTAACAATCGTGTTTGATGTCACTCGTCTTCGCAGGGCCATGAGGGCGGCATCTTCAGTCCCTCCGGCAATTTCGTCCTGTCGTCGCCGCAAGCCAGCGCAATCTGGTCCTGCTCGAGGCCCGTCGCCTTGGACAGATCAACACCTTCGATCCGGGTCAGGAAAAGGAACGCATTGTTGAAATCAACCGGCCCGCTCATGTCGACATTATGGAAGGTTGCGCGAGAAAGATTGACCAGCGCAAAACGGGTGTTCGCCAGCTTTGCCTTGTAGAAGATCGCGCGACCGAGCTCGGCCTTGGTGAAGTCGACATTGGTCAGGTCGGCATCGGAAAAATTCGACCGCTGCATTTCGGCCGAGACGAACGTCGCACCGGCAGCAGAAATGCCGGAGAGATTGCTGCGATAGCCTTCCGCGCGCTCGAAATTGGCATCTCTCGCATCCGAACCGGCGAGCGAGGCACGCACCAGCATGGCCTTGCTGAAATTCGCATTCTTTATGTTCGTGCGGCTGAGATCGGTCATGCTGAAATCAACGCCGGAGAGATTGGCTCCCTCGAAATTGCTGTTGTCCAGCATCAGCAGCCGCTTCTTGCAGTTGCTCCAGTCAACACCCGGCGTCGGATAGGCACGGCAATCGACCGCGGCCGCTTCACCCGCAAAGAAGAATGCCGGCATGATCGCAATCGCGGCGAAGATAAAAATACGCCTGATGGCCCCGATGACGGAGGCGACGCCGAAGACGATATCTCTGTTGCTCATCACATGCTGACCTGTTGGCGCGAACGAAGCCGATTTCTTATCCTGAACCATACCTATTCTTCTTTCACGCGACACGAAAGAGATAGGCAATCAGCCAGATGTGATCAGATATAAGAATGAACTCAGCGTTACCAAGACCTTTTCAGCCCCGGATAATATCCGGCGGATGAAATTGAAAAACGGCAACTTAAAAGCTGCCGTTCATCATTGATGTTGCACGAGACATTCTCGCAACCGGACCGAGGATCACATGTTCGGATAGACCGGTCCCTCGCCGCCCTGCGGCGGCACCCAGTTGATATTCTGGTTGGGGTCCTTGATATCGCAGGTCTTACAGTGAACGCAGTTCTGCGCGTTGATGACGTAGACTTCCTCACCATTCTGTTCGCGCCATTCATAGACCCCCGCCGGACAGTAACGCGCCGAGGGACCGGCATAAACGTCATGCTCGGAGCGTTTCTGCAGCCCTAAGTCCTTCACCTTGAGATGGACCGGCTGGTCCTCCTCGTGATTGGTGTTGGACAGGAAGACTGAGGACAGGCGGTCGAAGGTCAAAACACCATCCGGCTTGGGATAGTCGATAGGCTTGTGCTTTGCCGCCGGTTCGAGCGACTGGGCGTCGGTCTTGCCGTGTTTCAGCGTGCCGAACAGCGAAAAGCCGAACAGCTGGTTGGTCCACATGTCCAGCCCGCCGAGCGGGATGCCGATAATGGTGCCGAACTTAGACCAGAGCGGCTTGACGTTGCGGACCAGTTTCAGGTCCTTGCCGATCGGGCCTGAACGCCATTCGTTTTCGATCTCGACCGGTTCGTCATTGGCGCGACCATCGGCGATCGCGGCGGCAATCTTGTCGGCGGCGAGAATGCCGGAGAGGACTGCGTTATGCGAACCCTTGATACGCGGCACGTTGACGAAGCCTGCCGAGCAGCCGATCAGCGCGCCGCCGGGGAAGGAAAGCTTCGGCACCGACTGGTAGCCCCCCTCGGTGATAGCACGCGCGCCATAGGAGATGCGCTTGGCGCCCTCGAAAGTCGGCGCGATTGCCGGATGGGTCTTGAACCGCTGGAACTCCTCGAAGGGAAAGAGATAGGGGTTCTTGTAGTTCAGGTGCAGGACGAAGCCGACGGCAACAAGATTGTCTTCCAAGTGATAGAGGAAGGAACCACCGCCGGTCTTCATGTCGAGCGGCCAGCCGAAGGAGTGCTGGACGAGACCCTGCTTGTGGTTCTCGGGCTTGACCTCCCAGAGTTCCTTGATGCCGATGCCGAATTTCTGGACGTCACGATCCTTCGACAGCTCGAACTTCTCGATCAGCTGCTTGGCAAGCGAGCCGCGCACGCCCTCGCCGATCAGCGTGTATTTGCCCAAGAGCGCCATGCCGCGGGTATAATTCGGGCCCGGCTCGCCGTTCTTCTCGATGCCCATGTCGCCGGTCGCTACGCCGATAACGTTGCCTGCATCGTCATAAAGCACTTCGCTTGCGGCAAAGCCCGGATAGATCTCGACACCGAGTTCCTCCGCCTTGGTCGCAAGCCACCGACAGACATTGCCGAGCGAGACGATGTACTTGCCGTGATTGTTCATCAGCGGCGGCATGGCGAAGTTCGGCAGTCGGACGGAGCCGGCTGGCCCCAAGAACAGGAACTGGTCGTCGGTGACCTTGGTCTTGAACGGATGCCCCTCCTCCTCCTGCCAACCAGGCAGGAGCGCATCGATGCCGACCGGGTCGACCACCGCGCCGGAGAGAATATGGGCGCCGACTTCCGCGCCCTTTTCCAGCACCACGACGGTGAGGTCGGGATTGATTTGCTTCAGCCGGATTGCAGCGGACAGGCCGGCCGGGCCAGCACCGACGATCACGACGTCGAATTCCATCATCTCCCGTTCGGGAAGTTCCATCTCTTCGCTCATTCCATATGCCTCCGCCTTGGCGGGATCCCCTTTTGTCAAACTATTCCTTGGCAAATGCCAGGATGGTTGTCGAGCCGAGATGCGACACCGGCTGACCAGACACGAAGACCCACCCCCTTATCTGCGGGACAAATAACGTTTACGTCAACGTCAAAATGCCGCACAAACCTTCAAGCTCTTGTTGTCATACAACCTGACAAGCTGCAAGTTCCTTCGAAACAGGATATCCGTAAAGTCAAACCGCACCACAAGCCAAGGCCTCATGCATGATTGCGTCCTAACGCCGCCCCGCTTCGTCTGCGCCTGATCGAGCCGATCCAAAGACCGGATCAGGCTTCCAATGTGAGCCGCGGCCATTATAACCGCATGCACAGACAACATCGTCACAGGAGAACGGAATGGATCTGGGAATTTCGGGCAAAAGGGCGCTTGTCCTCGCTTCTTCGCGCGGTTTGGGCCTCGGGATCGCAACGGCGCTCGCCAATGAAGGCGCCAATGTTCTCCTGGTGGGACGTTCGGGCGACAAGCTCGCCGAAAACTGCAAGACGATCAACGCCGCCGGAAAAGGCAAGGCTGACTGGGTCTGGGGCGACCTCGCCGACGAGAATTTCGTCGAGGCAATGGTTGAAGCGGTTAACCAAAAGCTCGGCGGCATCGATATTCTCGTCAACAACACCGGAGGCCCGACGCCCGGCGGCACGCAGGACATGAGCGCCGACAAGCTCGACAGCTTCTTCCAGTCGATGGTGCTAAGGGTGATTTCGCTGACCAACGCGCTCCTGCCGCAGATGAAGGAACAAGGCTGGGGCCGCATCCTGACCGTCGCCTCTTCCGGCGTCCTCGAACCGATCCCCAACCTGGCACTGTCCAACACGCTGCGCGGCGCGCTGGTCGGCTGGAACAAGACGCTTGCAACCGAAGTCGCCGGCTCCGGCGTGACCGCAAACATGCTGCTTCCAGGCCGTATCCTGACGGACCGTATCGAGGAACTGGATGGCGCCAATGCCAAACGGCTCGGCAAGAGCATGGAAGAAGTCCGCGAAGCTTCGGTGAAGACCATTCCGGCCGGTCGCCTCGGCACGGTCGCGGAATTCGGTGCCGCCGGCGCCTTCCTCTGCTCGGAACCGGCAAGCTACATTACCGGCACGATGCTGCGCGTCGATGGCGGCGCGGCAAAGTCGCTCTGACACTATCAGGCCCGGTGAACAGCCGGGCCCTTTCATTTGCGGGGATCGGTTTGCCGCATCCGCGGCAACCATCCGGCATTGATGGCAGCGGCATTCGTCTTATCTTCCTCGTGACCTCAACGACATGAGAGAGCGGCAATGCATTTAATCAGGCTTATCGCCGGTATTTTCGGTTTTCTCGTCGGCCTCATCGGGCTTGTCTGGATCGGTCAGGGCACGGGCGTGTTTCCCTACCCGCGCTCCAGCTTCATGATAAACCAGACGCCCTGGATCTTCTGGGGATTGCTGGCGACCGTCTTCGGCGTGCTGATCGTTTGGGCATCGCGCCGCTTCCGGATCTGACGGGCTTCGGCTATCATCTGATTCCGGCGCGGCCCGCGCCTCCCCCCTCCGATCGGGAAAGCAGATTTCATGCTGGGCACTGGCGATTTCAACCGACTGTCCGGGCAGAAGCAAAAGGAGGGATTGCGAATATTGCTCGCATCAGGAGGTTTTCGTCGATGAAATTTTCGGCCCCCATCTATCACCTGAAGCGTAAGGCCAAGGCCCTGTCGCGCCAACAATCCATCCCTCTCAATGCCGCGCTCGACCGTATCGCACGCACCGAAGGCTGCAAAAGCTGGAGCCTGCTTGCGGCGCGCCACGCCGCCGCGTCTCCAGCCAGTGAACTATATCAACAACTGAAGCATGGCGATCTGGTGTTGATCGGCGCAAGGCCCGGACTTGGCAAGACGCTAATGGCACTGGAACTGGCAATCGAGGCGATGAGGGCAGGCAGCCGCGCCTTCTTCTTCACGCTGGAATATACGCAAGCGCAGATCGCCGACCGGCTCTTACGGCTGGGAACGGAGCCTTCCCGCTATGGCAAGCAGTTCATTTCGGATTGCTCGGACGGGATCAGTGCCGATTACATCATCAAGGCCACGGAGGATGCCGCCCCCGGCACATTGATCGTGGTCGACTATCTACAATTGCTGGATCAGCGACGTTCGACCCCGCCGCTCGACCAACAAATTTCGGCGCTGCAATCCTTCGCGAGATCGAAAGGCCTGATCATCGTTTTCGTATCGCAGATCAGCCGCAGCTATGATCCGAAAGACAAGCCGTTTCCGACGCTCGACGATGTGCGGCTTGCCAATCCGCTGGATCTGGCCGCATTCGACAAGACCTGCTTCCTCAATGAAAGCGGCGTGCGTTTTCAGGCAAATGCCTGACGGAATTGTGCGAGCCGGGTCGGTAAGCCCGGCTCGCATCAGATTTCAATTCGGCCGGGCAGACGCCAGCTTCGGCAGATCGGAAATCAGGCCGTCACGGACGGTGTAGCTGATCGGCTGATCGGGATGCCGCTTGTTGTCCGCCAGCACGCGGGCGAAGACGACCTTCTTGTCGCCCTTCTCGGCCCAGCCGACGAACCAGCCGAGCGGGCGGCTGCCGTCCAGCTTGCCATTGGCGTTTCGAAGAGAGCCTGCGCCGGTCTTGCCATGAACCGTCCAGCCGTCACCGGCCTCGAAAACAGGCACGATCGCCTGTGTCATGGTCACCGCCTTTGCCGAGATCGGCAGCTTGCCGGTGATGAAGCGCCGCAGGAAATCCACCTGCTGGTCGGGCGATATCTTCAGCGAGGAACTGAGCCAGGATTCCGTCAGCCCGTCGGTGCCGCCCGGCCCGCCATTAACGTCCCGATTGCCGTAGTCGAACCGGCGGACGTAATCGGCGAAGGCCTCCTTTCCGAGACGGCGGGTGATTTCCTGCGAATACCAGACGATCGAGTCCTTCTCCCATATCGTCGGGTCGGTCGTCTTCTGCTCGCGCTCAGAGCGCTTGAACTTCGCCTGGTATTCCCAGCGGGGATTATGGTCATCCACAAGTATACCCTTGTCGTAGCCCATCATCGCCAGCGGCAGCTTGAAGGTCGATTGCGGATAGAAGGGGCTATCACATCCGCCCTCCCGGTGGATTGCCATACCGGTGTCGACGTCGAGAATGACGGTGCAGCGCACTGGCTCAGCGGCCCGGGCGGGAGCCGCAACGGCAATAACGGCCGCACCGAAAAGAGCGAGAAAGGATAGTTTTCCAGGGGGCAAGGCAGATCAACTCCATACGTTCGACAAGGGCCTTGCGATAGACATGAGCGACCCGGCCAAAACATGGCGGCATGGACATCCGGGCCATGATTTCACCAACATGAGAAATCTATCATTCAATCATATTTTCAGATTCTTAAATATTGATTTTATTTGTTATTCGCGCGTTGACCCGGCTTCAATCCGCAGATGCTAGAGGCCGCTCCGCATTCGTTAACAGCGGAGAATATAGTGTTTCTCGAAGGTATTTTCGGTGGCGGAAGCCAGTCCAGCTCACCGAGCCAATCATCGCCATCGTCCGGTTCTTCCGATGCGACGGACAACGAAACGACGACTGGTGAAAACAACACGGCACCATCAAGCGGCAGCCAGTCCGACACAGTCGAAAACTACTCGCCGGAAGAAACCGATGACGGCACCTATGGCCCGACGCCGCCTGCCGAAGCGGGAACGGACGAGCCGGTAGACGAGAGCGCTTCTCAGCCTGTGGACGAGACGGAGACCGCCGAGGCGCCCCATGCGGCAGACGGCGATGTTCCACCGGATGAAGCCGTCGCCGAGCACTCCACCTCTGATGAAGCTTCGGCATCGGCCGAAGACGATAGCATATCGGGCAGCGAGCCGGATGCGGATTCATCTGCCGGCCAGGCCGACGGTTCAGCGTCAACAAGCGCGCCCGCGGCAGGTTCGGGTGTCCGTGATTTCGTCACCCCGCTGCTGGCCGATCTTCAGGCGATCAGCCAACGTTCGTCTGCGAAGGCCAATGAGGACGTCTCGGCCAGCCAGCGGCGCGCTGCGGCCAATGTACATGACCAGATGATCCGGCAGATGCTCGACCAGATCTCGGCAACGGACACCGGCGCTTCGTCGACGCAGCTGTTCAAAAGCAAGGAAGCCGAACAAATGCAATCCCTGCCCGCCCGCTGGTACGCCGAAGCCTGACCGACACGATCGGGATCGGGCCGAAGCAAGGGGCGCAGCATCTGCGCCCCTTTTGCTATCCGCAAATGCAGTCGATGTCTGCCATCGGCCCATTGCGGACATCTCACCATCGCCCCTTCTACGCGGCACAGGCTATCGCGGACATCGAGGCATTCCTAAGGTTAGCGATCACCATAATATCGGGAACCGCTCCGCAAGATCAGCTAGCGATAATTTTTATTGGCGTTCAATCAATAGGATGAGTCCTATCGCGACACGCGCCATGTTGCGAATCGCACAACGCAACGCTAGCTCTTGTATACCGATGCGGGCGAACTCCTGGGTCTTCAACCAGATCGTCTGTAAACCACAGACTAGCCCCTTCGGTCGCGCTCTCAGCTCTTCTTAAACCTCGGAACCGAGTTCCATCTACTCAGCTTGCGCTTATCATAGCAGCTACCCGTGATGTCCGGCCATCCGGTCAGCTCAAACGCGAGGCGGGTCAAACGCTTCTTCGTGTCGCTGATCTCTTCCAGCTCGTGTCGACCATTTCTGTAAGCTGCCAGCGCTCCCAGAGTGCAGTCCAAAAGCTGCAGCATAGGCTCACGCTCCGAACTGCGCGGCTGCACAATTTTCACCACGCCCGGCTTACCGCACAAACGCTTACCTACGAAGTTCAGCGCCCCAATCTGGTCTTTCAGTTGTGCCGTGCAGTTGCCATCGTCCGGATGAATATGGATATCTGCTTCATGGCCATAGTACGCGACTGGCCGATGCAACAGGAGCTGAAAGAAACTCTTGCTGACCGTATCGATTTTCCGGCGCGGCCCGGACAGCTTGTGATCGTATTCGTCCATTCGGGCAAACTTGATATGGAAATGCAGTCGGTTTTCCTCAATTAGATCAAACAACAATCGGATGTAGGCCTCATGGACAACGCCATTTCTTGACTTGGCGTTCTTCCATTTCACCTCACCCTGTTTCCCGTATTTCTCACGGATAGTGGTCATCTTTCCCAAAATATGCGGGATCGCCTCTTGAGCCACGGCAATGCCAGCGACGGCCATGTAAGCGTCGTCGCTCTGACTACTTTCATCACAGAAGTAGAGCAGTTGCTTACGCGGCTTTGCCTCAGTGACGGGCTCGGCAGGCTTAGGTGACAGCAATGAGATGGCAGTTGCTCCGGCGATTCATCTGATCCGGAATATACAGGCCAATGGTTGTTACGAAAAATTTTTCGCGTCGATGCGCACAGATAAAAGGTTATTTGTGCTTGTTATGTTCTAATTTGGTCCGAAATCCTCCCGCAAATGCCTACAGGTATATAAGGTGTGTGCGGCTTCCTTCAGGTCGTCCACCCAAGCCGTAGTGCGATCGGATGCCTCGTCGCATCTTATCGATGCCCGGCCACGGAAACAAACTGTCTGGCTGCGGACCCAAATCGGACGATTCGTCTTCCTGCGCAAATGACCGCTTTTGGCGGATACCGTTGAAAAACACCCTCGATGTGAGGTGGCTCAACGTTGGCGAGATATCAAGTAATGAGTTGCAGAAGTAAC